>JBMOGG010000159.1:0-6874 GCA_049318505.1 Sphingomonas sp. | reverse complement strand
CTGCCGTTCTTATGGCCATGGGCATGATGATGCTGCCGCCGCCGACGATCGCATTGCCGATGAAGATCATCTTCTTCGTGCTGGTCGATGGCTGGGCTTTGGTCGCCGGGTCGCTCATCCGAAGTTTCGGCTGACCGGCACCCTTAAAGAAGGAAGCGCAGCGAGCTACCCTCCGCGCCGAACTACCCGCTCGACGCGGGCGTAGCCTGCATGACGACGACGCGGTGCACGACCTTGGGACCAAATGCGGTGGCAGCGGACTCGAGTACGAGCTTACGCAGCACGGCGAGATCGGGAAGGATGCCATCGGGCCCGGTGGCCATAGGTGTGCGGAACGTTCGCATGTTCACTGCGTCGAGCAACAAGGGTAGCCGCGCGGTCACATAGTCGACATCGGTTTCCTCGGTCTCGAGTTGCAGCTCGAATGTCACATAGCCTGCCAGGCGCCCATCGGCTGAAACCAGGGGCGCAAGCAGCTTGCCCGTCGGCACGAAAGCCTTCACGATTTTCGGATGTGCCGCCGCCTTGGCCTGCGGCGGAAACAGCTGCTGCACGCCAAAGGCGGCACCGCCGCCAACCGCGATCCCTGTGATTGCCAGCAGCGGAATAGTGAGGGCTTTTTTCAATGGTCGCGCCGATCAGAATTTGAAGCTTGAATCGCTGGGCAGGCTCGGTGCCTCGCCCAGTGCGATGATCGTGATCCGGCGATTTTCGGGGCGAGACGGTTCACCGGGATAGACTGGGCGCGTGCCGCCAAGAGCCACGATTTCAGAAAACCGGTCTTCGGTCATACCTTGTCCGAGCATGGCGTTACGTGCCGCGAGCGCGCGTTCGGCCGACAGGCGCCAATTCTTGTCGTTTTGCCCGCCGACGCTGTCGGTATGGCCCTCGATCGCGACCTGCGCGCCGGTTTTGGCGAGTTTTTGCGCGACCGCCCTCAGCATTTCGCGGGCAAAGGGGTTGAGCACGGCGGTGCCGCTGATGAACATGGACCGCTTGGCCGTGTCCATCAGGCTGATCCGCACGCCATCACGGCTGGTTTCCACGCCAATCGCGTCCTGAGCGTCGCGCGTTTGCGGTGCGGCCGCGAGCGCAAGGCGCATTTCTTGCGCCATGACGCGCATCGCTGGGTCGGGAATGGAGGCGGTCATGCCGCGGGCTTGCCCGCTTTTCTGAGACGCTATCGGCTGGCCGACGGAATTCTTGTTATCGGACTGTGCCTGCTTCTGCCGGCCCCCTAGGCCCGGCTGATCGCCGGGTGTTCGCGTGAGCGTGGTCGAGGGCGACGAGGTTGGCGGCGCCATCGAAAAATACTCCGCCAGACCCTTTAAGCGTTGCTTGTCGGGATTGGCCAGCAGCCACAGCAGCATGAAAAATGCCATCATGGCCGTCACGAAGTCGGCATAGGCGACCTTCCACGCGCCGCCGTGATGCGCGGCGTGCCCGCCCTTTTTGATTTTCCGGATGACGATCGGACGCTTTGCGTTTCCGACAGGGGCCTTTGCCATAGCGATCAAACCGCCGCGCGCGCAGAGCGCAACTTGTTCTGTACCATGCTCAAAAGAACCCCGTCGATCGCTTCCTTCGACCGGGCCCCCCAGGCACCCTGGTCAAGCAGGTCGGCACTTTCATCGTCGCGCTGGATGACCAGGTCAAAAGTCTGGAGCACTCCCCTATAGGTAATCGCCAGGCTCTCGTCCGAAACGAGCACGTCGGCGCGCGTCTTGATGCGCGCGCTGAGGTCCCGAAGCTCCGCTGCGATGGGTGGGGATGCGTGATAATCGAGATATGCCATTGCTCAATATAGACCCGTTCGAGTGTGCCGGTGCGACGCAAAGAAATTCGTTAGAACAATTCGAGTTCGCCGTCGGGTAGCGACACCGGTGCGCGCAGTACCGGTGCAGCTTGGGTGACGGCGCGCGACCGTACCTTGCCTTCGTACGGCATAAATTCCACGCAGCGGGCGCGGTGGCCCCCCAGGTCGCTGTGGCCGACGACGATGCCTTCGGTTTCCATGAAGCGCTCGGCGAATGCGGCATTGCTGCTGCCGATGGTACCCAGGCCGGCAATGATGTTGGCGCCGCCATACAGGTGCGCGCGCAGCCGCGAACGCATCGCCCCTCGGCACATTAGTTCGTTGATGAGCAGTTCCATCGCGTGGACGCCGTAACGTTGCATGTCGCGCTGCTGGATTGAGCTGTCCTTGCCCGGCTCGCCCAGCAGAAAATGGTTCATGCCCCCAAGGCGCGCGACAGGGTCTTGCAGACAGACGGCCACGCAGGACCCCAGAAGCGTCGAGATGACAACATCGGGTTCACCCGAGACATGGTTCTCGCCCTGAAAGATCGAAACACGGCGCATCCGGTCAGCTCAGCTCGCCGAAGACGCGCTCGATCTTTTCCTTGAGCGCGGCAGCCGAGAACGGCTTTACGACATAATTGTTGACACCCAGCGCCGCTGCTTTCTGAACGATCTGGCGATCTGCAGAACCCGTCAGCATGATGAACACGGTTTTCCCGATGACGGCGTCATTGCGCACCTCTTCGAGGAATTGGAGCCCGTCCATGTCGGGCATGTTATAGTCGGAGATGATCAGGTGGACGCGGTCGGCACGGATCGCGGCCAGCGCTTCGACCGGACTGGCCTTGTCGCGGACGTGCTTGAATCCAAGGTCCTGAAGGGTGCGGCGGATCATCGCGCGCATGCTGGTCTGATCGTCGACCACCATCACCCTGATTGCAGCTGCTGCCGGCATCAATCGCTCCCAGATTCTATTTGCGGCACGCGCCGAGGATTGCCTCGGGCATGGCGGATAAGGGGACTTCGCGGTCGATGGCACCCAGGGCGAACGCAGCGCGCGGCATTCCGTAGACGACACATGTTTCACGGCTCTGGCCGAGCGTTCGGGCACCGGCGGTTCGCATCGCAAACAACCCTTCGGCACCGTCGGACCCCATGCCGGTCAGCATGACGCCGACTGCTGCCGGGCCCACTTCGCTAACCGACCGGAAGAGGACATCGACCGAAGGGCGATGACCGCCGCAGGGCTCTGTCGCGCGGAGCTTGACGCGACCGTGAATGCCGTCGACGAGTTCCATATGCGTGTGCCCGCCGGGCGCGATGTAGACCGTGCCCGGCGCAAGAGGCATGCCGTCGACCGCTTCGACCACGCGCATCGCGCATTCCTTGTCGAGGCGCGACGCGAACCCGGAGGTGAAAGCCGCCGGCATGTGCTGGACGACCAGAATAGGCGGACAATCTGCTGGCAACGCCGTTAGGATCGAAAACAGCGCTTCCACCCCGCCTGTTGATGCACCGACGGCAATCACGACGTCGCGCAACGCGCCGGGCGCAACAGACTTGACCAGTGCCATCTGGTCCGGCGCGCGTCGCACCGTAGACCGGGCCGCGGCCTTGACTGTCACGCACAAAAGGGCCGCATCCCGTGCAATCTCGAGCGGATTGCCGGTGGGCTTTGCGATGCAATCGACCGCACCCAGCCGCAACGCCTCGATCGTGGCCGCGGCACCCCGGGCCGTCAGCGTCGAGCACATCACCACTGGCATTGGTCGCAGCCGCATGATCCGTTCGAGAAACGACAGCCCATCCATGCCCGGCATCTCGATGTCGAGTGTCAAGACATCGGGATTGAGGTCCTTGATCATAGCACGTGCCGCGTTGGGCTCAGGCGCAAGCCCCACGACCTCGATATCGGGATCAGCCGAAAGGATAAGGTTCAGCGCGGCGCGCATCGAGGGACTATCGTCGACGATCAGCACGCGGACCGGGCCATTGCTCGTCATGGTGCTGGTCATCTCGCGCTACCGCCATGCTTGAGATAAGTCGTCTGGCCGCACGCCATCATGCCGTGCGCAGCGGCGCCGATGAGCCGTTCCGAATGACCGATGTACAGATAGCCGCCCGGTGCGAGCATGGCGAGAAAACGTGCCTCAAGCTCCGCCTTTGCTTCGTCGTCGAAGTAGATCATGACATTGCGGCAAAAGATCACGTCATACTGGTGCCGCATCGGCCAAGGGTCGAACAGGTTGAGAACCCGTGCTGTCACCAGCGTGCGTGCTTCTTGGGCCATGACGAAGTCATTTCCCGACGGCTGCATCCAGGCGGCGCGATAGGCCGCCGGAACGCGTTCGATCGTCGATGCAGAATAAACGCCCCTTCGGGTCGCCTCGATGACATGCGGGGCCAGATCGGTCGCCAGCAGACGAATGTCGCCCTGCCGCAGCCAGGCCGCCGAAGAGCGATCCCTGCCCAGCATGCACATGGCGATTGAATAGACTTCCTCACCGGTCGAACATCCGGCAGACCAGATGCGCACCGGCTTTTCGCGCGCACGGTCCTTTAACCAGGGCAGGACAGTTTCCCGCAAATGCTCGAAATGATGGTTCTCGCGAAAGAAATGCGTGTGGTTCGTGGTAAGCGCCACGATCATTGCGGCACGTTCCACGGGGTCTGAATTGACCAGTTTCAAATAGTCGCGAAAGCTCACCAGTCCCTGATCGCGCACGCGACGGCTTAGCCGCGACTGGACGAGCGTGGTCTTCGTCGGCGTCAGGCTGATCCGTGTCTCCTCCTGCATGATCTGCGCGATTGCTGCGAACTCGGTCCTGCCGAGTTCGGCAAAAACCGACCCCGGCAGTTTGCCGGATCCGCCGGCTGCAGTCCGCGCTTCCAGAGTATCGATCACGCAGCCAACTCGAGATGCCGGGTCAGGCCGAGCGCGTCGAGGTCGAGCAAAAGTACCATCGCTGAGCTTTCTGCCGTCGGCGCGCCTTCCTGCGTGCGGGGTGCGACCTGCACCAGGCCAGCGATGAAGTTCTCCTCGTTGATTTCGATACCGGGTGCGGGCTGGATGTCATCCTCGTTGACCATGATAATGTCGGCGACTTCATCGACGAGGAAGCTGGTCTGCTTCCCGGCGATTGTGACGACGAGGAGGCACGAGCGCGCGTGCAGCACGCTGGGCTTCCAGCCGAGCCGTTCGGCCAGCCCGACCACCGGGACGATGGTACCGCGCAGGTTGATGAGGCCCTTGATATAGGCGGGAACGCTCGGCAGCGGGGTTGGCGTTTCCCATTCGCGGATTTCGATCAGCGAGCGCATGTCGATGCCAAACATCTGTTCGCCGAGCGAGAAAGTGACGATCTTGCGTTCGCCGGGAGCGTTCAAAGCGCTCATGCCGCTAATCCTTTAGGTTGATATCTGAGGCCCAGCTGTCCGGTCGACGCCACCAGCGCCTCGATGTCGAGGATGAGAGCGATCGAGCCGTCCCCCAGGATCGTCGCGCCGCCAAGGCCCCGAATGGGATGCAGGTTCTGTTCGAGGCTCTTGATGACCACTTCGCGGCAGTCGTCGATCGTATCGACCATGATGCCGACGTTACCGGCGGTCTCCGTTTCGACGATGATGACGAGCGATGCCTGTGGATCGGCAGGCTCGTCGCCGCCGAGGCCAAACAGGTCGCTCAGCCGTTTGACGGGCAGATATACGCCGCGCAGTTCGATGACTTCGCTGGTGGGCGTCATGGCATGTACTTGCCCTTGATCCGGCCGGACCGTTTCGATGACGTTGGCGAGCGGCAGGACGAAACGTTGTCCTGCCAGTCGCACGATCATGCCGTCGAGAATGGCCAGCGTGAGCGGCAGGATCATTGTGAAGCTGGTGCCGACACCAGGTGTCGACGTGATATCAACGCGACCGCCCAGCGCCTCGACGCTCGAACGTACGACATCCATGCCAACGCCGCGTCCGGAGATGTTCGAAATCGCCTCCGCCGTCGAAAAGCCCGGTGCGCAGATGAGCTGGTCGATTTCTTCGACCGACAGCACTGCATCGGCGGCGATGATGCCGCGTTCGATTGCTTTGGCCCGGACCCGCTCGCGATCGATGCCTTTGCCGTCGTCGCTGACCCGCACAAAGATGCGTGCACCCTTTTGCTCGGCGGACAGCGTAATCCGCCCCTCGGCGGGCTTGCCGGCGGCCAGACGCTCTGCCGGTTCCTCGATACCATGGTCTATCGCATTGCGGATCATGTGCGTCAGCGGATCGCCAATCTTTTCGATCACGCCCTTGTCGACTTCCGTCGTCTCACCGATGATCTCGAGGATGACCTGTTTGCCGGTTTCGGCCCCCAGGTCGCGCAGCATGCGGGGCACGCGCGAGAATGCCTGGCGGATGGGCTGCGCGCGCAGCGACATCACATTGTCCTGGATTTCGTGCGTCAGCCGGGCAAGTTCGGGCAATTCGACCCGTTCCTGGTCGGCCGGTAACAGCCTGTCGGACAGGACCGAGCCGCGGATGACCAACTCGCCAACAAGATTGAGCAGCATGTCGAGCTTGCTAAGGTCGACGCGGATGGTCTGGTGCACTTGCTCGGTTGGGCGTGCTTCGGGCGCATTTGCCGGATGTTGTGCCGGTGCGGTCTTTTCTACCAGTGTCAGGTGAGGCGTCTCGGCAGGGATCACTTCTGCGATCTTGGTGACCGGTGCCGGTGGCCGGGCCGATGCGCTATGCCTGGTGATCTCTATGACTGAGTCCGATGCGACGAAGTCGAAGCATTCAGCGATAACGCCTTCTTCGACGGTGCCGGGAACCGACAAGGTCCAGACAAAATAGCTGTCTTGGGGATCGAGCTCGCAAAGCGTGGGCAGCGCCGACACATCGACTGATACGATGGAGCCACCGAGCCGTTCGATTTCGCGGATGCTGAGCAGCGGCTCTGCGCCATTGGCAAGCGCGGCGCGCGAAGGTGCGAAGCGAACCCTCCATGACGAATCGTCCGGGACCAGTTCGCCAAGGGCGACTTCCACGGACTCGAACCCGAACGGATCGAAATCTTCCACCGCAGCGACGACGG
>JBMOGG010000158.1:0-6899 GCA_049318505.1 Sphingomonas sp. | reverse complement strand
GGCATCCTTCCAGGCCGGCGTCGCCCCCTTGCCTTGCAGCCGCATCGCGCCCGGCGGGTAGCTGACGCGCGCGCGCTCGCCCGCACCGGGGTCGTAGAACGCCCAGTGCGTACCGAAGCGATCGCGCGAAAAATCATCGCTCAGTGGCTGGCCATGCGTTTCGCCGGCAATGCGCCGGGGCATGGGCAAGGGGCGGGACAAGTCGCCGCCGCCAAGCCGCGGCCAGCCATCGGCGCTCCACGCGACAGGCGCAAGCAGGGTCTGGCGCCCCAGGGTCCAATAGCCGTTCTCATAGCCATGAAGGACGGTCCACCATTTGCCGCCGGACCCTTCGACCAAGGTCGCATGGCCGCGCGACCACCATTTCTCGTGCGCCGAGGTGGTTCGCATAACGGGATTGGCGGGGTCGTTCTCCCACGGGCCATCGAGCGTCCGGCTCCGCGCGACGATGACCATATGCCCCGTCGGCGGCCCCGCCGTGCCGCCGACCGCCGTCACGAGGTAGTAAAAGCCGTCGCGTCGAACGATCTTCGGCCCCTCGGGCGAAAACCCCTCGACCACCCAGTCGGCCGGATAGCGCCAGGGGTCATAGACGTGCGTAACCGGACCGGCAGTGGCGAGGCCATCCGCCGTCAGCGGCACGCGGTCGCCGCCGGACAAGAACAGCCAGCGCCGCCCTTGCGCATCGACAGCATGTCCCGGGTCGATATGCTGGGGCAGGTTGAGGTCGACCGGGTCCGACCATGGCCCGGCCATGCTGTCCGCCGTTATGACATAGATCGACCGGCGCGCGGGGGTACGCGCTGGGATGTAGCAATAGTATTTGCGTTCATGCTTCGCGAGGTCCGGCGCCCAGACCGAGCCGATCGGCGTCCGCAGTGCAGCGGTCACCGGCGTCCAGTTCACCAGGTCGCGGCTGTGCCATATGACGATGCCCGGATAAGCGTCGAAGCTGGAAAAGGTCAGGTAATAGTTGTCGCCGTCGCGAAGGATCGTCGGGTCCGGATGGTCGCCGGCAAAGACGGGATTGAGAAATTGTCCAGTACCGAGATCGGCCTTGCGCTGCCCCTCATAGCCCCGGCCCCAGCGCATCCCGTCATAGGGGTCAAGCGACGATGTCGCAGCTGACCCTTGCGCCGAAAGTGGCATGCCACGTGTCAGCCCCGCCGCCCCGGCTCCAATCAATCCGCTGCGGCGGGTGAACATTGTCCGTCGGCTACATCTTGAACCGGGCGCCGAACAGGATCGTACGGCCGAAATGGTTGTTCTCGTAGTTCCGGTCGGCATCGAAGTCGGTGTAGCGATAGCGATAGGTGTCGAGCAGGTTGTTGCCCTCCACCGACAATTCCATCCAGTCGGTGAACTTGTAGCGGATCGATGCATCGACGTTCCAGGTCGGACCATAGCCTTCGAAAATGTTGCCAGTCCCTGAATTCGCATCGATGTAGCGGCTGCGATAGCTGGCGGATGCCCGTGTGCTGAACTTGCCGTCGTCGTAGTATAGCGTGGTGTTATAGGCCTGCTTCGAGACACCGAACAGCGTTGCTGTGCGCACGGTATTGACCAACGGGCCGCCCGGAACGACCGCTGGACCCTGCACATTGTAGCTTGCGGTCGAATCGATAAACGTCGCATTCGCAAGGACGCCGAAGTTCTTCAGGACTTTGTCCGACGTGAAGGCGCTGAATGGCAGTTGCAGCGCCAGTTCCACGCCTTTCAGCGTTGCTCCCGTCCCGTTGACGTTGGCGGTGATCGTATAGAGCTGGTTAGGGTCGAAGTTGATGAACGCAGGCGAGCTCGGCGGCAAGGCTTCGCGCGGCAGCCCGGTTGAAGCGAACGTCGCTGTGAACGCCTGGCTGATCGGGAAGCTCTCCACCTTCTTGATGAAGCCCGCAACCGACAAGATGCCGCCCGGCGTGAAGTACCATTCGGCCCCGAGATCGAAATTCGTCGCACGAAACGGGTTCAACTGCGGATTGCCATAAGTTATGCGGAAGTTGAAGCCGTCGATGGTGCCTCCCGGCGTCAGATTGCCGAGCGCCGGACGCGTCATGACCTTGGCGATAGCCCCGCGAATGACGACGTTGCGCACCGGGTAGAGCGCAACATTGAACGAGGGCAGCCAGTCGTCGTAGGTCCTGTCCACGGTGACCCGCGTACCGCTGAGGAAACCCGTCGAACTCTGCTCGGTCTTGATGTAGCGAACGCCTGCATTGCCGGCATATTCGAGGCCGAACAGCTCTCCCTTCACGTCGAACTGCAAATAGCCGCCCTTGGTCGTTTCGGTAACAGAGCGCGTATTGCCCAGGTCTGGGGCGCCGACGCGGTTGTACAGCCCGGTGAAGGCTGTTGTGGCAGGCAGATTAGCGATCAGGAAATTGCTCGTCGTGCCTGCCGGTTGACCAGCTTTGCCGATGTTGAACGTCTCCGAAAGCGCCGCTGTGACAGGGAAGCCATAGACTGCGGTCGGGCCGAAAAGGGATGTCGGCGAGCAGGCGATCGTCCCATTGGCGCCTGTGATGAGGCTCGTCCCGCCATTGCCGCAGACGACGGTATCGCGCTGAAAACCGAGCGTGTCGAAATTGTAACGGCGATAGACGCCACCCGCCTTGATCGTGAAGCCTTCGGCGACATCCCATTCAGCGCGCAACTGCGCCGTGCGGAACTTGTTGGTGACGTTCGACGGGCGGTCGCGGATTTCGGCAAGCTGGAACACCGCAGGATCGGTCACGCTGGTCCCGAAGGTCAGCTTAGGCGTCGCCATATTGCGATAGTCGTAGGAATAGCCCTGCGCGTCGCGATCATCGAACAGGATCGTGGTCTCGACCGGAATGTCTGCGTTCGACTTTGACAAGCCGCCGAGCAACGTAAAGCGGAACTTGTCGCCGATCGACTGGTCCCAGGTACCACCGAACTGGTAGAATTCGGTCTTCGACTGACGAATATAGTTTTCGGTCCGGACATAGACGTCGTTGAGCGTGGCCGAGATCATGTTGTTGTTGGAGTCGTAGATAGGATTGACGACGTCGATCGGCCGCTCGAGCGTGCGCAGCAAGACCTCGCCCCATTTCTCCCCACGCGCTTCCTTGAACCGCGAATACAGGCCATCGATCGAGAATTTGGTGCTCGTGCTCGGCTCGAACTGGATCGAGCCCGTGAGGCCAAGCCGTTCACGATCATGGCTGATCTCGCCGTAGCGCGGAATACGCGGGTGGAAGGCAAGCGCAGCCTGGTCGCAGGCGGCACTGCGACCGACCGTGTAGACGCCGCCGGTATTCGGCGAACCAATTCCGCTGGTGGCCGTCGTCGTGAAACAGGGCGCGCCGTTGACACTGTCAAAACGCGCCTGTGCCCAGCGTACGCTGTTGTTGCCGAGTTGGAGTGTCTTCACTTTCGAATAGGCCGCCGACACGGCGACACCGAAAGTGCCATCTTCATTGCGCCAGCTCAGCAAACCGGCGACGCGCGGCCCGAGTTTCTTCGACAGGTCGTTATACGATCCGACCACTGACAGCGCGCCATGCAGGCCTGCCTTGCCCGCGAGCGGGTTGCCGGTGTTCAGGTCGACGACGGCACCCAAGGATCCTTCGTCGAGCGAGGGCTCGGCGGTCTTGTGCACGACGATGCTGCTGAACAGTTCGGACGCAAACACGTTGAAATCGAACGATCGATCACGATTGGAGGCGGCGCCGTCAGTCGACGTCGCAATGGTTTCTAGGCCATTGACGCGCACGCGGGTGAACTGGGCGCCAAGGCCGCGAACCGTGATCGCGCGACCTTCGCCCGCGTCGCGCTGGATCGAAATGCCCGGGATGCGTTGCAGCGACTCGGCAAGGTTCTGGTCGGGGAATTTGGCGATGTCCTCGGCAACGATTGCATCGACTGCGCCAACCGACGTCCGCTTCAGGTTGAGCGCGGCCTCGAGCGACTGGCGAAAGCCCGTAACGACGATTTCCGCTGCATCCGTCTCGGGCGCTGCCGCGGGCGGTGTTGCCTGTGACTTCGCGGCTGTCGTGCCCATGGCCATCAGCGCTGTGGAAGCCAACAGCAATGTGGCGCTCCGCTGGAATCTCGTCATCATAAACCTCCCCGTTTTCCGGTTATGACACCGGTGTCTTTTTTACCTAAAAAACTCTGGGCCTTGCTGCTCTTTCCGATCGGAAACGAACTTTCAGCCCCTCGAATCCCAAGATCGTTGCCTGTTGCGACAATCGATTTTCCGGCAGACTTGCGTCAAAGTAACCGGTGTCATATGGATTAGCGGTCAAATCGAGCCGATGTCAAGACGGCGGTTCCAAGGAGAGTGTGATGCGGCAGGTAACAACCTTGGTGGCAGCACTTGTCATGGCCGTGCCCGGCCTCGCTCCTGCGCAGGAAACGAGTTTTCCCGGCGCTGTCGGCTGGGCTTCGAGCACCGTCGGCGGGCGTGACGGGCGGATCATCCGGGTCACGACTTTGGCGGCCGACGGCCCTGGCTCGCTCAAGGCCGCGGTCGAGGCCAAAGGCCCGCGCATCGTCGTCTTCGAAGTCGGCGGAGTCATCGACCTTAAGCGTTCGACGCTTGTCATTCGCGAGCCATTCCTGACCATTGCGGGCCAGACTGCCCCCTCCCCCGGCATCACGGTCATAAAAGGCGGCATCGACCTGCACGGCCACGACGTCGTCATTCGCCATATCCGCGTTCGCACCGGCGCCGATGACCAGACCAAGCGCAGCGGGTGGGAAGCGGATTCCTTTTCTACGATCGGCGCATACAACGTGATCGTCGACCACAATACGTTCAGTTGGGCAATCGACGAGAACATGTCGGCCAGCGGTCCGCGCTTCAACGGCAAGACGCCCGACGAGTGGCGTGCCAACACCAGCCGCAACATCACCTTTTCGTATAATCTGGCGAGCGAGGGCCTTGCCGATGCGAGCCATCCGAAAGGCGAGCATTCAAAGGGCTCGCTCATTCATGACAACACATCGAACATTCTGTTCTATCGCAACATCTGGGCGCACAATCTGGAGCGGAACCCCCTGTTCAAGGGCGGGGCGCGTGGCTCGGTCGTGAACAATCTCATCTACAATCCGGGCGAGCGCGCGCTTCATTACAATTTGATGGCGCTGGAATGGGGCAGCTATCCCTATCAGAACGGGCAGATGTCGGCCGTCGGCAATGTCGTGCGTGGTGGCGTTTCGACTGCCGTCGGGCTGCCCTTTCTGACCCTCGGCGGCGACGGCAACCTCGAATACTACGCCAAGGACAATATTGCTGTCGACAAGTGGGGAGCACCGCTGCCGATGTTCGGCCGTTACGGCGAGACACGGGCAAAGCTGATCAACAGTCCCAAGCCGGTGTCCTGGCCGTCCGGTCTTGCCGTGCTGCCGACGCGCGATGTGGAAACCCATTTGCTTGCCAATGCCGGTGCACGCCCGTGGGACCGCGATGCAGACGACATCCGCGTGCTGTATTTCATTGCGGAAGGGCGCGGGACGATCATCAACGACGAGAAGGACTGGAGCGCCTATCCCGTGCAGGAAATCACGCGTGCGCCCTTCGTCGAGGCCGACTGGGATCTGGTAACGATGGAACCGAGATCGGGGCTGTACCCGGGTCAGAAAGGACCGATCCAGGAGAAACTAAGCGCACGCGACGCCGCGATGCGAAAATGATCGCTGCGCTGCTCCTGCTCGCCGCGGCGCCGCCGATGGTGATCGTCGAAGAAAGCGCGGTCAAGCGCGATGAGGCGCCGCCGCACGGAGCCATCGGCATGAGCACCGCCTACCGCATCAGCGATGCGGTGCCGCAACCCCGCACGATGGAATTCCGCAAGCGCGTGCTGCACGTCGGTGCCGCCATCGGCCTGCACCCGATTGCGCATGATGAAGTCTACTATGTCGAATCCGGCGAGGGCGAAGTCACTTCGGACGGCACTACGAAGCAAGTGTCGGCGGGAATGGCGGCCTATCTGTACGACGGTGCCGTCGTCGGCATTCGGCAAACAGGTAAAGCGCCGCTTGCGATGATCATCGCCTACCCGGTGAAAGCGCCTTAGGTTCCGGGCTGGACGTAGGGAACAGCGGCAAAAAGATCGCGCTCGCGACCGCGGGGATTGCTCTCGACCCGCGAGACCGTGTCGAACACCATCGTCTTGCGGCTCGCCAGATCATAAGCGGGCCAGCCAGGGTTGCCAGTGCGGGCAAAGCGCGCGAAGGCGACCATCATCCGCTCGCTCATTGCCTGTTGCACGGGAGTCATGTCGGGCGTGGTGCCGAACGACAGGCCGATGTCGTCGGTGTGCTTGGCGTCCTCGAAATCGAGTTGATAGACATAGGCTGGGTAGCCCGCCTTGGCGCGCTCCTCCGCCTGAATGATCTGACCGCGCCAGCTGCGCCCTGCCGTGACCGCCTTGATGAAGATGCCCGTCGGCGGCAAATCGGGGAACCAGCCGCGATACGTGCGCACGACCATTTCGGGATCGATATCGATGCGGAGCTCGGGCGCCGTGCGCGTTGCGATGTTGCTCCAGTCGAGCCCGCGCAGCTTGGGGTGATCAGACGCAAAAAAGGCGCGCGCCTCGGCGACGCAATTGCCCATCATCATCGGAATGCCGAGCGATTGCGGCGCGGCGTCGGGATAGAAGGGGTGGCGCATCAGGTTTCGCCCGTCGAGCACCGGGCCGAAATACACGCCGCCGCCCAGCACCGGGTCGACCGCATCGAGTGCGGCGACCAGAGCCTCGACCGGCGCGGTCACCGGATCGACGCCGAGCTTCGCCAGATACGACCGCGCGCGCTTTTCGGCATTGAGGGGTCCGGACGCCGTCACCTGCTGCCCGCTCATCGTGATCGCCTTGTGGAACAACCCCTTGGCTGCGGGCATCGCCATCAGTGTTGCGATCTTCGCGCCGCCG
>JBMOGG010000157.1:0-7099 GCA_049318505.1 Sphingomonas sp. | reverse complement strand
ATACACCTCGTCTCAATCCGGCTGTGGATGCATGAATTTGTCAACGCCTCCTAGCTGTATTCTGATGGAAGCTGCTAACACATTGCCAATAAGAAAGTTCGGCGGGGGCCATTCGTGACCAGTTTCTATGACCACCCGATTCTCAACTCGCCGTATGAAGTGCCGACACGCTTTCATGCGCTTGACGACGATGGCCAGCCACTTGAAGTGCCTCCGATCGATGGCCGCCGCCCGTGCGACTTCATCACCCCCGTTCCAAAGCCCAAGCGGAAGTCGGCTAAAGCCGGGCAGACATCACTGGTCTTTGAGGATGCTGCTGGCCTGACCGACGACGACCAGGAATACAACCCGAAGCCGATCATCAACGAAATCCGCTCACACGTTGCATCGTGGCGAAGCCTTCCGAGCGATCGGGATTGGGGCGTAACGCCAGCAACGGCCAGGCTCCTGCATCATTGGCGGCGAACCGAGGTTGAGGGACTCCGCCCATTCTTCTGTCAGGTCGAAGCGGTTGAAACTGTCATCTGGCTAACGGAGGTAGCGTCAGGCCAGAGGCGCTACGCCCACATTTGGGAACACGTACGCGGCGCGAATCAGCAGTCGAGCCCGGACCTGTTGCGGATCGCCATGAAGATGGCGACGGGCGCCGGCAAGACGACCGTGATGGCGATGATCATCGCCTGGCAAACGGTCAACGCTGTGCGCTCGCCGACCAGTTCGCATTTCAGCCGCGGCTTCCTGATCGTCGCGCCCGGCATCACCATCAAGGATCGTCTACGGGTGCTGCTGCCCGACGATCCCGACAACTATTATCGCTTTCGCGACATCGTGCCGTCCGACATGCTCGGTGATATCGCCAAGGCGAAGATCGTCATCACCAATTATCATGCCTTCAAGCGGCGTGAGACGCTGGACCTTTCCAAGGTCGGCAAGAGCCTGCTGCAAGGGCGCGGCGAAGCGCCGAAGACGACAGAAACTGAAGGCCAGATGCTCCAACGCGCATGTGGCGATCTTCTGGCGATGAAGAATGTCGTCGTCATCAACGACGAAGCGCACCACTGTTACGAAGAACGCCCCCAAGGCAGCGTCGAGGAAATCGCCGACGCCGATACCAAGGCGGAAGCCAAGGAAAACAAGGAAGCTGCGCGCCTCTGGATCAATGGTCTCAAGGCGCTCAAGCGCAAAGTCGGCGTCCGCGCCGTCTATGACCTGTCCGCCACCCCGTTCTTCCTCGCCGGCTCGGGCTATGTCGAAGGCACCTTGTTCCCCTGGGTGGTAAGCGACTTCTCGCTGATGGACGCCATCGAATGCGGCATCGTCAAACTGCCGCGCGTGCCCGTGGCAGACAATCTGCCGATCGCGGATATGCCGATCTATCGCAAGCTGTGGGACCATATCGGGAAGGAGATGCCCAAGAAGGGCGCCAAGAAATCCGAGGAGCTCGACCCGCTCAAGCTGCCGACCGAGCTGCTGACCGCCCTCGACGCCCTCTACAACCACTATGTGAAAGTGGACGACGAGTGGCGCCGTGCCGGCATTCCGGTGCCGCCGGTGTTCATCGTCGTTTGCAACAACACGTCGACCTCGAAACTGATTTACGAATGGATCTCGGGGTGGGACCGCCCCAATGCCGATGGCGAGCTGGTCAACATCCACCGCGGCCACCTGGCGCTGTTTCGCAACTATGACGAACACGGCAACCGGATCGGCCGCGCGCCAACCCTCCTGATCGACAGCGCGCAGCTTGAAAGCGGCGAAGCGCTTGATACTGACTTCCGCGCCCTGGCCGCCGCCGAGATCGAGCAGTTCCGCCGCGAGCGCCAGGATCGCACAGGTCGTGTCGAGGACGTCGACGATATCGACGATGCCGAATTGCTGCGCGAAGTGATGAACACCGTCGGCCGCGTCGGCCGGCTCGGCGAAAGCATCCGCTGTGTCGTCTCAGTTTCGATGCTGACCGAAGGCTGGGATGCCAATACGGTCACCCATATCCTCGGTGTTCGCGCCTTCGGCACGCAATTGCTCTGCGAGCAGGTCGTCGGCCGCGGCCTGCGTCGGCAATCCTATGAACTGAACAGCGAAGGGCTGTTCGACGTCGAGTATGCCGATGTGCTCGGCATCCCGTTCGATTTCACCGCCAAGCCGGTGGTGGTCAAGCCGACCCCACCGAAATTGGTCACCCGCGTCCAAGCGGTCAAGGAACGCGTTGCGCTCAAGCCCGAACTGGAAATCACATTCCCGCGCGTCGAAGGCTATCGCGTCGATCTGCCGGAGGAGCGCATCACCGCGCAGTTCACCGACGACAGCCGGCTCGTCGTCGATCCGGCCATGATCGGCCCGTCGCGCGTCACCATGCAGGGGATTGTCGGCGCCAGCGAGGAGCTGCGAGTCGAAGGGTTGGGAGACCAACGCGTCAGCGCCATTGCCTACAGCCTTGCCGTCCATGTCCTCAGGCGTTTCGCCGGGCCGGACGGTGATCTTCCCGTCCACCTCTTCGGTCAGGTGCGCCGCGTCGTCCGCGAATGGCTCGATGGCGGCTATCTCGTCCTCAAAAGCGTACCGATCGGCGTGCTGGGTGAAAACGGCTATCGCGAAATCAAGGACCAGGCGGCCGAGCGCATCTTCCTCGCCTGCCAGCGCTTTGAACATGGGCCGTCGCGGATCAAGGCAATCCTCGATCCCTATAATCCGCGCAGCAGCACGCGCTTCGTCAACTTCACGACCAGCAAGGATACCTACGCCACCGATCCGCAACGCAGCCATGTCAGCCATGTCGTCTGCGACAGCACATGGGAGGCGGAACTCGCCCGCGTGCTGGAAACCCATTCCCGTGTCATCGCCTTCGTCAAGAACCAGGCACTTGGCTTCGAAGTACCGTACCGCGACGGCTCGACGGCACGGCGCTATATCCCCGACATGATTGTTCAGATCGACATCGACGCTGCCGAGCCGCTCAATCTGGTGCTGGAGACCAAGGGCTATCGCAAGGGCGACGCCCAATTGAAGTCCGAAACGATGAAGACAATGTGGGTGCCGGGGGTCAACAATCTCGGCAGCTTCGGCACATGGGCCTTTGCCGAATTTACCGATATCTTTGCGATCGAAAGCGGCTTCGCCGCACTGGTCGAAGGCCTGCTGCCGCCGCCAGCACAATTGGGGGAGAGCTGAGATGGCGGCGCAAGCATGTTTGAGATTGCAGACTGCAATCTCAAAGCCGGGACTTCCCGGATGACGCTCCCGACGCCACAAGCTGATCTGCCTCCGATGCAGGTTCACGAATTTCGCGGTGAGCGAACTGTCGTCGATGCCGACCTCGCGATCTGCTTCGGCACCACGACGACCTACCTCAACCAGGTGCGGCGGCGGCACCCTAGGCTGTTCAATGCCAGCCACGGTTTCGAGCTCGACGATGCTGAGTTCGCCGCTTTGAGATTGCAATCTGCAATCTCAAAGCCCGGCCGCGGTGGCCGTCGCTACCCGCCCTTCGTCTTCACCGCTCGCGGCGTCGCCCGCATCGCCACCTTGCTCGATTCGGACGAAGCTATCGCCATCGCCGATCTCATCATCGACACCTTCCTAACCGTCCAGGCGCAGATTGCCGGCGGCAACAGCCGCATCGCGATTGCCAACCCCTCGCGCTACCGCCCCAACGAGGATGCGGAGGCGCATCGGTCCTTCCGCAAAAAGCTCAACACCGCGCTGTCTAACTTGCTCGATACCGTCATCGACGTGCAGGAGAACAAGACCGTCGGCGAAACCCTGTCCGAAACCACCTCGGGCTTGCTGGCCAATGTCCGTGAACGGGTGCGCGAAAAAGGCCTTCAAAACGAGAAACTTGAGGCCGATACCGCGCTCGTTCTCGCCCAGGCCGAAAAGGTTGCCGCCGAAACCCGCAATCACGATGCCGATGCCGAAGGCAAGCGCCTCGCCAATCTAGATCGCAAGATCAGCATCGTCCGCAACCTGCTCGCACTCCACAAGGAGATGGAGGGGTCGGAGATCATCGATCTGCTCGATTCGCTGAACGGCAACGGGCCGTTGCTGCCACCGCCACCGCGCCGCCTTTCCGGCCCCAAACCCAAGGATGATGACTGATGGCCCGCACGCCAAAGGGGCCGAAGCAAATCGGCACGCTCAACCACCCGGACAACCGGCGTAACATTCCCACCGCGGAAATGGCCGATCTGGCGGCGATGCAGGAGGAGATGCAGCCGCTGCCGCCGGTCACCTACCCCCGCGCCCGGCCCCTAGCGACGGGCGAGACGCGGGCGCGGGATGAAGACCTTGATCCGCAGATCGTCTGGAACGGCGCGAAGATCACGCTGACCAAGGATCAGGTCGCGCAGCTCAACACCACCGGCAGTATCGAGATTGGTGACGCGCAACTGGTATGGCGCGGCAAGGACCGGCAGGACTGGTCGGACCTGATTGTCACCGCGCCGATGATCCACACCCAGGAAAAGGTGCATCCCAAGGCGATCATCGACGATCTGATGCGCCAATCAAAGGAAGCGCGCGAGGACAAGTCCGACGCGCCCGATCTGTTCGGCGATTTCAACGGCCTCGACGACCCTATGGCGCGCACCGAATTTTACCAGCACGACCAGCATTGGTCGAACCGGATGATTCTTGGTGACAGTTTGCAGGTGATGGCGAGCCTTGCTGAGCGCGAGGGACTGAAAGGCAAGGTGCAGGCGATTTATTTCGATCCGCCCTACGGCATCAAATTCAACTCGAATTGGCAAGTTTCCACACAAAACCTAAAAGTGGATGACCGTAAGCGCGAAGACATGAGTCGAGAGCCTGAGCAAATTAAGGCCTTTCGGGACACATGGAAGGATGGAATACATTCATATTTGACCTATCTGCGCGACAGATTGACCATAATGCGTGAGCTTCTGACCGAAAGCGGGTCGGTGTTCCTGCAAATTGGGGACGAGAATGTCCACAGGGTCCGTGCGTTAATGGATGAGGTTTTTGGGGAGGATAACATTGTTGCGCAGATAACCATGACGAAAACTGCTGGTCAAACCGCAGAACACATGGCTGGAGTAGCAGACTATATACTTTGGTATTCTCGAAATAAGAGGTCGCTCAAGTTTCGTAGACCCTACACGACAAAGGCATTTGGTGGAGAGGGCGCGAGCAAGTACCGCAGCGCAATGAAGGTCGACGGCAGTACCCGGCCAGTTTCCGACTTCGATGATGTGCAGGAAAACGAGAGAGTTTTTCGCAAAGCGACGCTTACAAGCCAGCGACCACCTGGTAGCTTCCCCGTGCAGTTCAATAACCGCTCTGTGGTTCCTAAAGGCCAGTTTTGGAAAACTCATTCGGAGGGTATGCACCGCTTAGTAAAAGCAGGCCGCATCCTGCCCGAGGGGGCTTCCGGTATCGCTTACGTCAGATTTTTAGACGACTTTACGGCCATCGAACTAAACAATGTTTGGACCGACATCGGCGGCATTCAAAGCAGAAGTGATCCTAAAATTTACGTCGTACAAACGGCGGGCCGCATCGTCGAACGCTGTCTGCTTATGGCAACCGATCCCGGCGATTTAATACTCGATCCAACATGCGGGTCGGGCACATCGGCGTATGTCGCCGAACAGTGGGGGCGTCGCTGGATTACGATCGACACAAGCCGCGTCGCATTAGCGTTAGCGCGCACGCGGATGATGGCAGCGCGTTTTCCGTGGTATCTGCTAGCGGACAGCGTCGAAGGCCGTCGCAAAGACGCTGAAATTTCCGGCAAGCCGCCACGCGATACACCGACGCTAGGCGACATTCGACAGGGTTTCACATATGAGCGTGTCCCACATGTTACCCTCAAGTCCATCGCCAACAATGCCGAAATCGACATTATATCGGACAAGTGGCACGCGCGGCTCGAGCCGCTACGCTCTGAACTAAACCAGATAACCGGTAATGTGTGGCAGGAGTGGGAAATCCCACGCGAGGCGCCGAGCGGGTGGTCGTCCAATGTCCTCGGTGTCCACAAGGCGTGGTGGGAAGCGCGCATATCGCGACAGCGGGAAATCGACGCATCGATCGCTCGCGCCGCTGATGTCGAATACCTTTATGACAAACCCTATGCAGACCCGAACCGCATTCGCGTTGCAGGGCCGTTCACGGTGGAAAGCCTTTCGCCGCACCGCATCGTCCCTGCCGATGCCGATGAACTGATCAACATCACCGCTAGGGAAGGCATCCAGACGCGCGCTCCAATCAGCGCGAGCCAGACCGATTTTGCTACAATGGTCATCGAACATCTGAAGACCGCCGGCGTGCATCATGTCGAACGCGGCGACCGCATAGCCTTCACCAGCCTAACGCCATGGCCGGGCGAGTATATTGGCGCCGAAGGTCGCTTCCTGGAGGGCGAGACAGAGCGCCGTGCAGCGATCTTCATCGGCCCCGAGTTCGGCACCGTCAGTCGCGTCCAGCTGACTGCAGCAGCGCGCGAGGCGGCAGAGATCCGCTTCGACGTGTTGATCGCGTGCAGCTTCGCCTTCGATGCCCACGCTTCCGACCTGACGCGCCTCGGACCACTGCCAGTGCTCAAGGCCAAGATGAACCCCGACCTGCACATGGCCGATGACCTCAAGAACACCGGCAAGGGCAACCTTTTCACCATCTTCGGCGAACCCGACATCGATATTCTGGAGCAGCCCGACGGCCGCATCGCCGTAAAGGTCAACGGCGTCGATATCTATGATCCCAACACCGGCAAAGTCCGCTCCAACGACGTCGAGGGTATCGCCGCCTGGTTCGTCGACACGGCGTACAACGAGGAAAGCTTCTTCGTCCGCCACGCCTATTTCCTCGGCGCCAACGACCCCTACAAGCAATTGAAAGCCGCGTTGAAGGCGGAGGTAGACGAGGACGCTTGGGCCACCCTCTACCGCGACACCTCCCGCCCCTTCGCTCGCCCCACCACCGGGCGGATCGCGGTAAAGGTCATCAACCACTTCGGCGACGAAGTGATGAAGGTGTTTGGGGTATGACGAAACGTTAGAAACCGGTAATGATGGATCACTACGCCGACTAGGCGGCGTGGACAAATTTGAGCCAGTATCTGGCCGCTGCGATGTGAACCATG
>JBMOGG010000156.1:0-7131 GCA_049318505.1 Sphingomonas sp. | reverse complement strand
GCTCCCAATTCCGGCCGTTCAAAGGAATGTCTTACGCTCTCAAAAGCGGTCGGCCGTTCAGATTGCGACGACGTCCGGAACTGGGCGGTTACGTATGAAGTGTCGGGTCCCGTAAGCGGTGCGGTAGATTGACAATGTTGTTAGATTTCACTACAGACTAGTCATGGTCCGCAAAACCGAACGCAACATTTCGTGGATCAAACGGGCAAGGAAGGATTTCGACGATTTCCCCCTCGACGCGCGACAGACGACCGCCCGAGCCCTAACGCAAATTGCCGACGGGTTTACGCCGGAAATCGCCAAGCCCTTGCAGGGTCTCGGTTCGGGTGTTTGGGAACTGGTCCTGAAGGAGCGCGGCGACGCCTATCGGGTGATTTACGGGCTGCAGTTTGGAGATGACATCTGGGTCGTTCATGCGTTCCAGAAGAAGTCAAAAACCGGAATTGCGACGCCAAAGCATGAGATTGACGCGGTGCGCGAACGCATCAAACGCCTGAAGGAGGCGCTGGCATGATCGAAGAACAGGATGATTTCGCGCTGGAACGTGGCACCGGCAACGTGTTCGCTGATCTGGGGCTGCCTGATGCCGAGCGGGAGCAACTGCGTGCCGTCCTCGCAGCCGAGATTGGCAAGAGCCTGGTGGACGACAGCTTGTCGGTGCGTGATGCCGAGCGGCTTACAGGTTTCGCCGCCGCCGACTTTTCCCGCATCCGGCGGGCAAAGCTCAAGGGCTTCACCATCGACCGCCTGATGACGATCCTCGACAGGCTAAATCGCGATGTACGGGTATCAGTGTCCGTCATGCCGCGGAATTTGGCCGCTTCGAGTCACTTGACGCCCTGAGCAACAGAGTGCTCGCGCCATCGCGACGCGGCATAGTGCCCATATGTTCTACTATGTCGTACAGCTACGGATAACTCTTGTTGGGTAACCGCCCTGGGAAGACCACCGCATTCGAAGCTGCCCTTCCGCATTCGCTTCCAGATGTTGCCGTTCCGGGGCCATGGCGGCCTTCCTAGAAGCCGAACGGCTGCTTTTCCAGTCTGAGTGCATGGCGTTCGCAACGTCGAATGCCTTGGCCTGGGTGGCGAGCTACCTGGCAGCTATCAACAATTATCTGGGTGGAAACTCCATCGACTGGCGTAGCGTGCCTTCGGAGCGCACTTAGAAATCTGGGCTAGCAGGGCCCTATTGACGAACATGTCGGTTTGTCCGGTGGTTTTTTAGGCTTTGAGAACGTGGGCTTTCGTTTCCCCTCATTGACAAAGGATACCGAGCCGCGCGTCCATCTCCTAGGCTTGCTATCTTGTCCCGGCCAACGCCTTCACCCTGCTATGCACCATTTCGGCCCTGCCATCGGGGCCCCGGATATTTCCATAAAGGAAATTCTCGAAGTCCGGATGGTGTAGTAGCGCCTCGAACTGCTCCGACAGGTAGCCGCGGATATGTGTTTCTGCCGCCTGCACTTCGGCCAAGAGTGTCGGTCGCCCGTCCACGACATTGAGGATGTCTTCCAGATCGTGGCTTCCTATGGGGTCATTCTCGCCGCGGCCCGCATAGGCTTCGAGCTTTGTGGCCAGAAAGATCGGCGGTGTCAGGTGCTTGATCACACGCCCACTGGGCAGGGCGTACTTGACTGCCGTGTTGATGCCTTCCTTGTACCATCGATTGCTGAACCCCAGGATGTCCGGGTCGTCGGGCATGAAGTCGACTTTGAGGTCGCCGAGCCGCATTCGGCATATCACGTCATCTTCCCCCGACACCGTGAATCCCTTCTGGTGCAGAGTTTCTTGAAGCTGCATCCACTGCGCCATTCCGGTCAGGTCAATGATCAGGTCGACATCGTCTGTGGCTCGCACCTCCTGCAATGTTATCTCGTCAGTGATGAGCACTGCGGTCGAGCACCCGCCGACAAAGACCATTCGCTGGCACAGATCATCTCCCAATGCTTGGGCGACGGTTTCCAGCATTGCGAGAAGTTCACCTTGCAGGCTCATGCGTATGCCATCCGTTCCTCAAAGCTGCGTTGGGCAAGACTTGCTTCGCGCTGATTACCGGTTCTGATTGCATCGATCAGCGCCAGCAATTCGTAGAGTCGGGGGTCTTTGAGAGCTGCGTCGGGGACAGATTTGAACAATGGTGCGATTGAAAGACCTCTCCGACTTCCTTCGGGATGGGGCCAGATATAGATGTCGGCGCCGGAGCTTACGAGTTTACCTTCCAGCATAGGTGCGGCAAAGCCCGTCGCGACGCCGCGCTGCGGTGCGCCTGGCTTTGCGGGGAAAACGTATTTCAGCCCGTGCTGGACGAATTCGATGAGATTGCGTCGGTTCACCTTTGCACGATCACTGGATTTGATAGCTAGGTTAGACGCGATACTGCGCCGGATCGATGCGCTGATCTCGGTTTTGCTGATGCCCAGTTCGCCTTCAAGATTTCGCAATGCAAACGGATCCGAGATCGTCGATTCATCGAGTTGACCATGCTTGATTTGGTCTTCCAAGCTTACCAGCTTGAGCATGATGACGATGTCTTGGCTTTTCATATAGACCCTATCTGTCCGCTGTCCTAGGACAAGGGACAGATAGGGTCTTCAGTCCGAACGTGTCAAACGCCAAATCGTCGGGGATTCTCAGCTTAAGCGCCTTAATCGAGATAATCTGATTGACCGCAGATGAGGGCGGTTGCTGCCCGGCGGCTACCGCTTCCAGTTGCCGCCGTTTACTCATGCAATTGTGGTTGCCGAAACCAGTCATCCAGCAGCCGCTCGGCGTTTACGTTCCCGTCCGCGAACGAGGTTAGCCGTCGTTTGCTGATCGGTTGACCCGCTGTACAACATCGCCGAAAGAGCGGGCGTGTCTCAAATGCGCACTTTGCCCAGATACGCTTCATTCGCGCTGATTACGGTCGCGATGCTGCTGCGGTTGGTGATTCCGGCTGGCTATATGCCGACGACCGACGCGACGGGCGCAATCCGCATTTCCGTCTGTACGGGTACGGGCGCGCAGACTGCTTACGTCGATCGTGACGGCAAGGTTCATAAGGAAGCGCCCGACGGCAAGCATCAGGATCCACAGCCGTGCGGCTTCGGTGCCCTGAGCGTTGGCCTGGCAACTACTCTTGTTGCCACGCTGGTTCTGCCGAGCGTTGTTGCCAATCTGGCCATAATTGCTGCCCATGCGGCGCCTTCCGTGGGTAAAGGCCTTGCGGCGCCACCGCCACCATCAACGGGACCACCGAGCCTGATCTGACCGCCTGCCGTGCTCTCCGCGCGGCATTTTGCATTTCAGATTCAGGATATGGCCAAATGAAAGCCGTTCGATCGAGCACGCTTGTCGCGTGCGCCCTCGTTTCCATGCCTACATTTTCTCGAGCCGCTGCCGATGAAGCGCCGTCGGCGTCGCCAGATAAACCCGAGATCGTTGTTACGACAGACCGCCTTCGAGCACTGGAAAACGTACCGACGACGACCGTGACGATCGATGCCGCCCGCATCGCGACCACCGTCAACGCGGTCAGTGCCGAGGACACGCTGAAATATGCGCCCAGCCTCATCATCCGCAAACGGTCGATCGGTGACAATTTCGCGCCGATCGCGACGCGCACCTCGGGCCTGGGGGCGAGCGCGCGCAGCCTGATCTATGCCGACGGCATGCTGTTATCGGCGCTCATCGGCAACAACAATGGCAATGGCAGCCCGAAGTGGCAGCTCGTGACGCCGGAAGAGATCGCGCGGATCGACATCCTCTACGGCCCGTTCTCCGCCGCCTATTCAGGCAATTCGATCGGGACGGTCGTCAATATCACGACACGCATGCCCGACAAACTCGAAGCCAACGTCAAGCTGCTCGCCAACTATCAGTGGCACAAGCAGTACACGACCGATCTTGAGCTGCCGACCGGACAGGCCAGCGCCTCGATCGGCGACAGTTTCGGGCGCTTCGCCATTTTCGCGAGTGCAACACACACTGTCAGCAACGCCCAGCCCATCGTCTACACCACGGCGGCGACTGCCCCTGCCGGGACGAACGGCAGCATCCCGACGTTCAATCGGCTCGGCGTTCCCATCGTCGTGCTGGGGGCGGGCGACATCGACCATCACGTCCAGGACACGATCAAGCTGAAGGCCGCTTATGACCTGACCGACCGGGTGCGCGCGAGCTATACGATCGGCCTGTTTCTCGACACTACGCGAACGCGGCTCGACAGCTATTTGCGCAATGCCGCCGGTACGACGGTTTATACCGCCGCTATGAGCTCGGGTCTGTACCTGCGCGACCAGCGCCACTGGGCGCATGCGGCGGAGCTCGACGGACGCGGCAACCGGTTCGACTGGCAGGTTGCCGGGTCGCTATTCGACTATAGCAAGGACGCGCAGTCGAGCCCGACTGCTGCGTTGCCCGCTGCCTTCACTGGCGGCGCGGGATCGGTCCAGCGCCAGGACGGCACGGGCTGGTGGACGCTCGATGCCAAGGGTGCGTCACGGACCGGCACGAAGAACGCTGATGGCATCGATGCCAATGTGCTCTCATTCGGCGCACATGCCGACCAGTCCAAGCTGCAGAGCCAGACCTATGCGACCGCCGACTGGGTGGGCGGCGTCCCTGGCGCGCGCAGTGCTGCTTCGCTCGGCAAAACTTGGACGGTCGCGCTCTGGGTGCAGGATGCCTGGGCCTTTGCGCCGGGCCTCGTACTGACCGTCGGCGCACGCCAGGAATGGTGGCGTGCGTTCGGCGGGTTCAACCAGACGACCGCTGCCAATCCCGGGATTGCCCAGCCCGAACGGACGGCGACGGGTTTTTCGCCCAAGGCGGCGCTCGAATGGCGACCAGCGCCAAACTGGCGGCTGAAGGCCTCGTTCGGTCAAGCCTGGCGCTTTCCGACCGTCAGCGAACTCTTTCAGGCTAGCACAGTCGGAACAGTCCTCGCTAACCCCAACCCGAACTTGCGGCCCGAACGGGCGCGCTCGGTCGAGCTGGCTGCCGAATATCGCGACAAGCACGGTCTACTGCGACTGTCGCTGTTCAACGAGGTCATCGACGGCGCGCTGATCTCTCAAACCGCGCCCTTGTCGGTCGTACAGCCGAATGGAACCACGATCACGACACCGACATCGTTCGTGCAGAATGTCGACCAAACCCGCGCGCGCGGCGTCGAGATTGCCGTCGACCGGCGGGATGTGCTGTCAGGACTCGATCTGTCGGGAAGCGTCACTTATGCCGATGCGATTACCAGCCGGAATTCTATTTTCCCTGCGTCGGTTGGCAAACTCTTGCCGAGCGTGCCGCGCTGGAAAGCCAATGCAGTGATAACGTGGCGCCCGGTCCAGAGGGTCGCGCTGACCGCAGCGGCACGTTATTCGAGCCGCAACTTCGCCACGCTCGACAACATCGACGTGTTTCCCGACACCTATCAGGGCTTCGACAAATATTTCGTCATCGACCTGCGCGGGACGGTACGAGTCAATCGCCAGCTCGAATTCGCGCTCGGCGTGGATAATGCAAACAACGACCGCTATTTTCTCTTCCACCCGTTTCCGCAGCGGTCGGTGACGGCATCGCTGCAGTGGAAGATTTGATAATGGCTACATCGGCAAACATCTCGTCGGCATTCTATCGCACCGTCTGGCGCTGGCATTTCTATGCCGGGCTGTTCGTCATGCCGTTCATCGTCGCCCTGTCGCTGACCGGCGCGGTGTTCCTGTTCAAGCCGCAGCTCGACAGGTGGCAGGAACGCAGCTTTCAAAATCTGCCGCAGGTCGGGGCAGTCACGCCGTCGGCACAGCGCGACGCGGCATTGGCGGCGTTTCCGGGATCGCGCTTTGACCACTACCGGCTGCCCGCCGAACCCGGCGATGCGCCCGTCATCCATATCGGCCTGTCCGACGGCACGATGCGCGATGTCTATGTTTCACCGCAGGGCCGCGTGCTCGGCAGCATCGATCCCGAAACCACGATCAGCGCGACCGTGCGCCGCATCCATGGTGAGCTGTTCGCAGGGAAAGCGGGTAGCTGGATCGTCGAGACCGCGGGCAGCTGGGCCATCGTCATGGTGCTGACCGGCGTCTATTTGTGGTGGCCGCGCAGTACCGGCCTGGCGGGAGTCGTCTGGCCACGCCTTGGGCGGGGCCGACAGGCGATGTGGCGGGATCTTCATGCAGTGACCGGATTCTGGGTCTCCGGCCTTGCCATGATCCTGCTCGTGACGGCACTCCCCTGGGCAGGCGTCTGGGGCAGCGGGTTCAAGACAGCACGCGAGCAACTCGGCTGGACCAAGGGGCGGCCCGACTGGAAAATCGGCGCCGACCATGCCGATCACGACCATGCCGCGATGATGCGCATGATGGCCGACACGCGTGCGCCGGGGCTTGATGCGATCGTGACGCTGGCGGCAGGAGAGAACC
The DNA here is from genome assembly GCA_049318505.1 of Sphingomonas sp. Classification (GTDB taxonomy): domain Bacteria; phylum Pseudomonadota; class Alphaproteobacteria; order Sphingomonadales; family Sphingomonadaceae; genus Sphingomonas_O. The sequence goes on along the minus strand of JBMOGG010000156.1, from coordinate 728 downwards.
TGCCTGCGCCGGTTCTGGTTTGCCCGCCGGGTGCGGCCGACCGGAACGGAACGACGATGGTGTGGACGGTCAAATCCGATGCGCAGAATCGGCCGTTGAACGTAACGATCACCTATGACCCCGCGACGGGCCGTGAACTTAGCCGCAAGGGACTGGCCGACAAGCATGCGATCGACCGGGCGGTGGCCTATGGCATCGCTTGGCACGAGGGGCAGTTGTTCGGCTGGGTCAACCAGCTCATCGGCCTGCTCACCGCGCTGATGCTTGTAGGACTGGCGGTATCCAGTTTCGTGCTGTGGCGGCGGCGAAAGCCCGCTCGCGTGCTCGGTGCGCCACCGCTCCCCGCCGTGCCCGCGCGCATCGGCGGCGTGGTCGTCATCATCGTCGTGCTAGCCCTGTTCCTGCCGATGTTGGCGCTGTCGCTCGGCGCGATCGTGCTGCTCGAAGTTGCCGTCCTGCGCCGTATCCCTGCCCTTGCTCTCTGGCTCGGACTGCGTGCCGAAGCGGTATGACGTCACGGTAGTTCACTTTCCCGGCCGGGCAAGTCCAAGGGCAATCGCGTGCCGACTATTACATACTGTATCCGTAACTACACTTCCTCATCGCGCGTCTCGCACTAATTCTAACAACGGCTCTTGGGGCGACACCCGTCACGGCGGCGAAACCACATATGAATGGCCGCTTTGGCCCATCGGCATCCTGAAACCTGCCAGTCTCCTTCCCACCCA
>JBMOGG010000155.1:0-7294 GCA_049318505.1 Sphingomonas sp. | reverse complement strand
AGCGATCTGGAGCAGCGGCTGGCAACGGCGTGCGAGATGCTGTTGATCAGCATTTTCGAATTACAGCAATCGACGCCCGATGCGCTCGACATGGACGATCTCCAGTTTCCCGTCGTTCGCGATATCTACACGATGTTTGAAGACTATCTCGCTGCACTGATCGCGGACGATTTGCCGGTTACGGATTGGCCAACCAGCGATGCCGCCCGGGTCCTGCTCTATGGTGCGCGTGGCCTGCGCAAAGTCGCCGCGAGCGCCGATGACTATCGCACGCTCATTCGTTTGCATGTCGCCCTTTTGGTGCGGGGAATGCTGGCAGGGACGCCTAGATTTTAGGAGGACGGCGTCTCCTGGATCACCCGTTCATAGGCTGCCAGCGGCCCGACAATGGTCACGCCGCCATCGACGGGCAGCGTAACGCCGGTGATGAAGCGGCTTTCCGGGCCAGCGAGGAACAGCGCTGCCTGGGCGATATCCCAGGCGTCACCCTCGATGCCGATGGGAGCAATGGCGCTGCGGATTCGGCGGCCCTCCCCCTTGAGATGGGCCTCTACCATCGGCGTCAGTATGTGACCTGGCGCGACGCAATTGGCGCGGATTCCGTCGCGACCGTACATCACGGCGAGTTCGGCGGTCAGCTGTATGACAGCGGCCTTGCTCGGACCATAAGCGGTGTTGCCATGGGCGCGGACGCCGGCAACGGATGCGATGTTGACGATGGATTTCCCGTTGCCGGCCAAAAGCGCGGGCATAGCTTCGCGGCACATGTTGATGACGGTCCCGAGATTGACCGACATCACCGTGTCGATATCTGCCTGCGCCACGTTGTGCAGTTGCCCGGCTCCTGCACCGATACCGATGTTGTTGACCAGGGTGTCGAGACCGCCCAGCCATTCCAATGAATCTTGCGTCATCCGCTTGGCGTCATGCGGGTCGGCGACATTGCCGGTAAATATGCGGGCTTCGCCATTCATGCTTGAAATCAGCTCTAAGGTAGTTTGGGCGCGCGCCGCATCGACGTCGAGCAGCGCGACCTTCGCGCGTTCGGCGGCAAACAGCGCAGCAATCGCCTTGCCCGTGCCGACGCCATTGCCGAGTGTGCCTGCCCCGGTCACGATCGCCCGCCAGCCGGCGAGGCGACCGTAAAACATTTTAGGCTGCGGCATTCTTAACTCCTGAACCTGCTGGCATGGATCGTCGGACGGTATACGGTCAGATTGCGCTGACGACGATTTCACGCAATTTTGGCTTCACCACCTTGCCCATCGCAGTGCGCGGGAACTGCTCCATGAAGCGCCATTCATCCGGCATCTTATAGCGCACGAGTTTTTCTGCACACAGTGCTCGCAACTCCGCCTGAAGAAGGTCGGTATCGAGGTCCGCCCGTGCGGGCTGGACGCATGCCACAGTTAGCTGGCCCATGCGCAGGTCGGGCTTGCCGACGACGGCACAGTCCGCAACACCGTCATGTAGGTGCAGGATTCGTTCAATCTCCGCCGGGTAAACATTCGAGCCGCCCCGCAAGATCAGTTCCGAACTTCGGTCGGCAATGCTCAACCAGCCCTTGTCATCAAGGCTGCCATGATCGCCGGAATGGACCACGCCGTTGCGAAGCAGGGCCTCTGTCTTTTCGCCGTCGCGCCAATAGCCAAGTGGCGGCGTATAGACGTTGGCCCATGGTCCCGAGGATATCGCAGCAAAACACACTTCGCCCACTGTGCCTGTCGGCTCGAGCTTGCCTTCGGTATCGCGGATCGTGATCTCCAGATGCGGCAAGGCGCGGCCACTGGCGCCTTCAGGCGCATTCTCGTCCATCGGATGTGCGACGACCGTCGGCGCTTCGGTCAAGCCGTAGCTCGTCATGATTGGATAGCCGTAGCGTTGGAAAAAGGCCTCGCGCATGGCATGCGGCAGCGGAGCGCCGCCGCAACCAAGCCGTAAATTCGCCGGCAAGTCGCGGTCCGATTGAAGCAGATCGTAGATCATCGTCGGCACCATCGGGATCGCCTCGATCCGCTTTGCGTGAAACCAGTCGATCAGTGTGTCGATCTTGGCCGACGGCGCAAAGAGAAACGGCTTGCAAGACAGGAATGCCGAAACCGGACCGACAATCATCACGTTTGTAATGGTAAGCGGGAGGCAGGATCCGCGGCGCGCGTTCGGCTGGAGCAGGCCGTGCGCAAACGCTGCCGCGGGTCCGACGACCATGTTGTGCTGGCTGTGAACCACACCCTTGGGCACGCCCGTCGTTCCGCTGGTGTACATGATGGCGGCGGGCGCGAAGGGGTCGATATCCACGTGGGGCGCGGCAGTTAGGGAGGAAGTGTGGATCGCATTTTGCCAGCCACCGTCCTTGTCGCTGGTGTCGAGATACCAAATCGTCTCGAGTGTCGGGATATTCGCCAGCACGTCCTCAACTTGGTGCTTCAGCGTTGAGTCCGTGAGCAGCAGCCGTGCTCCGCTATGGTCAAGGATGTACCGCTTGTCGTCGCCGGGCAGGATCTTGTTGATCCCCACCCACACGGCGCCGAGGCGCATGGTCGCAAAAAAGGCGATGATAAGATTTGCTTCATTTCCAAGCGACGCCGCAACACGATCCCCGCTCCGGACACCGGCGAAAGCGAGCATTGACGCTGCCGCTGCCACCGCCTCGGCTAATTGGCGAAAACTGTAGTGGGATTTACCGTCATCCAGCGCCTCTCCATCGGGACAGAGAGATGCGGCACGCTCAATGAGCGATGCAACGTCGCGTGGCATGCCCGGCGGATCAACGCGCGATGACGGCGCTTGCAGGCCGAGTGCGGCATAATCCTCGTCGGTCATCTCACATCCAAGGCTATCGTTATTGTGATTAAAGTCTATATGATTAGGATGTATCAGCGCAAGCGCCGTCGCTTTGCGACCAGCCGGCGCTCTGGCCAAGGCCCTAAAGAGGGAAGCAAATGTCCGAACAGCAGTTTGAAGACCAGTTTGCGCCGTTTGGTGCCATAGAATCATTGCCCCTCAGCAATTTCCAGAAAGTGGTTGCCCGGCGGCTGGCGAAGAGCTGGTCCGAAATACCGCATGTGACGCACCACGATGAGGTGGATGTCACGGATATGGATGCCTATCGCAGATCCAGCCCAGTCGAATCCAAGGTTTCGCCGCTGGTTTTCGTCGTCAAGGCGCTGGCGGCTGTGATGGCCGAGTTTCCCGGGTTCAATGCGTCGGTCGCCGAGGATGGCAAGACGCTTGTCCTGAAAAAGTATTTCAATGTCGGCGTGGCGGTGGACGGACCGCTGGGATTGCTGGTGCCCGTTCTGCGCGACGTCGACAAAAAGGACTTGGCGACGCTGAACATCGAACTGTCTGAATTGAGCGCACAGGCGCGGAGCAAGGGCTTGCCCATGAGCGCCATGACGGGAGGCTCCATGACCGTATCGTCGCTCGGCGGCATCGGCGGGACCGGATTTACGCCCATCATAAACCAGCCTGAAGTCGCCATCCTCGGCATTACGAAATCGCGCACGTTGGCCGTGTGGGATGGTGCCGCCTTCCAGCCACGATTGATGATGCCGCTCTCGCTCAGCTATGATCACCGGGTGATAAATGGTGCCGACGCAGCGCGCTTCGTACGACGTATCGGTGGCCTTCTGGCCGAACCCTCGGCGCTGTAACGACGTGCATCGCGACTGGTATTGCAATGTTTAGCCTGAACGGAACACATAATCCGCACCGCTGGTACCTGCCGGTCGAAGAGAACCTCTGCGTAGGCCAGCCGGATCGGCAGTTCCTGTTCGGCGGCGTCGGCATGGCGGCCTCGATCCAGGCCATGGAGCAAACGTGCGAGCGTCAGGTTATCTGGGCGACGGCGCAGTACCTTTCTTTCGCCCGCCCGGGAAAAATTCTCGATCTTGACGTTTGGGTTCCGGTGACCGGAAAGACGATCAGCCAAGCCAGCGTCTTACTGCACATAGAAGACAAGAAGATCATCACCGTCAACGCTGCACTAGGTGCGCGCGACGAACAGCGACAGGATCAATGGGTCGCTATGCCAAACGTAGTTGCGCCCGACGCAGCTGAGGAAGTCACTTCGTGGCGCGGTGATGGCACCGGCCTCAACTCCCGGTTCGAAATCAGGGTCGCTAGGGGGCATTTTCACAGCGACAGTGCAGTCCGAAACCGCGGCGACGGCAGGCTGACGTTTTGGTTGCGATCAAGGGAAGGCCATCCCGCCGATGCGCGGCTGCTGGCCATTGCCGCGGACTATGTCGCGTCGGGCATTGCCAACGCAACGGGGCAGCACGCCGGTGGCAACAGTTTGGACAACACGATCCGTTACGCCATGATCGTGCCGTGCGACTGGATATTGTGCGACGTGCAGATCGAGTCACTCGCGCATGGTATAGTCCATGGACGAATGCATCTGTTCTCACCCGATGGTGTCCTGATGGCCACCGCGAGCCAGTCTATGATCATGCGCATTCACGATCATTAGCAGCTGAGTCTCTTCAGACGGCGGCGTTAGCGAATGTTTCGATTACGATAGGAAAGGGCTTTATGAACATCGAAAGGGGATCTGTATGGTCGTCTAGCGCGGGGGCATTGCCATGACCTCGTCGGTCGGGGGCGACTTGAACGGTGCTCCGAGCCAGCGAGCACTTGAAATCGGGGCGCGAGTGGAAGCCTTCGTGCGAGAAACCGTGATCCCATATGAGAAGGATCCGCGCTGCGGCCCACATGGCCCCGCCGACGAGCTAGTTAGGGAGTTGCGTGAAAAGGCGCGGCGCGCCGGCGTGCTGACGCCCCATATTCTGCCGAATCAATCGCATCTCAACCAGCGCGAGACCGCATTCGTGCTGCAGCGATCTGGCCTATCGCCGCTGGGTCCTATCGCGGTCAACACCGCTGCACCTGACGAAGGCAATATGTATCTTCTTGGCAAGGTCGGCAGTGATGAGCAGAAGCGTAAGTTCCTAGCGCCGCTCGTCGAAGGAACCGCCCGCTCAGCTTTTTTCATGACCGAGCCTGCAGCCGATGGCGGCGCAGGCTCCGACCCGTCCATGATGCAAACGACGGCGACGATGGATGGCAATCACTGGGTTGTTAACGGCCGAAAGGCTTTCATCACGGGTGCTGTCGGTGCGGATGTTGGGATCGTCATGGCGAAGTCGGATGAAGGCGCCTGCATGTTCTTGGTCGAGCTGCCCAACCCGGCCATCGTGATCGAGCGCGTTCTAGACACCATCGACTCCTCGATGCCCGGCGGACACGCCGTCCTCAGAATCGATAACTTGCGCATTCCGGCAGACCAGATGCTCGGCCAGAGCGGGGAAGGATTCGCCTATGCGCAAGTCCGCCTTGCCCCAGCCAGACTCTCACACTGCATGCGTTGGTTAGGTGCCTGTGTTCGCGCAAATGAGATTGCAACCGACTATGCAAATTTGCGCCACGCATTCGGTCGACCGCTTGTTGACCACGAAGGCGTCGGCTTCATGCTAGCCGAGAACCTGATCGATCTGAAATAGGCTGAACTGATGATCGACTGGTGCGCAGGCGTGCTCGACGGTGGCGAGCCCGGCGGCACAGAGAGTTCAATGACAAAGGTTGCTGTGTCCGAGGCGTTGATGCGCGTGGCAGACAAGTGCGTGCAGGTTATGGGCGGGACCGGCGTAACAGGAGATACCATCGTTGAGCAGGTGTTCCGCGAAATCCGGGCGTTCCGCATTTATGATGGTCCGACCGAAGTCCATAAGTGGAGCCTGGCGAAGAGGATCAAACGCGACTGGACGGCAACCCAGGGCGAACGGCGATGACAAACGCTCTCGATCAATCGGCCAATACCGGCACTGTTCCCGTTCGTGATGGCCAAGGGTTTGATGAAGCTGCACTCGCTGGCTGGATGGCGGCGCATGTAGCTGATTTTGCTGGTCCGCTCCGCGTGGAGCAATTTAGCGGCGGTCAGTCAAATCCAACCTACCGCCTGGCAACGCCCAAAACCAATTACGTGTTGCGCCGCAAGCCGCCGGGTCGGTTGCTGCAGGGAGCGCACGACGTGCTGCGCGAAGCTCGCGTATTGTCCGCGCTGGCCGCAACACAAGTTCCCGTTGCAGGTGTGCGCGGCGTCTGCGCCGACGAGACCATAATTGGAACGCCTTTCTTCGTCATGGAACTGGTCGAAGGTCGAATTTTCTGGGACGCGACTTTCCCCGACGTTTCAACCGCTGCGCGGGGGCGTTATTTCGATGCAATGAACGCGACTTTGGCCGCTTTGCATTCGGTCGACTATGCAGCAATCGGGCTCAGCGGATTTGGGCGGCCTGGCAACTACTTCGCCCGCCAGATCGCTCGATGGACCCGCCAATATCTGGAGGATGCCGACGCGGGACGTGACGCAGAAATGGACGCGCTGATTGAGTGGTTGCCCGATAACATCCCTTTGGGCGACGAAACCAGCATCGTGCATGGCGACTTTCGCTGCGACAATCTGATCTTTCACCCGACCGAGCCATGTGCGGTACTTGATTGGGAGCTTTCCACACTTGGCCACCCGCTTGCTGACTTTGCCTATCATGCAACGATGTATCGCATGCCGCCCGATATTGTTGCTGGATTGCAGGGGGCCCAAATTTCGGCGCTCGGCATTCCCAGCGAAGCAGAATATGTTGCAGCCTATTGCGCGCGGACAGGCCGCGCGGCGATTCCCGACTATGATTTTTATATTGCGTTCAACTTCTTTCGGCTCGCTGCGATCTTCCATGGCATAAAGGGTCGTGTGCTACGAGGCACCGCCGCCTCGGCCCATGCGCGCGAACGTGCGGCCAGTTTTCCCCGTCTTGTCCGGCTGGCCCGCGAAGCAATGGAAAACTGCCGATGAATTCCTTGCAATTGACGCGTGATGGCGCGGACGCTTGCGTCATCACGACAGCTGGACGTATCCATCGGGGCATTCGCCATCAACGGATTGGTCACCCATAGGCGGCGGCTAAGACCATAACAGGGGGTATTGAGCATGACTGCTGCCGATATCGATACGATCGCCTTCCGCCCGGGCCTTGCGCGCAAGCTTCTCGTCTGGATGCAGCTGCTGCCGACGCAGGGCATCGGCGCAATGTTCGTCGGCGTAGGCGTCAGCCTGCTCGGTGTCCTGATGCTCTCCAATATGGTGGCGATTGGCTTGTCGCTTTGGACTGGGTCAATTTCTCCCCTCCTTGGCCTGCGGTGCGCGATCCTGTTGACGTGCTGCGCGCCGCTCACTCTCGGTATCGGCAGCAGCCGGGTCGCGACGCCGGCCTGGTATGCCACTGTGGAGCAG
>JBMOGG010000154.1:0-7326 GCA_049318505.1 Sphingomonas sp. | reverse complement strand
ATCGTCGCCTTGGTAGGCCTTTACCCCACCAACTAGCTAATCTTACGCGGGCTCATCCCTGGGCGATAAATCTTTGGACTTACGTCATCATCCGGTATTAGCAGTCATTTCTAACTGTTATTCCGGACCCAAGGGCAGATTCCCACGCGTTACGCACCCGTGCGCCACTAGACCCGAAGGTCTCGTTCGACTTGCATGTGTTAGGCATGCCGCCAGCGTTCGTTCTGAGCCAGGATCAAACTCTCAAGTTTGATGTTCCGACAAGCCTCAGGTGGAATTCCCGAAGGCAAGTCAGCTCATTTCAAGGAGCCGTTCCTGCACAAATCAATTACGTATGGATACGTGAAGGACTTGTGAGTAACGACTAATTTAACCGAGCACCCGACGCCTTAAAACCGTCGGACCCGGAGCCGCCGCCCACATGTCCCTTCATCTAAACCGACAATGTCAAAGAGCGCAAAACACCGACGCCTAGCCTTCCCCCGTTTTACCGGGGTGACCGGGCGTCTGTGATAGTGCAGAAGCAACTCTGAAACTTCACGCTTTCCGCTCCGAGGAGGGAAACCGAAGTGGCTCAGCGCCGCGACGACCGCTCCTATATGTGGGGAGTTTTTTCCCGTCAACAGCTTTCTGTAGGAAAAGCATCACATTTGTCCGGGCGACTTACTCCCTTTTTTGGCGCCTTGGGGTGGTAAAGCCTTTTTCACCCCTGTTTGCTATCACCCTGCTCCTGAAGGCGCTGTCAATTAGGAAGCGCGGAAAACTGGGCATAACGACGAATGACGATACCCCGCATCAGCGTCGCGATGAGCGTCTATAACAACGCGCCCTATCTCGCCCACGCGATCGAAAGCATTCTCGCGCAGACGCTGACAGACTTCGAATTCCTCATCGTCAACGACGGTTCTACGGATGGCTCGGGTGACATTATCGACCGACTCGCTGCCGAGGATGCGCGAATCAAGCCGATTCACCAGGCCAACGCTGGGTTGATCGTCAGCCTTAACCGCATGATCGAGGAAGCGCGCGCGCCCCTCATCGCACGGATGGATAGCGATGATATAGCCCTGCCCGAAAGGTTCGAGCGGCAAGTCGCGTTTCTCGATGCCAATCCCGACATCGGTGTGCTCGGCACGGGCTACACCGTCATCGAAGAGGGCGGGACGCCAAGCACTTATCGGTTCGAAAACGTCGTTTCGACCGAAGACATATTGGACGATCTGAAGAACGGACCCCCGATATGCCATCCTTCGGTGATGATGCGCCGCGATGTCGTCCGTGCCGTCGGTGGCTATCATCCAGCCTATCGGCATTGCGAGGACTATGACCTGTGGCTGCGGCTGACCGAGCATGTGAAGATGGCCAACTTGCCCGATCGGCTGTTGCTCTATCGCCGTAGCCCGACACAGGTCAGCACGCGCCACGCATATGCTCAAAAGATCGGCGCTGCCGTGGCCTGGCAGGCTCATATCGAACGCGCGGCAGGTCGCCCCGACCCGACCGAGCGGCTCGACGCCCTGCCACCCATGGAAAATCTCGACGCGTTATTCGGCAGAGAACGCGTCTTCCACGCCGTTCGCGAGAAGGTCGCGCTCGGCCTTGTTTATTCGCCGGCCGCTTTACGTGGCGATGGCTTCGACCTCATCCTCGCCAATGTCCGCGACGGTGGGGCAACCGATGGACTGTTGCGGACGGTTGCGCGGCTGATCACGCTCGGCGAGCCAGTGCGCGCTGCCCGATTGGCGGCTGCCCTGTTGTCGACGTGAGCGATAGCGGTTCGGCCACGCCCTCGGTGCGCACCGCTGCCATCTGGGGGATGGCCAGCCAGTATGTGGCGTTCTTTGCGCAGTTCGCGACCTCGGTCGTCATATCGCGCTTTTTCCTCACACCAAGCGAAGTCGGGCTGTTCGGGACGGCGCTCGCGGCGGCGATGATGGTCGCCATCTTTCAGGATTTCGGCATCAGCCGCTATGTCGCGGGCGAACCCGACCTCGACCATGACAAGCTCCGTCGCTGCTTTTCGGTTTCCATCGTCTTTGCGTTCGCGATTGGCGCCATCATTCTGGCACTCGCCTGGCCGGCCGCGCTTTTCTATGGAGATCCGCGACTGTTCCCAATCCTCGCCGTAATTGCCGGCTCTTATCTGCTGGTCCCCTTCGGCATCGTGCCGGCCGCGCTGTTGCAGCGCCGCCTCGACTTCAGGGGCCTTTTCTTCGTCAATACCGGGGCCGCGGCGGCTATGGCGATCGTCACCATCTCACTGGCCGCGGCAGGCTGGTCAGCGATGTCGATGGCATTGGGCACGGTTGCCCAGGCTGCCGCGCGTGCCGTGATTGGTCAGGCAATGAGCGACGAACGCCCACATCTGCCGCTGACGCTACGGGGCAGCAGGCCGATTCTAAAGTTCGGCAGCCAGGCTTCAGCGCTGTCGCTCAGCGGCGCTCTCGGCATGCGATCGCCCGAACTCATCATTGGCCGCCTGCTCGGCTTTGCGGCTGTGGGACTTTACGGCCGCGCCGTCAGCCTTTCGGGCCAGCTACGCCTGCTCGTTTCAGGCGCGATCGGCGGGGTCTTTTTTCCAGCCTTCGCCCGCATGCGCGATCGCGGGGAGCCCTTTGCCCCAGCATATCTGCGCGTCGTCTCAGCGTATAGCGTCACGACCTGGCCCGCCATGGCGTTCCTTGCCGCGGCATCGGCGCCCGTCGTTTCGATACTCTATGGCCCCGTCTGGGCAGGGGTCGCACCGCTGTTGATGCTTGTCGCGCTCAGCGAGATCGCTTTCACGGCGCTGCCACTGCATATGGACGTGCCCATCGTGCTCGGCCGCATGCGCACGCTGTTGATGCTCAACCTCCTTGATACTGCCGCTTCCGTCATCCTGCTGGTCGCCGCATCCATGGTCAGCATCGAGTGGGCCGCCGCGTCGCGCATCGGCTATGGGTTGGTCTGGTATGCCGTCTATGCCGGATTCATGCGACGACTGATCGGCTTTGGCTGGGGGGCGATGGCCACGATCTACCTTCAGAGCTTGGCCTGCACGGTGGCCACCGTTGCACCCCTGTTACTGGCCTATCGCTTTGTCACGACGCAGCAAACGATCGCACTTCCGATGCTGGCCGCGATGGCGCTTGTCGGATGCCTGTGCTGGGCGGCGATGCTGTTCGTCGTCCGACACCCTGCCCGACTCGAATTCATCGACATGGCAGGCGCACTCATCGGCAAGCTACACCCAAAACCAGCTCGTTGATTTCGTTCGTCAGATTGCCGCCAGAGCTCGTCCCCAAAAGTCTAGCCGCCGCACGACGGTCCGTTTCCGGCTCCCTCGTCTTTCGGCGGTCATCCCTGCACCTAGGGGGCGTCGGTTCCCCTGACCGACCAGACGACGGGCTGCCATCATGACCAAGACAGGGCCTTGGCTGATCGCTGCCGCCCTGCCGGTCGTGCGCGACTGCCCAGATACCCCTTCAGACCGTGCCGCCGACGGGCACGACCACAACGCCGACCAACGCGATGGCAAGCGATTCGACGACCAACACCACGACTTCGGATCGGTCAGCCATGCGCAGAAAGGCGTCTCGAAAAAGTCTTTTGTCACAAAGGAAAAATATGCCTCGCCCTATAAGCCTGTGTGCATCGATGGCCGTTCCCGGATCTCACCATCGGCGCACTTCCTTTTCATGATTCCCGCCCCCTTGGCACAGGCTGTGCGCGTCCTATATCACTAATACAGCGAAGGGAGCCTGCCATGGCCGTGATCGATCGTTACCGTTCCAATTCGGATGCCACCGGCGTGACGATCCTCGTCTATGTCGCCTGGTTCTTCCTCGGCATGTTCGGCGTCCATCGCTTGGTGACCGGCCATGTCGGCAGCGGCTTTTTGATGCTGCTGCTCAACGGCCTCGGCTGGCTGACCTTCTGGTTCGGCCTCGGCTTCCTGATCTGGGGCGCGCTCGGCTTATGGTGGCTGCTCGACGCCCTGCTCATCCCGGGGATGGTTCGAGACTGATCAGTCCGCGAACGGATCGCGCACCAGGATCGTATCCTCGCGCTCGGGCGAGGTGCTGACCAGCGCGACCGGGCAGCGGATCAGTTCTTCCACGCGACGGATGTACTTGATCGCCTGTGCGGGCAGATCGGCCCACGACCGCGCGCCCGCTGTCGATTCCGACCAGCCCTCAATCTCTTCATAGATTGGCACGACCGCCGCCTGGTCCGCGGCATGGGCCGGGAAATAGTCGAGGACCGTATCGCCGAGCCTATAGCCGGTGCAGATCTTGAGCGTCTCGAACCCGTCGAGCACGTCGAGCTTGGTAAAGGCGATCCCGGACACGCCTGAAACGGCCGCAGCCTTGCGCACGAGCACGGCATCGAACCAGCCGCAGCGGCGCTTGCGTCCGGTCACCGTCCCGAATTCATGCCCCCGCTCGCCCAGCCGCTGCCCGGTTGCGTCATTCAGCTCGGTTGGAAAAGGTCCGGCACCGACACGCGTCGTATAGGCCTTCACAATACCCAGCACATAGCCAGCGGCATTGGGCCCGAGGCCCGACCCCGACGACGATGTCCCCGCCACCGTATTCGACGATGTCACGAAAGGATAAGTGCCGTGATCGACGTCGAGCAGCATCCCCTGCGCGCCCTCGAACAATATGCGCTTCCCCGCGCGGCGCAGTTCGCCCAACGTGTGCCACACAGGTTTGGCATAGGGCAGGATATGCGGCGCGATTTCGCCCAGCGCGGCCTTCAGCGCGGTACGGTCGATCGGCGGTTCGCCGAATCCCGAACGCAGTGCGTCATGGTGTGCGCACAGTCTGTCGATCTGCGGATCGAGGTCGTCGAGATGCGCAAGGTCACACACCCGAATCGCGCGCCGCCCGACCTTGTCCTCATAGGCGGGGCCGATGCCACGTCGCGTTGTACCGATCTTGAATTCGCTGGCATCCTCGCGCAGCCCGTCGAGGTCGCGGTGGAACGGCAGGATCAGCGGGCAATTGTCAGCGATCTGCAGATTTTCAGGGGTGATCGTCACCCCCTGCCCCGCCAGCTTCGCGACCTCGTCACGGAAATGCCACGGGTCGAGCACGACGCCATTGCCGATGACCGACATGGTGCCGCGCACGATTCCGGAAGGGAGCAGGCTTAGCTTGTAGACCTGACTGCCCACGACGAGCGTATGGCCCGCGTTATGCCCGCCCTGAAAACGGACGACGACATCGGCGCGGCTGGCGAGCCAGTCGACGATCTTGCCCTTGCCTTCGTCGCCCCATTGCGCGCCGATTACGGTGACGTTGGCCACTAGGTCTCCACTTGTTGTGTCAAAGCCGGTTTCGTGGCTGTCCGTATTGCCGCCAGCGCGCGGCGTCCACTTTTTTGGGTTGGATGACCCCCTACCCTCCTCTTAGGGTGTTTCAAGGAGCCTTCAAATGACCGACTCGCTCGATGGCAGGATGATCGACACGCCTGACGGCCCGATGACCTGGGCTGAATGGAAGAAAAAGAACCCGGTGCAGGTCCCCTCGCGGCGCACCAAGGGCAAGGAGTTGCCCAACAAGGTCAAGCGCTTCACGCACGACAAATAGGGCGACCGCCCCCTCGTACAACAAAGGGAAATCGATCGTGGCGCGTTAACGCGCTGATACGCCGTCCGATAGGGGCAGCGACAGGAGTATGTGCGATGCGACATGTTTTCAGCTTTGTTGCCCTTGCGCTCACCACTGCGGCCAGCGCGCAGGATGCCAGGCCCCGTCCGATGATGTCAGATACGTGCCGCACCGAAATCATGAACCTGTGTCCCGCAACCGGTGATCGCGACGCGCGACGCACCTGCATGATGGCCAATCGCGACAAGTTGTCGGACGGTTGCAAGAAGGAAATGGCTGCGATGCGCGCGGCACGGCAGGCAGCACGCGGCGGCAACGGCGACATGTCGGCGCCGGGGGCGATGTCGAGCGATCCACAGCCGGCTCAGCCGCCGCAATGATGGGTCGGATCGCGGTCGGCGCGGCCTTTAGCGTCGTCGCGCTGAGCAGCATCGCCGTCGCTCAGCGCCCCGACGCGGGTGTCTCGCGCGAATGTCGGCGCGAAGTGATCAAGCTCTGCGGCTTCAGGGGTGGACGCGAAGGCGTGCGCACCTGCCTGACCCAGAAATATCAAAGGCTGTCGGAGAACTGCCGGGAGGAAATACTATCCGCCGTGGCACAGCGCACAGGGGAAGCTTCCGCGCTTCCCGCGCGCGCGCAGGCCATGTCCTATGGCAGCGACCCCGCGCAGATTCTGGACTTCTGGCCCGCATCAAAGAGCCCAAATGCGGGCAGGTCTCCACTGATCGTATTTGTTCACGGCGGCGGGTGGCAACACGGGAGCAAGGACAATGCTACGGGGCGGTTGAAGCCAGAGCATTACCCTTCCCAGGGCTATGCCTTCGCATCGATCAACTACCGGCTCGTCCCTGCGGCGACGGTCGAGCAGCAGGCCGCCGATGTCGCCGCCGCGCTCAACGCACTATTTGCGCGAGCCGACGTTGACCCCCGCCGCGTGGTGCTGATGGGCCACAGCGCAGGCGCGCATCTGGTCGCGCTGGTGGGCACTGACGAGCGTTATCTGAAGGGTGCGGACCTTTCGTTCGCGAACATCTCGGGCGTAATCGCGATCGACGGCGCGGCCTATGATGTGTTTGCGCAGATGGTCGACGGCCCGCAGATCATGCAGTCGACCTATGCTCAGGCGTTCGGTACCGATCCCGCACGGCAGAAAGCACTGTCACCGACTTTCCAGGCCGGCGCACCCAATGCGCCCCAGTTCCTCCTTCTCTACGTTCAGCGCCCCGATGGGATCCGGCAAGCCAATTCGCTAGGCGCTGCGTTAAAGATGGGCGGCAGCGCGGTCGAAGTCGGCAGTTTTCCAGGCGAGGGACTCCAGGGCCATGCCGAGATAAACCGGCGGCTCGGCGATCCGGATTATGCGCCGACCGCGATGGTCGACCGATGGCTGAAAAAGATATTCGCGCGCTAAGTTAGGCAAAGCCGTCCGGATAGACCGAAAATCCGGTTGCCGGTTCATCCTGGCCATCGCTGTGGGTGATCGCGTAGCAGCCGCCCCGCCCAACGGCGTTCGTGCCGCCGGCGAGGAACAGCGAGAAGCCGAACCAGCTGTGGTATTCAAAGCCGTGGCGCTCGGTTGGGTCGAGCGTGACGCGGACGCCAGCATCGAGAATCGATGCCGCGATCGCCTCGATCCCGGCGATCCGGGACGTCATCAGACCGGAGTGATCGAACTTGCGCAGCGCCTCGAGCGCGGGCGCCACCGGCCCCGTTGCGGCAATCAGCGGCA
>JBMOGG010000153.1:0-7411 GCA_049318505.1 Sphingomonas sp. | reverse complement strand
GCGCATGACCTCGAAGAGTCGATGGAAGACGCCAAGCCATCCGGTGCGCTTGGCGACGGTCGGCTCGGCAATCTCGATGATTGCGCCGCAGCCGGTATGCTGAACAGCGAAGGCCTGTTCATCGGCGCGTTCGGCGAACACGGCCATTTCTTGTTCCACAACGGCGACGAAAGCCTGCTGACCTACAATCGGGCCGGCGGTGGCAAAGGCACCACGCTAATCCAGCCCAACCTCGCCCATTCTCGAGATCGGTCGTTGATTGTCGTCGACATCAAGGACGGCGAGCTCGCCTTTTCGTCGGCAGCCCACCGTGAAACGGTGATCGGCACGCCGGTCATATACCTCAACCCTTACGGCCTGCATGGGCTGCCCAACACCAACATCAATCCGCTTTATCGGCTCATTGAAGTTATCCGCGATGGGCAATCGCCGGACGGCGAAGCCGAAGCGATCTGCTCGATCGCCATGCCCGCGCCGCCTCGTGAATCCGAAAACAGTTGGGTGCGTAAGGGTGCGATTCAGATTGCATCGGCCTATGCCGAATATCTGGCAACGTTCATGCCGGACGACTGCACGCTGCCGGCGTTGTGGCGCTTCTTCAACGGCGATGAAGCGCATTTCAAGATGACCTTCTCGCTGATGGCGACGTGCGGCGTCGAATCCATCGAACGTCGGTCGATGGCATTCGACCAGATGCGGTTCGATGCGCCGAAGCAGTGGGAGGCCATCCGTTCCGAAGCCGCGACGGCGTTCAGCGCGTGGGAACCTGGCAAGTCACTTGCCAAGGCCTGCGCGTCACATGACTTCGATCTGACGCGCGCCAAGCGCGAGAAGCTGACGATCTATGTGATGTTGCCGGCGAACCGGATCGATGTCGCGGCTCCTTGGGTATCGATGCTCATCGCGATGATGACGGAAACAATCGCAGCGGCGCGCGGGCCGATCCGCACGACCTTCATCGTCGACGAATTCGCCAACCTGCCGCGTGTGCCCAGCATCCTGCGTTCGCTGCGCCTCTATCGCGGCCTTGGCGTGTCCTACTGGTTCTTCAGCCAAGGCCGCCACGCACTGACAAGCCAGTGGAGCCACGAACAGGTCAAAGACATTGAGGATCAGGTCGGCATCATCACCATGAAGTCGGTGTGGGAGCCTGACCTGCTCAAGGACATCGAGCTGTGGTCTGGCACACAGACGATCCTCCAAGGCGGTGTCAGCTACGCCGGCGGCGTGGTGCAAACCGCCAATGCAAATCTATCCGAGACAAAGCGGCCTGTGCTTCAGGCCGGTGATGTCATCGGACTTGGCCCCAACCGCCAAGTCATCCGCGTGGCATCGATGCCTTATCTGCTGATCGCGGACGCGGTGCCTTACTACACCGTGTCGCCCTGGCAGGCTCAGGTTCGCGATGTCCGCGACCTCCACAAGGGGAATGCCGAATGACCGACAAATCGCCCGTGACGCCGAGCTTCAACGATGTTTCGAAGCAGTCGGCGAAGGAGGCAGCGATCAAGGCGCGCGCCGATGAAGCCATTCGGCGCTTGGCAAAATCCTTCGAACGAAACGAACCGCATCTGGTCGATCGACGGCACGCCGAACTGCTCGCTAAGCAGGCGGCGATGCCGGAACTGAAGCCGACCTTTGCGGCCGAAGACCCTATCAGCCGCATCCGCAAGGTCGCCAAATATCAGGTCAAGCAAGAGCATCGTGCACGTATCCTCAAGATCAAGACCGTGGCGGATAAAATGATGGGCAAAGGCAACGAGGCTTTGGAGCGGTAGACCAGTCAAAAGTGGCTGATATCAGCCATTTTATTGACTTTTTCATGTAATTTTATTACAATATAACTATATGGTCGTGGCGGATGATTGCGGGTCAATCATCGGACGGAAGCCGGCGAGTTTCCCCCAATGACCCAACATTAAACAAATAGACCAAATCCAGATGTTGCCTTGGTGGCGCGTCGCTGGATTTGGGAAGGTGTATCGTGCTGGAGATCAAGCCCGAACGGCTGGCTCACTACCGCAGTTTACTTGCGGACCTCGACGTTCCAACGGAACGTAAGGATGATGTGATCCTGACGTTAGCTTCGTTCTTCAAGTCACTTATTGATCAGGCATTCGGTGTCGATCCGGTGCAGTTAGCTGTGCAAGATCGCCTGTCAA
Source organism: Sphingomonas sp. (assembly GCA_049318505.1). Classification (GTDB taxonomy): domain Bacteria; phylum Pseudomonadota; class Alphaproteobacteria; order Sphingomonadales; family Sphingomonadaceae; genus Sphingomonas_O. Next base: position 5,249 of record JBMOGG010000153.1, on the reverse strand, counting down.
AATCTTTCCAATCCGCAGCACGTCGTGATATGATATCGGACAGCCTCTATGCTGAACGAATTGACCTCGATAGCGAGGGCGCGACCACCCCAACACAAACAAGAAGGGATGTGCGCGATGTTGAAAACATCGAACATGAAGGCAGTCATTTACTGCCGCGTATCTAGTCAGAAACAGCTTCGCGAAGGCGATGGTCTGGAGAGCCAACGCGCGCGCTGCGAGGAATTTGCGCGCTTCCGCAATTTGACTGTTGTCGAGATATTCAGGGATGAAGCATCGGGCAGCGCCATCAATCGGCCTGCGATGAAAGCGATGATCGCGTTTCTGAAATCGAAGCGCGAACCCTACATCGTCATCATCGATGACATCTCGCGCCTGGCGCGTGGGATTCAGGCGCACTTCACGCTGCGTGAAAAGATCAAGGCTGCCGGTGGCATCCTGCAATCGCCGTCGATTGAGTTCGGGGACGATTCCGATTCCAGCCTGATGGAAAATGTGTTGGCGAGCGTGTCGCAACACGCTCGCCAAAAGAACCGTGAGCAGACTCACAACCGTATGCGCGGTCGCATGATGAACGGCTATTGGAGCTTCCGCGCTCCAATCGGTTACACGTTCAAGCGCGTGCAAGGGCATGGCAACATGCTGGTGCGCGACGAACCTGTGGCGTCACTTATCCAAGAAGCTTTCGAAGGCTTCGAGTCCGGTCGGTTCGAAGGGCCGGCGGAAATCATGCGCTATCTGGAAGCGCATCCGGCATGGCCGCAATCGCGCCGCGAAAAGCTGACCGTCGAGCGCGTCCTCGAAATCCTCAAGCGCGTCCACTACGCCGGCTATCTGAACTATCCCGAATGGGACATTCATATGCGGCCTGCAAAGCACGAGGAGATTGTGAGTCTGACGACGTTCAGCGCCGTCCAGGATCGTTTGAACGGCAAGGCCAAGTGTCCGGCGCGCAAAGACCTTGCGCTTGACTTCGTGCTTCGTGGTGCCGTCGAGTGCCACGATTGCGGGCAACCGTTTCGGGGTTGCTGGGCGACAGGGCGCAGCGGGAAGTATCCGTATTATCTCTGCCAAACAAAGGGTTGCGTGTCCTACGGTAAGTCGATCCGGCGTGACCAAATGGAAGGCGAGTTTGAAGCCATCCTGAGCAACATGCGCCCATCAGCTTCCATGTACGCCCTAGCGGTCGAACTGTTTCGCGATCTGTGGGATGCGCGCGTGGCTGCCGCATACAGCAATCGCGCGCATCTGCACGCGGAGGTCAAGCTGCTCGAACAGCAGATCGAGCACCTGGTCGATCGCATCATCAAGGCGGAGTCGCCAACTGTTTTGACGGCCTACGAAAATCGTCTCGCTGCGCTGGAGATGCAGAAGGCGAAGGCGGCTGAAACTGTGGCAAATTGCGGGCGTCCGTTGAAGGATTTCGATTCCACACATAGAACCGCTTTGGAATTCTTAGAAAACCCTTTTAACACATGGACTTACGGCAACATCGAAGCCAAGCGTGGGGTCATTCGTTTGGCGTTCGCATCACGCTTATCGTATCAGCGTGGAAGCGGTTTTAGAACCGCCGAAGCGTCAATTCCGTTTAGGTTTATCAATAGCTTAGGAGAACATGACTCTGACGAGTCCGAAATGGTGCCCCTGGCCGGACTCGAACCAGCACGGATTTCTCCACTCGATTTTGAGTCGAGCGCGTCTACCATTTCACCACAGGGGCACGGGGCAGCAGTTAGCGCATTGGCGCGAAGCTTTCAACAGCTTCGCACTTGTCTGCGCAACAGGTGATGCGAGATTGCAACAGCGCGGCACATTATTACTGGCTGATGACATTTGCGACATTCCGCCACTGTTGCGGCGCGGCGCTTTCGTCCAATGCGATGGTAACGTCAACATCGCACCGAGGGGCACTCAATGCGTACCAAGATCTTGACGGGCGTATCCGCGCTCGCCATCACCACTATGTCTGCAGCGGCTTTCGCACAGACTGCACCCGCTGAAACCGTCAAGCCAGCCGTCACCGCTGCTGCCGATGACGCCGAAGACAGCGAGATGATTCTCGTCACCGGTTCGCGCATCGCGCGCGCCAATCTCGATTCGACCGTGCCGGTCACGACGCTGTCCCGCGACGAACTGACCATCAACGGTGAAGTCAACATCGGTGACCAGCTGTCGCAGCTGCCGTCGTTCCGCAACACCTTCAGCACGCAGAACTCGGGCGCCGCCATCGGCACTGCCGGTCTCAATATTCTCGATCTTCGCGGGCAAGGTGTCGCGCGCACGCTCGTCCTGCAGAACGGCCGCCGCCATGTCACGTCGCAGCCAGGCACCAGCACCGTCGATACCAGCACCATCCCGAACGCGCTGGTTGAGCGCGTCGATGTCGTCACCGGCGCCAATTCGGCGGTTTACGGTTCCGACGCCATCGCCGGCGTCGTCAACTTCATCCTGAAAAAGGATTTCGAAGGTTTCGAAGTCAACGGCCAGACCGGGCTTTCGTCGCGCGGTGACCGCCCAACCTATTTCGGCAGCGCTACCTACGGCAAGAATTTTAGCGATGGCCGCGGCAACGTCGCCGTCAACGTCGAGTATTCGCAGCAGAACCCGCTGTATTTCAGCCAGCGTGAAGATTTCGCCGGCGCTCTTGGCGGCCGTAACCAGTTCCAGCTGCAAGAAGACACGGCCTTCACTGGTCCGCCGACCCTGGCGGCCCCGCGCGGCACGGCAGAGCCTGCTGGCGGCAACGGCCGCCCCGATACGGCCTTCACCCGCGGTATCAAGAACATCGGCATTTCGACCGGCGGTGCCATCACCTCGACCTGCCCGACGCTGACGGCAACCAACGCCGCGCGTGTCGCGCTTAATTGCTCGGGCCTGTTCACCGCCGCTGGCGCGCAGCTGGGCAATGTCTTCGTGTTTCAACCCGATGGTTCGCTGGTCAAGAACGTCGTCACCCAAGATTTCCGGCCGAACGGTTCGGGCAATGCCATCGGCGGCCTGGGTTCGACGTTGCGTGAAACCGGCCAGTTGCAGACCGGCACCAAGCGTTATGCCGCCAACCTGCTTGCCCGCTATGAGTTCAGCCCGGCGTTCACCGTGTTCACCGAAGCCAAGTTCGTGAAGACGGAATCGCAGCAGGAAGGCCAGCCCACCTTCTCGTCGGGCGCGCTCAACCCGACCTTCAGCATCAACAACCCGTTCCTGACGACCCAGGCGCGCGATACGCTGGTCACCCTGCTGGCGCCCGGCGCAACCGGCTTTGCCACCCAGCGCTTTAACATCGATTTCGCTGGCCGCGGTGAAGACCATAGCCGCGACCTGTATCGCATCGTCGTCGGTGCCGAAGGCACGTTCAACGACACCTGGCGCTATGAAATCGCCGCCAACTACGGCCGCGTCGATACGTTCTACGAAACACGCGGCAACGTGAACCTCGCCAAGTTCACCAATTCGGTGAACGCGGTGCGCAACACCGCCGGCAACATCGTCTGCTCGATCAACAACGACGCAATCACCACCAACGACGATGCTGCCTGCGTCCCGGTCAACCTGTTCGGCCTCGGCAAGCCCAGCCCGGAAGCGCTGGCCTATTTCGGCTTCACCTCGTCGCGCAAGCAGAACTCCGAACAATATGACCTGTCGGGTTATGTGTCGGGCGATACCGAAAAATGGTTCAGCCTGCCGGGCGGTCCGATCGCTTTCTCGGTTGGCGGTGAATATCGCCGTGAAACCAGCTATTCGGAATTCGACGCATTCACCCGCGGCGGTGGCACCTTCCTCAACTCCATCGCCATCTTCGATCCGCCGGCGCTGGAAGTGAAGGAAGGCTTTGGTGAAATCCGCTTGCCGCTGCTCAAGGACGTGTTCCTGTTCAAGGAACTGACGGTTGAAGGTTCGGCACGCTATTCCGACTTCAACACCGGCAACACCGGTTCGACCTTTGCCTGGAACGCCGGCGTCACCTGGCAGCCGTTCGACGACCTGCGCATTCGCGGTAGCTATGGCCGTGCCGTGCGCGCGCCGACGCAGTTCAACCTGTTCGCCCCGCAAAGCCAGACCTTCCTCAACGGTCTCATCGACCCCTGCGGCCAGCAGAACATCACCGCCAACCCCAACCGCGTGAAGAATTGCGCCGCCGGCGGCGTGCCGACGACGCAGACCTTCAACGGCATCACCGAACCGTTCACCAACCGGCCGAACTCGGGGATTTCGGGTCTCAACGGCGGCAACCCGCTGCTCGATGAAGAAGTGTCCAACAGCTATACCATCGGTGCCGTGCTGACGCCGATGCAGGGCCTGGTCCTGACCGTCGATTACTACAACATCGAACTGAAGAACGCGATCAACACCATTGGCGCCCAGACGGTCATCAACCAGTGCTATGACAATCCGGATGGCATCGACAACACGTTCTGCAAGTCCATCACGCGCAACGCGAACGGTACCTTTGCCGGCCAGGCCAACGTACTGCACGCCGGAAGCACGGTCGATTTCCCGACCGTTGGTTCGTCGTTCACCCAGGGTCCGTTCAACTATGCCCGTCAGAAGACCTCGGGCATCGATTTCGACCTGAACTACAGCACGACCTTTGGTGGTGGTGACTGGCGCTTCAACACCCGCGCCATCATCTCCTACCTGATCGAGCGCAACTTCTTCACCTCGATCACCGAGCCGGGCCGCATCACCCAGCAGAAGTTTGCGCTGGGCGATCCGGAACTGCAGGGCCAGCTGCGCGTCAACGTCGGCTGGAAGGCGATCGATGCCAGCGCCAACTTCCGCTACATCGGCAAGCAGACCATCGGCACGTTCGAAGCGCAGAACAGCGTCCAGGGTCGCCCGCCGACCAACCTCGACCAGTTCCCGCAGGTCTTCTACAACGAGCGGGTCTACACCGACCTGCGCGTCCAGTATAAGATCGACGAGAGCAAGCGCCTGTATATCGGCGTCGACAACGCCTTCGACCTGCTGCCCCCGCTCGACCTGACCGGGCTTGGCGATGGCGCGATCTACAGCAACACCGGCCGCTTCTTCTATGGTGGCTTCAACGTCAAATTCTGATCGTCCGAACGCTTCGGGCTGACGGCAAGGGGCTGGTCGCAAGACCGGCCCCTTTTCGCATTTGCTGGACTTGCGCGCCGCTTGGCCGCAAGGCAGCACGATGCGACCACCTCGAAAAACTGGCGGACCCACCGGAGGCGACCGCCGACCTCCTTCATCCGGCGACCGCCGACCTCCTTCATCCGGCGACC
>JBMOGG010000152.1:0-7449 GCA_049318505.1 Sphingomonas sp. | reverse complement strand
CGAAACCTGCCATTCAGCTTACTGACGGCCACGACCTATCGATCGCGCCTTGAGCCAGACTTTGCCCGCCTTTTGGATGGCCAGCAGCGCGGAAAACGGCGAAATGCCGATATCAGCTTTGCCAGTGCGCGCCAGGGCATCAATCTGGGCGTAATACCAGTATACTACCGCAATGCCTTCGACCGCGCGCAGCATTTTCAACCCGCCCAGAAACGCCAGCCAAGGCGGCAGGAGGCGGAGTTTGTTTTCCCAGCGGTCAAGGGCGTTCGCGCCAGCGAGCAACTTGGCGGGACCTGCCGTATCGACACAAAGCGGGCGGCCAAGGCCAATAATGTCAGCCCCGCCTTGCGCCAACGCGGCGTTCATAGCGTGCCGGGTGCGAAAGCCTCCGGTAACCATCAGCGGCATAGCGAGCGAGGCGCGCATCGTTTTGGCAAAATCGACGAAATAAGCCTCGCGCGCGACGGTCGAAGCCTTTTTCGCGGGCGCGTCGGGGGCTTCCATGCCGGCAATGTCCATCATCGCGGGCTGTTCGTATGACCCGCCCGAAATTTCCAGCAGATCGACACCCGCCGCCTGCAACCAATCCGCCACGATCACGCTCTCTTCAAAAGCGAAACCGCCCTTTTGGAAATCGGCCGAATTGAGCTTTACGCCGATCGGGAACGCTGGCCCCACCCCGGCCCGCACCCGCGCGACTACGGCCATCAGCATGCGCGCGCGGTTTTCGAGGCTACCGCCCCATTGGTCGGTGCGCTGATTGGCGCGGGGACTGAGGAATTGCGAGAGCAAATAGCCGTGCGCTGCGTGGATCTGGACGCCGGTAAAGCCGGTATCTTTCGCCACTTCCGCGGCCACCCCAAAGCGTTCAACAAGATCTCGTATTTCCGCTTCGGTCAGCGCCACCGGCAGGCCAAATTGCTTGCCTGGCAGACCCACGGCTATCGCCGACGGCGCCTTGGGATGCGGGTTGACCGAGATTTGCGTCTGGCGTCCGGCATGGCTGATCTGCATCCAAATGTGACCGCCTGCGCGGGTGCCTGCATGGGCCATCGCACGTAGGCCAGCGCGCGCGGCTTCATCTTGCGCACCCACGATGATCAGATTGCCCGGCCGTTCGAGGTGGTCGCCGTCGATCTGCACGTTGCCGGTGATCAGCAGGCCCGCGCCGCCATCGGCCCATATCCCATAAAGTTGCGCCAATTCCGCCGTCGCGCGGCCTTGCGGATCAGCGAGCCCCTCGGTCATCGCCGCCTTGGCCAACCGATTGGGCAGAACCGCCCCGCACGGAAGGGTAAGGCTGTCGGCGATATCATGCGTCGGCATCGTCAAGGCTTTGGACATGGACAGCTCGCGGCAAGCTCAGGTTTCCGGTCTGTCTGGCACCACAAGTGCTTGCGCCGCAAGCCATTCGCTGGGCTTGGCCCTATCGATTGCGATTGCGCCAATGGAATGGCGGATTTCGCAAGGGACGGCCTGACGACACCAGAATGACCGTAAAGGGGTGCGGGTACCGCCCGGCGGATTTGCGTCAGGCGAATAGCAGGTTGCCGCACGAGCGGTCGTTCACGCCCCCGCCGCTGAGAGTCGTGAGTTGGTCGCTTGCTGCAGTACCATTTCATCGGGACAAATGGCGGCTTTCGCATCTGAGCTTTTCGAAAGCCCGCAGGCAAGAGCCCAGCCCATCACCCAATCATCGCCGGTGATCCAGCGCAAAAAGGTGCCGAAGAAAGAGCCACCTTTTGACGGCGTCAAAATCGCCAACGAACGGCGCAGATATCGTCCAGATGAAACGAAACAACATCGATTGGCGCAGTAGGCGACTGACTGCCTGTCCTGAAGAAAGAAGGCGCTTGGATGTCGCGACGAATGCTGGCCGACCGGCTCATCTCGACACCTCGCTATGCCGGCATCCCTGAGACGATCCGCTGATCGACTGCAAAATCGCGAGCGATTTCGCGTGCGGTCATCTTGGCTGACATCATAACCGACGGGGTGCCACCGCCTGGTTGCGTGCCTTGGCCAACCAGATAAAGGTTGGCTACGTCCTCACTGCGGTTATGCGGGCGGAAGAAAGCTGTCTGTGTCAGCCGTGGCTCGACGCCGAAGCCGTTACCGGCATAAGCGCCAAGCGTCTGCTCAAAATAGTTGGGCGTCACGAAGCTGCGATAGACCAGCCGCTCGCGCAGACCTGGGATGTAGCCGCGGTCGTCGAGGAAATTCAGCACTTTCTGCGCGAACCCTTCTCCCACCGCATCCCAGTCGATGTTGCCTAGCGTGTTGGGCACCGGGATCAGCGTATAGGCAGCATGATGGCCTGGCGGTGCCAGGCTTGGGTCGGTCAGCGTCGGGATATGCAGATATTGCGAAAAGTCCTCGGCAAGGATTTTGCGTTCGAAGATGTCAGTTAGTAATTCTTCGTAACGCGGCCCGAGTATGATGTTGTGGTGCCGCACGTCGGGGTCGCCATCGCGCTTCTCGTAGCCGAAATAGATCACCATCAGCGACATGCTCTGCTTGCGGAACTTGACCACGGCATCGCGGTTGATCAGCCGATGCTTCTTGTCGATCAGCCGCAGGTAAGTGGTGGCATAATCGGCGTTGGAAACGACCAAATCTGCCGCCAGCGTCTCGCCCGATGCCAGTGTGACGCCTGTCGCGACACGCTGGCGCCCGCGCTTCTCGATGTCGATCCGCGCCACCTCGGCGTTGAGTTGCACCGTTCCGCCGAGTTCCTCGAACTTGACGACCAGCGCCTTTACCAGCGCGCCGGTGCCTCCCATCGCGTAATGGACGCCCCATGTCTTTTCAACGAAATGGATCATCGCATAGATGGCGGGCACCTTAAGAGGATTGCCGCCGATCAGGAGCGGCTCAAAGCTGAATACTTGCCGCATCTTGTCGCTCTTGAAATATTTGCTGACCAGCGAAAACAAGGGCTGTACTGCACCCAGCTTCAACAGATCGGGCACGACCGCCAGCATCGAGCCAAGACTGCCGAAATAGGTATAGCCAAGCTCGAGGAACCCACGCTGGAAGATCGCGCGCGCGGCTTCGTGGAATCGGTCGTAGCCCTCCAGGTCTTCGGGCGCGAGGCGGGCAATCTGGGCGCGAACATTGGCCGGATCGGCGTCATAATCGAAGAATTTACCGTCATCGAAATAGATGCGGTAGAAGGGCAGGACAGGCACGATCTCGAGATAGCAGCTCGTTTTAGGCCCACCGCTGACGCCCGAAACAATGCGTTGTCCCTCTTGGAGGACGTCAGCCGGAAAATCCGGCTCGGCCAGCATTGCCACGTCACGCTCCAGCAAAAACAGCTCTTCGATGAAATGCGGGACCGTAAGGACGGTCGGCCCCATATCAAAGGTGAAACCGTCCGCGCGAAGGACATAGGCGCGGCCGCCAACATCGTCGAGCTGTTCGACGATCCGTGTTTCGAAGCCAAGGCTCTGCAAGCGGATCGCGCAAGCTATGCCGCCAATGCCGGAGCCGATTACGATTGCTGTTCGACGTGTCATGAAGTCGGTATCTTTTCTTTTTAAAATTGTGTGGTGATCAGCCACTGTTCGAGCCGGTGCGACAGCAGCAGGCCGGGCTCAATTGCTGAAGCGGGTAGTTGAAAATATCTGTGTGACGAGGGCCTCTTTGTATCGAGCGGGTGAGATGGCGCGCAACCCCCTCCAGACAAAAATGGCGAAGCACGAAGCTTCACCCCGGTCCCAAGCCAACGCGTATCCGCAACCGGATAACCGATCAGATCGCATTACGTGCACGAGAGTCCGCATTTGGCAATCACAGTTAGCCAGACGGACAACCTCGTCCGGGTCGGCAGCCGCCGAACCGCTCCCGCCCCAATTGTCGCCGTTCATGGCCCCGCATCGGAACGACCACTTCGAAGAATTCCGGACGTTCCGATCAATCTGCTCGAGCTGAACTCAGGGACGGACGTCTCCGGCGGAACCGGCGCAGTTGAGAAGAATTCCCCTCGTATTTGATGAGATAGAAGTTTTGACGGCCTTGGGTTCGGCGACCACGATTAAAGCCCGTAGAAGAGAGATCAAATCAACATGTCAGGCGTAGATTGAATAACCGAGTGGAATTGACCCCGGGATCGGAGAATCAACCGCTTGCTGCGCTTTTTGATCCTTCCCGCGCGGCTGGACTGCGTCGGCTGGATCAGTTCGTGGCGCGGGCCGGGCAAGCCTATGCCGATGGTCGAAACACCGACGGCGGGCGCGACGGACCGGTGTCGGTGTCACGACTGTCGCCGTATTTGCGCTACCGTGCGATTAGCGAACGCGAAGTCGTAGCCGCAGTGCTCGATCGGCACAGCCTCGTCGCCGCCGAGAAGTTTATCCAGGAAGTTCTGTGGCGAACGTATTGGAAAGGGTGGCTCGAACTACGCCCATCGGTATGGCAGCGCTTCGTCGATGAGCGCGACCGACAGCGCGAAAGCTTTCCGAACGCTCGGGCAATCGTCGCGGCAGAAACCGGCATGACCGGGATCGAGGGGTTCGACGATTGGGCGCGCGAACTGGTCGATACGGGCTATATGCACAATCACGCGCGAATGTGGTTTGCGTCGATCTGGATTTTCACGCTTCGGTTGCCGTGGGCGCTCGGCGCCGACTTCTTTCTGCGTCACCTGCTCGATGCCGACGCGGCGAGCAACACGTTGTCGTAGCGCTGGGTTGCGGGATTGCAAACCATCGGAAAAACCTACCTGGCGACGTCGGAAAACATAGTGCGTTACACCAATGGGCGATCAGGCACGCGGCCATCCAGCCCGCCGTGCCGTCGCCAAGCACGATGACGTGTTGGGCGCGCGCACTCATCGTAACAGTCGGCCCAGAAGCTGATCGCCGATCATGTTCGATCCGTCGGCAGCCCGCTCGCTCAGCCCGTCACAAGCAAGCGTAAAGTTCGTCGGGAACATGATCAAGTGCATCAAACCAATCGCCGGGATCGCATAGCCGGAGGTAACCCACATCAACCTGCCCTATCGGAGCGCGACGCAATCCTTTGAGGCTTCACGCCGCAGCCACCGCTTCCAAAAACAGGTTGGCCGTCAGGCAACCGTGCGCCGGGTGCGCGTCGAACGACGTTCCCTCTGGCAGCCAGGCGCAATGCAGGCTGTTTCCCCGATAGAGGATCGCGCGGTTGAAATGGCCTTGGATGCGCGACACGAGCTCGAACAGCGCCGTATCGCCGTCGATATAGGCCGCCTATGGTTCGCCCGTATGCGCGATTTCGCTTTCTAACATCGCGCGATAGGCGGGAAGCCGGTCCGCTGTCACGGCCTCGAAACCGCTGCTCCGGTGCCGGTAAAACGCCGTACTCGCTGGCGCGCCTGGGCTGAGATAGTGCAGCAAGGCGCGCCGCGTCGGCGCGACCCCGTCGAAATGCGGCAAACGCTGGATCGGCGAAAGCTTGTCGGGGCATGTCGTGACCAGCGAATAAAAGGCGTCGGTCAGGTCGAGCGAGGGCGCATCGAACACCTCGCGCGCGATCGGGATAATGGCGGCAATGATCCGGCGCGCCACCGCGTAAGCCACCGTCGCCCGGATGCCGGGATGATGAATGCCCATCGGCGCATAAGCGAGCATCGCCGCATCTTCACGTAATGCCTCCGGATCAGGGACAAAGTTATCGATGACGACAACCGGTTGACCCTTGGTCCCGTGGTGTTCGATCGACAAGTTCCAGTCTGCGGTCATGACGGCAGGGCATATCCGGCTTGCTGGCCTTCGTCATGGCCCTGATACGGTGTATGAACTTGCTTCGTGTAATTGCTCACGGGGTTGGCAAAAAGGGCTTGCGCTATCATCGCCGCCGTAAAACGCGGGCACCAGATAGGGTCTATCCACTAGCTCAAAACATTTCCGAAGTCAGAATTCTGTTTAGTTCATCAGATGCCCAACCAATTAGGAAATGGTTGCCCCGTTGTTCTGACAATAGCCACCCGGTCATGGCGAATGTGATGGTGAGCGAGAAAACCGACTCGACCTTCATGCAGATTGGCCTTCATATCGGCATCGCCTTGCCTCTTTAGCTGTCCTGTCGGGAAGCGCGAGGGGTTGGCCTATCCCGTCTGGTTTCCATCGAGTGCTTTGATATGAAAACCCTGATCATCGGCGCCGGGCTCGGCGGGCTGGTTGCAGCGATCGGGCTCACGCAGCGCGGCGTCGAGGTCGAAGTTCATGAGGCGGCGTCGGCACTGGGTGAGGTGGGCGCGGGACTGACCCTGGGGCGCGGTGCGCAGCATGTGTTTCGCGCGCTGGGGCTGCAGGCTAAGGTGGCAGCAAGGGCGTGCCCGGCGGGCGCGTTGCCCTTTGTGCATTACCGCACGGCGCATATCATTATGGGGGCGCTCGACGGAGGCGACGGGCGACCCGACGATGGCGAAGCGGATATCGTGCGCCATATCTATCGCGCCGACCTGCAAGCCGTTCTGGTCGACGCGTTGCGTGACCTGAATGTGCCAATCTTCACCGGACATGAGCTGCTGACATTTGAAGATGATGGTAGCAGCGTGACTGCGCATTTCGCCAATGGCGGGAGAGCAACGGGCGATGCATTGGTCGGGGCGGACGGGGTGCGATCGGTAACGCGCGGGCTGCTCTGGCCGAGCGACGCGCCGCGCTTCACCAATCATGTCGCCTACCGCTTTCTGGTGCCGATGGCAGTCGCTCGGCCGTTCATGAGCCTTGGGCGTAGCGTGATCTTCATGGGGCCTCAGCGCACATTCAACCGCTACACGATGTGCGGTGGCGACATCGTCAACTGCGCAGGGCTGGTCGAGACGGAAGAAGGCGTCGCCGAAGGCTGGTCAATCCGTGCGTCGAAGGACGAACTGCTTGCCGCGTTCGACGGCTGGCACCCGGATGCGATGGGGCTGATTGCTTGCGCGGAATCGAGCATCAAATGGGGACTATACGACCGCGCTACATTGCCGGACTGGGCGCGGGGGCGAGTGACCCTGCTCGGTGATGCAGCGCACGCGATGCTGCCGTTCCTTGGCATGGGCGCAGCGATGGCGATCGAGGACGGCTATGTCCTCGCCCGCGCGTTCGAGCTCGAAGCCGATGTCGAAACGGCCCTAGCCCGCTACGAAGCCGTCCGCAAACCCCGAACCGCGCTGCTCCACGCCAAGTCGATCGAACAGGGCCGCATGACCCAGTCGATTGACCCGGACACCTTCGACCCGGCAACAGCACCCGTGGGCGACATGAGTATCATGGCGTTCAACCCGGTGACGGCGGAGGTTTGAGGGACGTGCCGCGTCGATTGACACAAAAAGCGTCCCAGATCTTGCCGTTCCCCCGCAATCATGGCGTTCGTGAGCCGACCGACTGCTCTTGGAGCGACGCGTTCGCCTTAGTCTGACAGAAACCATTGGGGTTTTGCGCGAGGTTGAGGCAATCATAAGGTGCCACATCCGCTTCT
>JBMOGG010000151.1:0-7505 GCA_049318505.1 Sphingomonas sp. | reverse complement strand
GCGCGCGCTCGACTTAGCGTGGTTGCTCGCCCGAATTTCCTTAAAGGGGGACGAGATGAACAGGTGGTTTCTTGCAGCTTCGACGACGGCGCTCGCGCTGGCCAATGCGGCACCGGCAGTGGCACAGAATGCGCCCGGGGAGGCCTCAAAGGACGAAGCAAGCGCAGCGCGTGGCGGTGGGTTTGACGAGATCATTGTCACGGGCCGCATTGCAGCCTCGACCCAACGAAAGGCCGAAGCCAGCTACGCCATCACCACGCTCAACGACGAAGCGCTGCGCATCACCAACCCGGTTTCCGCTGCCGAAGCATTTAAGCAAGTCCCCGGCTTCTGGGTCGAGGCTTCGGGCGGCGAGGGGTCGAACAACGTGCGTGCGCGTGGTATCCCGACGGACGGCTATTCGTCGATCGCCCTCGAGGAAAATGGCGTTCCGATCCAGTACGATGGCAGCCTGGGCTATCTCAATGCCGACCAGTCGTTCCGGTTCGACGAGACCGTGTCGCGCGTCGAAGCGGTGCGCGGCGGTCCGGCCTCGATCTACGCGCCGAACGCGCCCGGCGGCATAGTCAACTTCATCACCCGCAAGGGCACCGATGCGCCGGGCGGTCTCGTCAAGCTGACCTGGGGTGATTACAATCTCGCCCGCGTCGATGCCTATTACGGGCAGAAGATCGGCGAAAACTGGGGGGTGTTCGTGGGCGGCTTCCATCGCCAGAGCCACGGCATGCGCGACATGGGCTTCATGGCCGAAAAGGGCGGCCAGATCCGTGGCACTGTCAACTACGACGATGGCCGGAACCGCTTCTCGATCGACATCAAACACATCGACGACAAGGTGCCGTTCTATCTGCCGGTGCCGCTGACCTACGATGCAAGCGGCAAGATCCTTGCCGTACCCGGCTTCGACGCGCTGAAAGGTACACTGGCCGGCGGCGAGACCAACAACATCCAGATTAAGAACGTCGGCTCCCCCTACGCCTTCGACCTGACGGAAGGTTCACACACCAGGTTGACCCAGATATCGTTCGAGGCCGATCTCAAGCTTAGCGATGCGATCGGGTTCCACACCCGAAGCCACTACAAGGACGCCAATATCCTGCGCAATGCGTTGTTCCCGACCGGAAACGTCACTGAAATCGGCACTTTCCTTACGTCGCTCAATTCGAGGCTGGCTGCGTTCCCGGGTGCGGCGTCGTTGCAGGCGCGGTACGTTAACGGTGGCCAGACGGTCACGGCAGCGACCAACGGCAACGGGCTAGTAGTTGGCGGCAACCTGCTGTCGGTCAAAGTGCCGATCAACGAAATGATCACCGACAACCGCTTTACCGCCGATTTTGAAGCTGGGGGCCACCACAGCCTGGCGGCAGGCATGACCTATGGCGGCTACAGCTACCGCTTCGATCGCTACATGGGAACCACGCTGCTTGATGTGAAGGGCAATGCCAAGCTGGTCGATGTCGTCGCGCTTAGTGCGGCGGGGGCAGTCGTTGGCAGGCTGACTGACAACGGTTTTCAGCGCTATGGCTCGTTGTACGACAACGTCGGCATGAATGGCGACAATTTGGCGCTTTACGCAGGCGACGAATGGCAAGTTACGCCGAAGCTACGGATCGACTTTGCAGCGCGCTGGGAGAAGATTAGCATCAGTGGGCTGGTCGCCAACAAGACGACAGTCAACCTGGGTGATCCCACGACCCTCGCCGACGACAGCGTGATCACCGGTGCCGGCACGTTCACCACGGTCAACCAGCACTTTAGCGATTGGGGTTGGACTGCAGGCGCGAATTACCAGTTTGCCACGAGCGTTGGCGTTTTTGCGCGCTATACCAGTACTTTCCGCTTGCCGAGCGCAGCGGACTGGAACGGAAACCCCACCAAGTCTGATGGTCGCTCGGTCCCAATCCAGATGGCCGAAGTGGGCCTGAAGTATGGAAGCCCGGTGTTCAACCTTTTCTTGACCGGCTTCTACACAAAGTTTCAGGGCATCAGCTTCACCAATTTCCGCTTCAACACGGTCACCAACCAGTACGACAGCCCGCAGACCGTGATTGCCGATACCAAGACTTACGGGATCGAGGTCGAGGCACTGGTGCGTCCCAGCCGCTATTTCGACGTATCGTTCCAGGCGACGTACCAGGACCCGAAATACAAAGGCTTTAAATTCACCAGCGCCACCGGCGTGGTGACCAATTACGACGGCAAGCAATTGATCCGCGTGCCCAAGTTTGCGTTCCGCGTCGTGCCGGCGATCAACTTGTTCAACGACAGAGTTCGTGCCGAACTCGAGATCGAACATTATTCGACGCGCTATCCCGACATCGCCAACTCGCAGAAGCTGCCGTCATTCACCCAGCTCAATTTCAACTTTCGCGCCGCGGTGACGGAGGCGTTCTCGCTGGGCCTTAACATCAACAACCTTACCAATACGCTCGGACTGACCGAGGGCAACCCGCGCGCCGGCGAATTCAACGCCAGCGATGGCAACGCCAAGTACTTCCTCGCCCGCCCCAACTTCGGGCGGACGTTCCGGGTGACGGCGGGCTACCGCTTCTGATGAACCTATCCTTCGAATGGCTTCGCGCGTGGCCGTCGATCCTCGGATCGGCGGCCCTTGCGCTGTTCGGGCTTATGTCTCCTGCTTCAGCAGTTGCTGAGCCCTCACTGCCGCTGCGCCCGGCCGATACCGTGCTTGCCGGCAAGATCACCCGCACCGATTTCCAGACGTACCGTCGCATACCGTTCATCGTCCCTCGTGGCGTCGACCGGATCGTGGTCGCGTTCGACTTCGACGGGCGTGACCAGCGCACCGTCATCGATCTAGGTGTTGAAGACCCGCACGGCTTGCGCGGGGCGAGCGGGGGCAACAAGGCCAGCTTCACGATCTCCCGCACCGACGCAACGCCGTCCTATCTGCCCGGACCCGTGGTTCCCGGCAAATGGCAGTTGATGCTCGCGATTCCCAATATACGCCCCAGCGTGACCACGCACTGGAAGGCGCGAATCTGGTTCCTCATCGGCGCCGAGGCCGAAACGCTGCCGGGTCCCACGGCCGGGCGCGGTCCCGGCTGGTATCGCGGCGACTTGCATGCCCACAGTGCCCATAGCGACGGATCTTGCCCCAGCCAGTCCGGGCAAATCGTGCCTTGCCCTGTATTTCTCTCGCTCGAAGCCGCTGCAGCGGCGAAGCTCGATTATATCGCCCTTACCGAGCACAATACCGCAAGCCAGGCTCAGGCCTTGCGCGAGGCGCAGCCATACTTTGACCGGATGCTGCTGATCCCCGGACGCGAAATCACCACCTTTTTCGGTCATTTCAACGTGTTCGGCGTGACCGCCCCGCTCGACTATCGCATCATGCCGGGCGGCCCGATCGGCTTCAACGGGATCGCCGATCGCGTTCATGCGCTGGGCGGGCTGGTTTCGATCAATCACCCGGCCTTACCTTCGGGCGAGATCTGCATGGGGTGTGGTTGGACGATGCCCGGGGTCGATTATGCCAAAGTCGATGCAGTGGAAGTCATCAACGGCTCCTCGGTCGGCGCAACGGGAGGCAACGCCGAAAGTGCGGTCTCGGGCACGAAGTTCTGGCTTTCGCAGCTTCGAGAGGGTCACGCCGTGGTCGCGTTGGGTGGCAGCGACAACCATCGCCCGGGCCAAATTGGTTTGGGCGCGATCGGGTCCCCGGTGACGGTGGTCTTCGCCGAGGATCTGACGCAACCGGCGATCTTGGCTGGGCTGCGCAGCGGCCGGGCCTTTGTTGTGCTCGATCCGTCGATGTCATCGCTCCATATCGACTTCGCAGTCCGTTCGGGGCCGCACTCGGCGCCGATGGGCGGTCAGATCGAGTTCGCCTCTACCATGTCGGTGGAGGTTCTGCCCGATGTTTCAGGGCCAGTTGGGGCGACTTGCGAGGTTGTCGTGGATGAGCATGTCGTGGAGCAGATAACACTGACGGGCGCCGTAGCCGCGCCGGTCCCATTGGCGGCTTTACCCAAAGGCCTGCACTTGGTTCGACTGCAGTTGCGCGGCGCCACGGGCCGAATCATCGCCCTTGGCAATGCCGTGCGTCTTGTCGTGCGATGAGGCTCTGCATCAGTCTGGAAGCAAAGCTGCCGTTTCCGGAGGGTGACATAACAGTGTCGCGCTGATCGGTCACGGAGCGCGGATGCATCGGTGCACTCCCTGGAGGTTCCCACGGGCCTGGTTGACGATGACGTCGCCGGCTCGGTTAGTGGTAGCCTCGCTGTGCGTATCCATACTTGCCGCGTCGCCGGTGGCCGCGCGCACGCAGCAGGTGCGCTTCGACATTCCCGCGCAGGACCTCGCACGCGCCCTGCAGGTTCTGGCCCGCCAAGCCGGCACGCAGATCCTGTTCCCCTACGCGCTGACGACGGGCAAGCGCAGCAAACCCCTTCATGCAAAATTGCCGGTCGACGCTGCCTTGCGCCGGCTGATTGCGGGCCAGGGGCTCGAAGCGGTCTACCTTGCATCCGACCAAATCACACTCGGACCGGCGCGGTTGCCGATCCGCACAGCAACAGCGCGCGTCGTGCCGCAACAGCGCCCGGCACCGCAACGACCGCCAACGCCGCGCCCGCCCGTCGCGATCGAAGGCCCCGATATCATTGTCACCGGTCGAGTCGTGTCGACCCGTATGGCCACAACCGCTTACAGCTATGCGGCCACAACGATCGACTTCGCCGGCGCAAGCTCGCGCAGTGCCCCCCGGGTTGCTGATCTCTTCCGGCTTGTGCCTGGATTTTGGGTCGAATCGTCGGGCGGGGAAGGCTCCAACAATGTGCGCTCACGCGGCATTCCCACAGATGGCTTCACCTCGATCGCGCTGACCGAAAACGGCCTGCCGATCCAGTATGATGGGGGGTTGGGCTACCTCAACACTGATCAGTCTTTCCGTCTTGATGACACTATCGCGCGCGTCGATGTAGCACGCGGCGGCCCGTCGGTGTTGTTCGCGCCCAATGCGCCGGGAGGGGTAGCCAACATGGTCACCCGCACCGGGCTTACCAATCCGGGCGGTTCGATCAAGGCAAGTCTGGGTGATCACGGCTTTGCCCGTTTCGACGCGGTCTACGCTGCGCGGGTTGCACCCGATCTTGGGGTGATGGTGGGTGGGTTCTATCGGCGCGATGGTGGACGGCGACGTCCCGGCTATGTTGCCGACGCTGGCGGCCAGGTGCGTATAGGGCTCAACTACGACGATGGCGCCAACCAGGTTTCGCTTGACTTACGGCACCTTGACGATCGCGTAACTTTCTACCTCCCCGTGCCGCTGCGCCTCGATGGTGATCGTCGTGTTACCCCAATACCTGGGTTCGATCCCTTGCGCTATTCGCTGTCTGGGCCAGAAACGCTCCATCTCCCGATCCGGACGGCGCGGGGCCCGTTCGACTTCGACCTGACACAGGGCACAAAGAGTCTGGTCACCGCATTGAACTTGCGGGGGCATTTCCGGCTTGGCAACGGCCTCGATCTGGTCAGCGGCGCCAGCTGGCGCACCAGCGACATCCTTCGTAATGCGCTGTTTCCAGTGGGCAACCCGGTGCCGCTGGGCGATTTTCTCACGTCTGTCAGGGCAGCAACCTTCGCCGCATTTCCTCAGGGTACGCAGTTGGCTGCGCGCTATGCGACAAATGGCGCTCCAGTGCCGGTCAATGCCAACGGCAATGGCCTGGTGCTGGGGGCAAACCTGCTCTCGGTCCATGTCCCGCTTGACGAACTGATTGCGGATAATCGACTGACCTGGCAATTCGATCAAGCCGGCCATCACGCGATCGGCCTTGGCATGACGATGGCGCACTACTCGTACCGGTTCGACCGGGTGATGGGCACGGTACTCCTCGATGTCCGCAACCAGGCACGACTGATCGATATCGTCGCGCTGAACGCTCAAGGCGCAGCCGTCGGCAACTACACCGATCATGGCTTTCAGCGATATGGTTCGATTTTCGACTCCGCGGCGATCGGAGTAGATGCGCTGGCGTTCTATGCGGGCGATGAGTGGCAGGTCGGGCCCCGTTTGCGCATCGATCTGGGCGGGCGCTGGGAACGCAATCGCATCCACGGTCAGACCGCGGGAAAGGCGCTCTTCGATCTCGGCAATCCGGAAACGCTGGCCGATGACAATGTGCTTGGCCAATCCGGCACGATAATCGGCATTGACCGGGCCTTCAGCGCGTTCGGCTGGTCGATCGGAGCAAGCTACAACCTCGCTCCGCAATTCGGCCTGTTCGCGCGCTACACCCATTCCTTCCGCCTTCCGAGCGCCAGCGAATTCAACGGCAATCCAAGTCGGACCGACGAAGCGGTGGTACCGATCCGGCTAGCCGAAGCGGGGCTGAAATACTCAAGGCCCAACCTCAACGTGTTCGCGACGGGGTTCTATACGCAGTTCGACCGCTTGCCGTTCACCGATTTCCGCTTCGACAGCGCCAGCAATGCCTATGTCGAGCGCACGGCCATCGCGGGATCGCAGACGTTGGGAGTGGAGTTGGAGGCACATGCACAACCGGTCGAATGGTTTGAGCTGGATGTGCAGGCAACCTGGCAACTACCTCGGTACCGAAATTTTGCTTTCACCGATCTTGTCTCCGGCGTTCCGGTCCAGCGCGATTATTCCGGCCGACAACTGATCCGCGTGCCTCGGTTATCGCTGCGCGTCGTCCCCAGTGTAAACCTTGCAGACCATCGCGTGCGCCTGCAAATCGACATGTCGGCCTTCAGTGAGCGCTTTTCAGACATCGCGAACACGCAGCGATTGCCGGGCTACGCATTGCTAGGCGGCAGCGTCACGTTCAGTCCAGCCAAGGGGGCGACTTTGACCCTAGAAGGCAAAAACTTGACCAACACGCTCGGTCTAACCGAGGGCAATCCGCGCAGCGGATCGTTCGAGACAGGGTCTTCGATCCAGTCATACTTCTTCGCACGGCCCGAATTTGCGCGCAGCTTCCGGATTGTCGCGGCTCTGAAGTTTTAGGGAGCCGCGACATCGAGCGGCGGATGTTGAAGGCGGTTGCCATCAGACGCCTTTTCACGCCCGAACCTTTCGGTGAGCTCTCAGGCACATCGTATCGATCGACGGTGCGAAAACTGAGAGAATTGGCGTATTCGTGACATTTTGATGACAAGCGACTAAATTAGCGGTTATGTTCCAAACTTCCGTTTTATCCGTCATGCAGCGCCCCGAAGAAGATTTGCGCGGGAAGTGGGGCCTCTACTCTAAGGCTCGCGACCGGTGGATTGATGTCGTCTTCTCCACGGAGCGCGAGGCAAGTGAAGCGGCAGACATATTGAACAGGGCGGAAAGCAAGTCGGAACTGAAGCGCGCATACCCAAGCTAAGCCATTCGACGTTGTCGGCGCGATGCGCACAGGTTGGAAAAGCGGCCCGTCCGCTTCCAGGCGCACCGATGAGGCGCCGGAACGGCAACATCTGAAGCGAAAGCTGCCGATGCACGTATCGGCCGTAGTAAGGAACCAAGGCCGTTA
>JBMOGG010000150.1:0-7574 GCA_049318505.1 Sphingomonas sp. | reverse complement strand
GGCTGTATGCGGAGCTTTGCGTGG
Source organism: Sphingomonas sp. (assembly GCA_049318505.1). GTDB lineage: Bacteria > Pseudomonadota > Alphaproteobacteria > Sphingomonadales > Sphingomonadaceae > Sphingomonas_O. The sequence goes on along the minus strand of JBMOGG010000150.1, from coordinate 7,550 downwards.
TCATCGCGCACTCGCGTGAGATCGGCCGCCGTAGGGCGCCGCAACTGGACCTTCTGCGCCTCTGATCGACAAGGCGAGCGTGCCGCAGCCATTCAATCAACGACGTCGATTTGACAGCCAAAATTCCAGGGTAGTCAAAAGCAACGAGGGAAGCCGTTGATCAGCCAAACGCTGGCGACGACGTGGACATCATGCGAGACTTGTCGGGCTCTGCAAACACAACTCTGTGAGCTTGTCGATGCAAGATCAAGAATACCGCAATTGGCTAGCAGCGCGTGGTGTTAGCGGGAATGCTGTGAACACAGGTTCCGCTGCTGTTAAGCGGATTGAAAAAGTGCTTGCCAAACTTGGTAGCCCTCACACGGATCCGGACACCGCCTTTCGGCAGTATAACGGTGGCGGTCAAGCCCTACAGGTTCTGAACGTCCAGCTATGTCTTTGATTTCACTGGTGCCGCTTAGGTGACTCGAACACCTGACCCTCGCATTACGAATGCGATGCTCTACCGGCTGAGCTAAAGCGGCTTAATCCAGTGGGCCGCGCGCTTATCAGCGTCGGTGCCGATCGGCAAGGGGCCGCGCACAGCCGCGCGCGCTGGCCATCTCTTAACCGGTTGGTAACCAAAACCGTTGCATTCCATCCCCAATCATTCTCAGGGACCAGTCGGGGGTCGTTACACATGGACAGTCTTCACGATTTTGCGCGGGAGACCGAAAGTGAAATCAGCGCGGACGCCGCGATTGATGCGGAAACCGAGCGCGGGATCGAAGCACCTGTCGTCATCGGCTCCGACGAGCGCCGCATGCAGGTCCGCGCGTACAACTATTGGGTATCGCTGCTGAAAGGCCGTACCTATCCGTCAGTCGAGGACATGGAGATTGGCAACACGGGCGATTTCGGTCCCTTTAGCGTCCTCCTCGACTTCACCCATAGCGGCGAGGAACCGACAATCGCCTGGCTCGGATCGGCCCTCCGGACGGAATGCGGCTTGGCAGAGACCGTCACCCACGTCAGCGCCGTGCCGCCGCGGTCGCTGCTGTCGCGGCTGACCGATCATCATTTGCAGATCATCGCCAACCGCGCGCCAATCGGCTTTGAGGCCGAGTTCCAGAATGTGCGCGGCAACGACACGCTGTATCGGGGCATTTTGCTGCCGTTCTCTTCCGACAACGACACCATCGACTTCATTTATGGGGTGATCAACTGGAAGGAAGTAGCGAGCGATACCACGCTGAATGCCCTCGAGCGCCAAATGCGCGACAGCGCCGCCCAGCTTCCGGCGCGTCCGATGGTCCCGGTCTGGGCAGACGGTCCCAGCCGCCAGGGGGCAGTCCGCATCAGCCCGCTGGCTGCAGATAGTATCGACGAAAACGAAGGTCGGGACCGTGAGGACCTCGACGTCCCGATCATCGAAGAAGATGACACGCTTGGCGAATGGCTGGCGGCCGCGCGGGCAAATGCCGACGTTGCGCTGACCGCCGACACCCGTAGCCGCGGCGCTCTCTACCGGGCGCTCTCGGGGGCGTACGACTTTGCCCTCGTCGCTGAACGTCGCGCTCAGGAATATGCCGAACTTCTCGCCGAAAGCCGGATCAAGCAACAGGCCCGCGCCCCGATGACGCCGGTCGCCAAGCTCGTCTTCGGCGCGAACTACGACAAGACCCGCCTGACCGAATTTGCCGCGGCGATGAGCTTTGCCCATCGCCGGCAATTGCCGGCCGGCGGCATGAAGCTTTTCCTCGAGACTTTCCCGGGCGGGCTGAAAGCGATCGTCGCCGCCGAGCGGCGTAACCGCCGCCCCGCCGATCGGGAGATCAAACCCGACCATGTCCGCCAGCGCGCGCGTGCACTGCCCGAACAGGCCTATCTGACCTTGTCCGGCAATGACGAATTCGTGATCATGGTGGCGCGCCGCGTCGATGCCGACCGGGTCGCCGTCATCGGGGTCGTCGGCGACGACCGGCCGCTGCTCGACCGCGCGCTCAAGCACGTCGTCGATTGAACTCACGCGAAATAATATTGCGTCAGCCTTGAGGCTGTAACCGGGGACGCGCATAGGGGTGGTATCGAGAAAAACGATACGGATGCCCGACCCTATGGCTGCTCCCCGCGCGACGACCTCCGCGACCTCCCCTCACTCCAAACACGTCGATCTGCTGGCCAAGGCCCTGGTCGCAGGCGCGCTGCCGGGCGAAACCGCTGGCTTTTCGAAGGCAGATCGCCGCGCGGCGGCAACGCTCGCCCTGGCCGCGCTCGATGCACGCCAGGGCGACGCACCCGAGATTGGTATCGAGTCGGGCAGCGGCAGCAACGGCCGCCGCCTGTTGCGCATTGCCGTCGCCAATGACGACATGCCGTTTCTGGTTGATTCGATTGCCAACGCCATCACCGCGCAAGGGCTCGCCATCGACCGCATCCTCCACCCAATCCTCGCCGTCGTGCGCGGCAAGGACGGCACCTTTTCGGGGCTCGACCGCGCCCCGGCTGCGGACAGCAAGCCGACGTCGCTGGTCTATATGGAGGCCGAACGCGCCGATGCGCGCCAGCGGCAGGAACTGGCGGCCGCGCTCGTCACCGCACTTGCCCATGTGCGTGTCGCCGTCAGTGACTGGGCTGCGATGGAGGCTGCGCTCGCAACCGATGCCAAGGCAATCGGCGACACCGAGGGCGGGCGCCTGCTCGACTGGCTGCTCGACCGCCACTTCACGCTGCTGGGGTCCGCCCATTACCCGTCGGGCGGCGGCATTCGCAACGCGCTCGGCATTGCGGGTGCGCTCGGCGACGCCGTGCTGGCCCCTGAACAACGGGCCAAGGCGCGTGCGCTTCTCGACGGCCATGCAGCGCCGATGCTGGTCAAGTCGAACTTCCTGTCGACGGTGCACCGGCGCGCACCGCTCGACCTCATCGTTGTTCCCGTAGCGGATGGCGTGCGCATCCATGCGGGTCTGTGGACCAGCGCGGCGCTCAGCGCCTCGCCGCAAGACATCCCCGTGCTGCGCGAGCGGCTGACGGCGCTCATGAAGAAATACGGCTTTTCGCGCGAAGGTCACGCTGGCAAGGCGCTAGCCCATGCATTGACAAACCTGCCGCACGACATGCTGCTGGCGATCGATGCGGCGGCGCTCGAGCGGCTGGCCCTGACCGCAATGTCCCTTGCCGACCGACCACGTGCCGAGCTGCTGCTGACGCGCGACGCGCTCGACCGGCATATGTTCGCGTTCGTCTGGCTGCCGCGCGACGAACTGACAACGGCGCGGCGCGTCGCGATTTCGGAAATGATCGCTGCGCAGGCAGATGGCAGCCTGCTCAACTGGTCGATCGATCTGGGCGACGGCGAAGTCGCGCGAATCCGCTATACGTTCGACCGCCGCACGGCGCGACGCGAACCCGACGAAGACAAGCTGCGCGCCGCTGTCGTCGCGATGGTGCGCGGCTGGGTGGAGGCCGTCGAAGCCAGCCTGATCGCGGCCGGCGACCACAGCGGCGCGACCCGGCTCGCGCTGCGCTATGCCGAAGGCTTCCCGCCACCTTACCGCACTGGCGCCGGGCCCGAGGAAGCGGCGCTCGACATCATGCGCCTGGCGCAGCTCGATGCGCCGACCGACCGGCAGGTCCGGCTTTATCGCAACGCCGAGGACGAGAAGGGCCGCCTGCGGCTGAAGCTCTACAGCCTGGCGCCGGTCATGCTGTCGGACGTCGTCCCGGCACTCGAAAATTTCGGGTTCCGCGTGGTCGAGGAGGTCTCGACCCTTCTGGGCGGCGGCGCGCTTGGCCATATGCACCGGTTCGTGCTCGACCTGGGGGCCGCCGATGCGGCGCCGCTGATCGCACGCGCCGCCGTGGTCGAAGGTGCGATTGCCGCCGTGCTCGAGGGACAGGCCGAAAACGACCGCTTCAATGAGCTGGTGGTCACCGCCGGGTTCGATCCGCGCGCCGTGGTGCTGCTGCGCGCGATGTTCCGCTATCTGCGCCAGACCGGTCTGACCTATGGCCTGGTTACCGTGGTCGACGCGCTGCGCCGCCATCCGCACATCGCCCGTGCCGTCGTCGATCTGTTTGCTGCGCGGCATGACCCCATGCTCAAAAAGCGCGACATTATGCGCAAGACCGCCGAGCAGGCGATCGAGAATGGCCTCTCACAAGTCACCGCTATCGACGAGGACCGCGTGCTGCGCCTGCTCCGCGCCGTAGTTCGTGCCACACTGCGCACAAATTTCTATGCGCCGGCCGGGCAGACCGCGATCGCGTTCAAGTTCGACAGTGCCAAAGTGCCGGGCCTGCCCGCGCCCGTGCCCTGGCGCGAGATCTGGGTTTATTCGCCCCGCGTCGAGGGCATTCACTTGCGCGCCGGGCCCGTCGCCCGTGGCGGCCTGCGCTGGTCGGACCGGCGCGACGATTTCCGCACCGAAATCCTAGGCCTGATGAAGGCGCAGCGCGTCAAGAACGCCGTTATCGTACCGACGGGCGCCAAGGGCGGCTTTTTCCCGAAAGCGCTGCCCAATCTGGCGATCGACCGCGACGCCTGGCTGGCCGAGGGGACCGAGAGCTACCGTATCTTCATCCGCACCCTGCTGTCGGTCACCGACAATATCGTCGAGGGCAAGGTGGTCCACCCGGGGCAGGTCGTCATTCACGACGGCGAGGATCCCTATTTTGTCGTCGCCGCCGACAAGGGTACGGCAACGTTTAGCGACGTCGCAAACAGGATCGCGCTCGACCATCATTTCTGGTTGGGCGATGCCTTCGCGTCGGGCGGCAGCGTCGGCTATGACCACAAGGCAATGGGCATCACGGCCAAGGGCGCCTGGGTCTCGGTCCAGCGCCACTTTGCGGAGCTGGGCACCGACGTGCAGACCCAGCCGATCCGGGTCGTCGGCTGCGGCGATATGTCGGGCGACGTGTTCGGTAACGGCATGCTGCTGTCGAAAGCGCTGAAGATCGTGGCGGCCTTCGATCACCGCCACATCTTCATCGACCCCAACCCCGATCCCTCCAAAAGCTGGGAAGAACGCGCGCGCCTGTTCGCGCTGCCGCGCTCGTCCTGGGCGGATTACAACGCCAAGCTCATCTCGAAGGGCGGCGGCGTCTTCCCGCGATCGGCAAAGTCGATCAAATTGTCGAAGGAGGCCCGCACCGCCCTCGACATCGCCGAAGCCGATATTGAGCCGACGACGCTCATTTCCGCGATCCTGAAGAGCCCGGTCGACCTGATCTGGTTCGGCGGCATCGGAACCTATATAAAGGCCGCCAGCGAAACCAACGGACAGGTGGGCGACCCGGCCAACGATGCCCTGCGCGTCGATGCCGAGGACATTCGCGCCCAGGCGATCGGCGAAGGCGCCAATCTGGGGGTGACACAAGCGGCGCGCATCGCCTTTTCGTTGGGCGGCGGCCGGATCAACACCGACTTCATCGACAATTCGGCAGGCGTCGACTGTTCAGACCATGAGGTCAACATCAAGATCGCGCTCAATGCCGAGGTCGCGGGCGGCGCACTCACCATAGCGAAGCGCAACACATTGCTCGCCAAGATGACCGATCAGGTCGGCGGGCTGGTGCTCGAAGACAACCGGCTGCAGACCTTGGCGCTGTCGATTGCCGAGCGCGGCGGCGCGTCCGCCGTCCCGTCGCTCGTCCGGCTGATCGAAACGTTCGAGGCGTCCGGCCGGCTTGACAGGGCCGTCGAAGGGCTGCCTTCCAACGACCTGCTCGCGCGCCGCGCGCAGGATGGCCAGGGGCTGACCCGTCCCGAACTGGCGGTCGTCCTCGCCACCGCAAAGCTCGCGCTGCAAGAAGCGATCGAGCACACCGATCTGGCGGCCGACCCCGCGCTGTTGCCCGAACTGCTCGCCGCTTTCCCGGAGGGCATGCGCAAGGCGCATCGCGACGCCATCGCGCACCACCAGCTGCGCAGCGAGATCGTCGCGACCAAGGTCGCCAACCGCATCGTCAACCGGATGGGATTGATCCATCCCTATGAGCTGGCGGAGGAGGAAGGCGCGTCGCTCGGCGATATCGCCGGTGCCTTCGTCATTGCCGAGATTCTGTTCGATGCCCGCAGCCTGTGGTCGATGATCGACGAGGCGGACCTTGGCGAAAGCGCGCGGCTCTTGCTGTTCGAACAGGTCGCGGTCGAACTGCGTGCCGCCATGGCAGACCTGCTGCGCGGTTCGGTTGCAGGGCGGGCGGTGGGCGACACCATTGGCGCACTGGCCCCCGGCATCGCCAAGCTCGATGAGGCCGTCGATACGCTGCTGCTCGACGAAACCCGCGCCCAGGCACGCGGCTTTGCCCAGCGTCTGGCCGAGGCCGGGGCGCCCCGCAAGATCGTCGATCGCGTCGTACGCCTTGCCGAGCTCGACGGCGCCGTTGGCCTTGCGGCGCTCGCCGAACGCTCGGGGACCGATGCCATTGTGCTGACTCGCGCCTTCACCTCGCTCGGCAGTGCGCTCGGGCTCGACTGGGCGCAGGGCGCGGCCATGCGCACGACGCCAGTCGATCCCTGGGAGCGGCTGCTTGTCGCCGGGCTCAGCCGCGACTTCCAGCAGATGCGGCTCGAATGGCTGGCGCGCGATGCCGCACTACCCGAGGCGCGCGTCGCGGCATGGCTCGACGGCCAGGCAAACCGGGTTCGAGATTTCCGGCGGCTGGTCGATCGGGCCAAGCTGGCGGTTGTCATCAGCCCTGCCATGCTCGCGCAGATTGCGGGCCAGGCCCGGGTGCTGCTCGGGCGTTAGCCCATCACGGGGTAGGCTGCCGCAATTGCCCAGGCCAGCGCACCGCCGGCCAGCCCGCCAGCGAGAAGGCGCGGCCCGTGGAGCCGCGTCCATAGCAGGAACCCCGTCAGCGCCATGGTAATCAGCGCGCCTGCAATGGTGTCGATGAACAGCACCCAGGCGACCGGCAGGCCCACGCCCTTGTGCAGGTTCTTGATCGTGCCGAGGAAGCCATTGTTCTCGCGTTTCGCCGTCACATGGTTCGCGCCAGGCACATAGTCGACCGTCACGCGGGCGTCGGGCATGTTGAAAGTGCACGTCCATTTCTGGGCCTGGCTCACGTCCTTGCCCATGAAGCGCGCCTTGTCGCCCCGCGCCCCGCCTTCGCTGGCGCCGCCCTTGGGCGCCTGCGCCTGGACCGGCAGGTCGAGCGTCTTTTTCGCCCATTTCCCAAGCGCATCGGCATCGTTGATCGCGCCTGCCGCCACTGGCAGCGCGAGCGTCGAGACCTCGACCGGCTCGTCAGTATCGATCTTCAGCAGGCTGCGGTGGTTCAGCAGGAAGCCACTCGTCCCCATCAGCAGGAAGAACAGCGCGCCCCAAAAGCCCGTCCAGGCGTGAACACGCTTCAGCCAGCGGAGGAATTTGGCCGATTGCCATTTGCTGGGCACGAAGAAAAGCCCCGACTGATTGAGTGCCACAGTCCTTAAACCTCCGCCCAGCGCCGCAATAGTTTGTGATAGACACTCGTCAGCCGGACGAGGTCGTCCGTTTCGCACCCTCCCCCTGACAGGCTTTGGATCGCCGTGTCGAGTTCGAACAGGATGGCACGGT
>JBMOGG010000149.1:0-7575 GCA_049318505.1 Sphingomonas sp. | reverse complement strand
GGCCGCCAACGGTGATGCTGCGCCAGGCCCAAACCAGCGAACCGCGCGCCCTCGCGCGCTTTTCGCCTGTTCGGCCCAGAACCGCCGCAAGGGCAAATCCGCCGTTCGTCGGCAATCTGCCGCCCGATGCGCGCGCCGGGAAACAGGAGCAGTCGCATAATGGCGACCTTTGCCCTCGTCCGTTGCCTTTCCAGCAGACGGTATCAAAGTCTCTAAACCCGCGTTTTGAAAAGTCTGGAACACTCGCCACCGATGAAGAGATGACAGCGCGCCAATGAGCGCTTGTTATCCGAGCATGACCGTAATTGGGTCGATTGCCTGCGCCGCGCCTGGTCGAGATCTACGGCGCCTATCACATCTGAGTGTTCCTAACATCAGATGAGAGTAATGCGTCATATTATTTTGAAAAATATATCTTTTTTAAGATCACGAAAATTTAGACTTAGACTATTTCCTGCACGCGCAAGTGATTTAAACGCAAGCCCTTGGGGTTTTCGGAAAGCGCTGCGTCCACGCCCGAAAATTTCGCGTTTTCGAGTTTTTGAATGCAATCCACTCAAAAAGGGGCCGTCACCCCCGAACCAACCCCAGCGCATCATAAGCTGCCGCCAGCGTCGGCGCGCCGATCGCCGTCGCCCGCGCGGCCCCGTCGATCAGTATGGCATCGATCGTCCCTGAAGCCCGCAGTTCCAGATAGCGGTCACGGATCGGGGACAGGTCGGCGACCAGTCGGTCGGCAAGGGCCGTCTTGAACGGCCCGAAATTGCTGCCGCCATATGTCGCGAGCACGGCGTCAGCGCTGCGGTCCTCGAGCGCTGCCATGATCGTCACGAGGTTCTTGGCTTCGGGCCGTCCCTCAAGCCCTGCGACTTCGCTCGGCAGCGCTTCGGGGTCGGTCTTTGCCTTGCGGATCTTCTGGGCGATCGTGTCGGCGTCGTCGGTCAGGTTGATCCGGCTCATGTCGCTCGGATCGCTCTTCGACATCTTGGCCTGTCCATCGCGCAAGCTCATGATCCGCGCAGCGGCGGGGGGGATGGTCGGCTCGGGCAGGGTGAACACCTCGCGCCCCGTGTCGGTGTTGAACTTCACCGCAATGTCGCGCGCCAGTTCCAGATGCTGTTTCTGGTCGTCGCCCACCGGCACATGCGTCGTCTGGTACAACAGCACGTCGGCCGCCTGCAGCACGGGATAATCGAACAGCGCGACGCTTGCGCCTTCGCGGTTCTTGCCCGCCTTGTCCTTCCACTGCGTCATCCGGTTGAGCCAACCCATCCGCGCCGTGCCGTTGAGCAGCCAGCACAACTCGGCATGCGCGGGCACGCGCGCCTGGTTGAACAGCACCGATTTCGTGCTGTCGATGCCGCAGGCGACGAGTGCGGCCGCCATGTCGGTGAGCGCCGCGCGCCGGTCATCGCGCGCCATATGATCCGACAGCGAATGGAGATCGGCGAGGAAATACAGGCTCTGCCCGCCCTTGGCCGCGACCTCGTCCTGCATCCGCACCCAGTTGCGGATCGCGCCGAGGTAATTGCCGAGGTGAAGATTGCCGGTGGGCTGGATGCCCGAAAGGACGCGCATGATTATTTTTTCCGAGTAAACTGGCGGCGAAGCTCGCCGAGGCTGGCCCCGCCGAGCAGCAGAACCGCGATCCCATAGACCGCGCCGCCGATGCCGCAAAGGGCGACGAGCGCGCCCACGCGTTCAGGCCAGTTGCCGCCCATATAGGGGTCGAGCCACGGGTTGAGGGCGAACAGCGCTGTGCCCATCGAAAGGCTCGCACCGATGATACGGATCGCCTTTGCCCTGAAGCGCGCATCGAGCTGAAGATGGTCGCGGCGGTGAAGCGAGGCGTAGAGCAGCACGACATTGACCCAGGCCGCTGCCGCTGTCGACAGCGCGATGCCGACGAACCCGGCGTTCAGCACCAGCACCGACAGCAGATTGCCCGCCAGGTTGACCAGCATCGAGACAAGGGCGAGGCGGACCGGCGTCTTGGTGTCCTGCCGCGCGTAAAAGCCCGGGGTCAGCACCTTGATGAGCACATAGGCCGGCACGCCGAGCGAGAAGGCGGCAAGTGCACCCGACGCCCCGACCGTGTCGGCGGCCGTGAAGGCACCGTGCTGGAACACGCCGCGGACCAGCGGCACCGCCGAGACGACGAGCGCCACAGCGGCGGGCAGGGCGAGCAGCAGCGCAAGCTCCATCGCGCGGTTTTGGGTGTGGCGCGCCGCGACATTGTCGCCGCTGCCGATCTGGCGTGACAGGCTGGGCAAGATCGCCGTGCCGATGCCGATGCCGATCAGGCCGAGCGGCAGCTGGTTCAGCCGGTCGGCATAGTAAAGATAGCTGACGGCGCCCTCGGCCAGGAAGCGCGCGGCCAGCGAGGTCGAGACGAGCAGGTTGAACTGGATCGCCCCCTGGCCGAGCGCGGCGGGGCCGATCAGCCAGAGCAGGCGCTTTACGTCGGGGGAGAGGCGCGGGCGGGCGAGCCGCAAGGCGACACCTGCGCGGCGGCACGACCAGACCAGCCACAGCAGTTGCAGCGCGCCCGCGACGGTGACTGCAATGGCCTGTGTCTCAGCGACTTCGGCCTGGCTGTCGCCGCGAAAGAACAGGATAGCGACGATCATCGCGACGTTGAGCAGCACGGGGGCGGCCGCGTTTACCCAGAAGCGGTTGAGGGAATTGAGGATGCCGCCGAGCAGCGAAACCAGGCTGATCAGCGCGAGATAGGGGAAGGTGATGCGCGTCAGATGGACAGCGAGGTTGAACTTTTCCGGGCCGCCGTCCGGAAATCCGCCGGTCATGGCCCAGACGATGGGCGCGGCTGCGATCATCATGATTGCCGTGAACAGGATCAGGAACGGCAGCAGGACTGACAGCACTTGCCCGGCGAACGCATTGGCCGCGGCGAGGCCGTTCGCTGCGGCCTCGCGCTCGGCTTCGGACATGCGCCGGTTGTACATCGGCACGAAGACCGCAGCGAACGCGCCCTCGGCGAAGAGGGCGCGGAACAGGTTCGGCAGGCGCCACGCGATCAGGAAAGCGTCGGACGCGAGCCCGGCGCCCACATAACGTGCCATCAGCATGTCGCGAACCATGCCGAGGACACGGCTGACGAGTGTCAGCCCCCCGATCGAGGCCGTGGCGCGAACGAGGTTCAGGCTTGCCCCATCGGCGAGTCAAGCTGACCTGCCTGTTCGGCCTGGGCCAGATAGAGCTGGCCAAAGTCGATGGGCTCGAGCAGCAGCGGCGGAAAGCCGCCGTCGCGGACCGCATCGGCGAGTACGCGTCGCGCGAACGGGAACAGGATGCGCGGGGCCTCGGCCAGCAAGAAGGGCTGCAACTGGTCCTCGGGAATATTGCGCAGCGCAAAGAACCCGGCGTACGACAGCTCGACCTGGAACGCGATCTTGTCGGCGGCGACCGCCTTTACCTCGACCTTCAACACGACCTCATAGGCATCCTCGCCGACCTGGCCCGACGCGATGTTGAACTGGATATCGATCTGCGGCTGGCCCTGCCATTGGTAGACTGCCGGCGCATGTGGATTTTCGAAGGACAGGTCCTTGACGTACTGCGAAATCATTCCCGCTTGCGGTGCCGTATCTTCGCCGTTGCTCATCGGATCGTAGGTTGTCGTTTCGGACGCGGCTTCGTCGGCCATTTCTGAGTATCTTTCGTCAGATGAATGAAGGTGCGGGCGCGGTTACAGGTCTGTAACGGCGACCGCAAGGCTCGACTCGCAGGGCACCAATGCTCGGCTTGGCGAATGGGCGTTTGAAGTGTCGGCCTGCCGCGCCTATGTAACTTTACGAAAACATGGAGTGAGTTGTGTCGGCTATGGTCGAAATCGTGGTTCTAGCGATGGTTGCAGGGTTCCTCGCGTTGCGGCTCTATTCCGTGCTCGGCAAGCGCACCGGGCATGAACATCCCCTCGCGCCGGTGGAAGATCACGGGCCGCCGGCAACGGGTCCGGCATTTGTTGCGCCCGCGCGCGCGCCTGTCGCGATTACGGATTCTGTGCTTGAAGATGGCGCGGCAGCAGGCGTGCGCGCCATTGTTGCCGCAGAACCTTCGTTCGACGTTGGTCGGTTCATGGACGGGGCCAAGGCCGCCTACCGGATGATCCTCGAGGCCTATTGGTCTGGCAATGCCGGCGAGCTGGAAGGGCTGACGAGCCCAGACGTGCGCTCAGCGTTCGCCGACTCGATTGCCCAGCGCAACACCTCCGGACATGTCCTCGATAATCGCCTGGTCACGATCGAAAAGGCGCGCATTGTAAACGCTGAACTGTCTGGGCGCGACGCAAAGATCATCGTTGCGTTTACTGCCGATATTGCGGCCGTTACACGCGATGCCGACGGGACCGTGGTCGCCGGCTCGCTGACCGATGCGGTACCCACAGTCGATGTCTGGACTTTCAGTCGGACCCTCAAGAGCGCTGACCCCAACTGGATTTTGACTGACACCGACGAGTCGGCCTGATGCGCAAGGGGCGGGCGGGGCTTGTTCTTGCCCCCACACTGTTTGTGGCAGCATGTGTCGGCCCCGTCGTGCCTTCGCCGCGCGCGCCGGTGCCGCCCAAGCCCTCATCAGTGGTTGCAACCCGACCCGTCGCAATCGTTCCGGCACCTTCCAGGCCGGGTGGAGCGTCCCTTAAAGCAACAGCGCGTCTGGCGGGGGTTAGCGCTGGTGATGAGGTCGCTAGCCTCGCGATTTCGGATGACCAGGCGCGGCGCGCGCTAACGGCGTTTCGTCTGAGCTGTGCGGGCCTTATGCGGCGCGAAGACCAAACGGGCCTGGCGCGTGGCAGCGACTGGGCACCGGCCTGCACTGCCGCCGCCACGGCACGCGATCCGAGAGCCTTTTTCGTGGAGCAGTTCGAAACCGTCCAGGTGGCGTCGGGACAGGCTTTTGCAACAGGCTATTACGAGCCCGAAATTGCGGGCAGTCAAAGCCGCGAGCCCGGTTACCAGGTGCCCGTCTACGCCAAGCCCGACGATCTGGTCGAACTCGATCTTGGGCGATTCGCGGATTCGCTCAAGGGCAAGACCATAAGGGGGCGCGTGACCGCCAGCAGCTTTGTTCCTTATTTCGATCGTGCGGAAATCGAGGACGGCGCTCTGGCGGGGCGTGTTCCCGAAATCGCGTGGGCCGCCGATCCGATCGAGTTCTTCTTTCTGCAGGTTCAGGGATCGGGGCGGTTGCGACTCCCCAACGGCTCGGTGATGCGGATCGGCTATGCAGGACAAAATGGCCGCGATTACACCAGTATCGGCGCCCTGATGCGCAACCGGGGACTCGTCGGGCCGGGGCAATTGTCGATGCAAGGCGTCATGGCCTGGTTGCGCGCCCACCCGCAAGAGGGGCGTGCGATCATGCGCGAGAATAAGAGCTGGGTGTTCTTTCGTGAACTGACCGGCGCAGGTCCGGTTGGCGCGATGGGCGTTGCGGTGACGGCGCAAACAACAGTGGCGACCGACCCGGCCTATGTGCCGTTGGGGGCACCCGTCTGGCTCGATCTCGACCGGCCGGAAGCGGATGGCTTGTGGGTTGCGCAGGATACCGGCGGCGCAATCAAGGGGGCCAATCGCTTCGATACCTTTTGGGGTGCCGGGGACGAGGCGCGGCGGATTGCGGGGGGCATGTCTGGGCGGGGGAAGGCACTGATCCTCGTCCCGCGCGGAACCCTTGCCCGATTAAATGCGGCAAAGGATGATGCGGCGCGTCCTCAGCCCTGAAGAACGCGCGCTGTGGCGACGCGTCACCGCCGATATCCGGGAAACCGGCGCTTCGGTAGCGCCGGCGCCGCCTGAAGCTGCGCGACCCTCAGCGCCGCGCCTGTCGCCCGCGCGCCCGGCCATTCGGCCTGCAGATCACGATGCCATACCGCGCGTAGCTGTGCACCGCGCCACGCTCGACGGAAAATGGGATCGCGAGCTCAAGTCCGGGAAGGTCATGCCCGACCGGATGATCGATCTCCACGGATCGACCCTGGCGCAGGCGCATCGTCAGGTGCTTGTCGCGCTCGAAGGCGCCATCGCCGCCGGGGACCGGCTTGTCGTGATCGTCACGGGCCGCGCACCGGGCCCTGGGACCACGCGGCTCGACAGGCCATTGCGCGGCATCATCCGTGCCTCGATCACAGATTGGTTGCACGGCGCACCCTTTGCCGGGCGGATTGCTGCCATAAGGCCGGCGCATCCTCGGCATGGCGGAGCAGGCGCGATTTATGTCATCCTGCGCCGTCAGGGCCGATCCTAAATTTTGACAATTCAACCGTTTCTTAACGTCATTTCTGTCACGAGGCCCTGTGCGGTTGGGACGACCGCCCTTGTCAGGGAAAGCTGGGAATTGGGACACGGGGACGCAGTGACGCCGAAATCACGCGCTATTGTTTTGGCGTGCTGCGCGGCTGCGACGACGCTTGCCCTGACATTGATCGTCATCGCCACCCTCAAGCCCGACCTGCGGGGCGTCGTTACCGTGCTGACGGCTATGGTCGGCTGTGCGGTTGTCAGTTGGGCGTCTGCAAAGGGTGCGCTTGCCGATGTTGCCAGAGCAACCGAACTCGCCACGGTGCGGGTGGTCGAGGCAACGGCAGGGGACTTGACGAGCGCAACGCCCCTGGCTGTGGGCGCCGTGCTCCCGCGGCTCGCGGACGCGCTCGACGCCATGTTCGCCCGGGTTCGCGATAATATGGAAAGCGCAACATCGCTCGCCCGGTTCGATCCGATCACGCTGCTTGGCAACCGCATCCATTTCCATCAAGAGGGCGAGCGCGCGATAAAGGGTCTGCCCGAGGGTGTCGTTTCGGCGCTCTTTTTCATTGACCTCGACAATTTCAAAACCGTCAACGACACGCTGGGCCACGCCTGCGGGGACCAGGCGCTGATGAAGATGGCCAATCGCCTGCGTGCCGTGGCTGCGAGCCAGGTCGCGCTGCAGGGTGGTGCTGGCGGCGAACCCATCGTTGGTCGCTACGCTGGCGACGAATTCACGCTGTTCGTCCCCCATGTTGGTGGGCGTGACGATGCGGCACGCATTGGCGAGCAGCTGGTGTCGGCGCTTGCCAAGCCTTTCGACTTTGGCGGGCAGCAGGTGACCGTCGGCGGATCGATCGGCATCGCCTTGTCGCCCGAGCACGGCAGCACGTTGACGGCGCTGATCAGCGCTGCCGATGTCGCCATGTATCACGCCAAGGCGAGCGGACGCGGCCGTTTTCAATTCTACGCCGAACTTCTGGCCGAGCGCATCGCCAACCGGTCGCGGCTCGAGGTGGAGTTGCGTCAGGCGCTCAGCCGCAATGAGTTCATGATGGTTTTCCAGCCGCAGGTCACGCTGTCCGACGGTCGCGTAAGGGCCGTCGAAGGGCTGCTGCGGTGGAACCACCCTGTTGACGGCCTGCGCACGCCGGAAAGCTTTATCGACTCTGCTGAGGACAGTGGCCTTATCGTCGAACTTGGCGACTGGGCGATCGACGCATTGGCGCGCCGCATTGCCGAATGGCCAACCGATCCGCTTGCGCCAAGGATCGCCGTCAACCTCAGCTCGCGCCAGATTGCCCGGCCC
>JBMOGG010000148.1:0-7655 GCA_049318505.1 Sphingomonas sp. | reverse complement strand
CAATTACGGCATCGAGCTCGAACAGTATTTTACGTTGGCTGGGGTCGCGGACGTGACTTTGGACCCAAAAGAAGCATACTTCCCGCTGTCCCGAGGTGACAGGCGCCACTTGGTGGATGGCGCCTGACGCGTAAAGCAGCAGATCGCCGGCGTCGAGCTTGAAGGCTTCCGATCCGGTCGGACTGCGGATAACGAGCTCCCCTCCAGTGTATTCGGCAGGATCGCTGAGGAACAGGGTGGCCGACAGGTCGAGCCGCATAGTAGCACCGGCTACGGGCCTGATCGCACTGTCGATATGTTCGCCGTAATGTTCGCCGATTCCGTGACGGTTGAACAGCGGCGGGGCAATGCGAGCTGGGAGCGCCGCCGACGCAAAGACACCACTCCGTGCCAGCGCCGCGCGCACGATGGCCGCCGCCGCCAGGGTTGCTGGATCATTTTCCGCGCTCTGCCGGTTGCGCTTTACCTCCGCCGAAAGATGGCCTGCGGTGGCGCGACCGTCCACCCAATCGGCGGCACCGATCCGCCCACGCACCTCGGCGACTTCATCGGGTGTGAGGACGGAAGCGATGTGCAGCATGGCGTTACAGTACGAACCCGACGCTGAGCAACGCCGTCCGGCCTGCCCCGGGAATGACGTGCACCGGATGGAGCTGGTCATAATAAAGCTTATCGGTGATGTTATTCATCAGTATGCGCAGCGTCAGCCGCGGCGTCGCACGCCACGTGGCTGCGAGATCGGTGACGACATAGCCTCCGGCGACGAGCCACGACGCCCCGCTATTTTGGCCCAAGCGCTGCGACTGCCCGACGATATTGAGCCCAATGTTGAACGTGGAGGTGAAATCATAGCTGGTGCTCAACGATCCCGAATGGCGCGGTGCGATCAGCAGCGGCGCGCCGACGATGGGGCCGCCCGGACTCGACTGCAGCGTCTTGCTGTCGAGCAAGGCATAGCTGGCCCGCAGGCTCCAACCCGGCAGCGGCTGGCCTGTGAGCTCGACTTCGAAACCATCCACGCGTTGTTTGCCACCCAGCGTGTTGAAGCCGGGGACGGCGGCATCGGGGACGCGAGCATTATCCTTGGTGATGCGGAATAACGAAGCCGCAAGCAGTACCCGGTTTTCGAACAGGTTCCATTTGCTGCCGATTTCAAGACTGGCGCTGGTCTCGGGCGCGAGATCCCGGTTGGCCTCGGCCACCGAGCGCCCGGCGGAGACCAGCGATTCGATGCCTTCGCCTGACGGGTTGAACGAATTGGCATAGGCCAGATAGATACTACCCGACGCTGTCGGCTTGTACACGAGTGCCGCACGGCTGCTCAGCCGGCGATCGGTTCGCTCGTTGCTGGTTTCGCGATCGATGACACCCGCCATTGTGAAACGGCTGCTGTTATAGCGTGTCGTGAAACTGTCCCAGCGCAGGCCAAGGATTGCGATCCAATGTGGTCCGATGGCGATCGTATCGAGCGCGAAAGCGCCGACGAAGCGCGAGCGGGCATGGGCGCGCAGACGCACGAAACTGCGCGGGCCGCTGTCGAAGAAACGGAAGTCGGGGTCGGCAAGTGAAGTCGTCGCCACGTTGAAATTGGTGACATAGACGGGGTCGGTAGCCTCGCTGCCGGCCTCGACGCCGGCGAGAAGGTGATGCTCGGCGGCACCTGTGACGATTACCGTCTCTACTTCGCCTTGCGCCTGGAAGAAGCGATCGCGCGAACGCCCCTCGAACAGGTTACGTGACACCGTGATCGTTTCGACCGGCCTCGATTGCGGCGTTCCGGCGGGGATGATCGCTTCGCTGTAGCGAAAGTCACGGCTGTTGTCGGAGTAGCGTAGCTGACCGCGTAGCCGCGACCCTGCACCGAGATCGTGCTCGATCCGCCCTGTCAGGATGTTGACGACGGTATTGAGGCGGTCGTTGGTGAAGCCATAATAGTTGCGGCGATCAACAGGCGCGGCAAAGCCGGGAACGGCGCGGGTCCCCGCGACCCAGGGGATGCCGTAATCGGGTCGATTAGTCTCTTGCTGGTGCAGCCAGGCGAGCGTCAGGCGGGTCGGCGTGCTGAGGCCGATGGCGAGCTTGGGCGCTGCGGCAAAGCGTTTGGCAACGC
Source organism: Sphingomonas sp. (assembly GCA_049318505.1). Classification (GTDB taxonomy): domain Bacteria; phylum Pseudomonadota; class Alphaproteobacteria; order Sphingomonadales; family Sphingomonadaceae; genus Sphingomonas_O. The sequence continues at coordinate 5,545 of JBMOGG010000148.1, read as the reverse complement.
CGCCGTCACGAGCAGCAACCGCGGAACGATTCGCCACGGCATTGAGGCGCAGAGCCGTGGTATCGCTGAAAGGCTGCGCCAGATTGGCATCGAGCGTGAGGCGGCGGGTATCATCAAGGCCGATGCGGGCCTCCGAAGCAAGTGCTGTATCGAGGTGAGGCATCTTGCCGACGCGGTGGATAACGCCACCGGTCGAGCCACGCCCGAACAGCGTTGACGACGGGCCCTTGATGACCTCGATGCGTTCATCATCGAACGCGTCGCGGAAATAATAGCCATAATCGCGGGCGTTATCGACGAACATGTCGTTCCGCGTGGTGAAGCCGCGCAACACCGCGTTATTGCCCTGGAAACTGGTTTCGCCGGCCCCAAGGCTGAGGCCCGCAACATTGCGCAGCGCGTCGTTGAGGTTGGCGATGCCGCGTTTTGCCAGGTCGTCACTCGTGAGGACGGTGATTGCCTGGGGGGTGTTAATGACCGACGTCGGGACGCGATCAAGCGCCACCTGGTTCCTGCGTTCGCCGGTGACGACGATGATCGGTTCGACAAGGGGAGCTTCGCTGGCATGTGCAGGTGAGACCAGGCCGAGCGCAAGGCTGGCGGCCATGTCCTTTGCATTGAGCGGCCTTGATGCCATGCCCTTCTATTGTCTGGTCTTTACGACCGCGTAGGTGAAGCTTCTGCCGGGTCGCATAATCATCTGGTGCGGGACACCGGCCGGAATCCACAGCATGTCACCCGCTTCGAAGCGCGGGCTGCGGCCACCGACGATGCGACCGCCGCGCCACTCGCCTGGCGACGTTTCAGCGCCGCCCTCGATAGTCCCGCCAAGGATCATCGTCACGGTCCCGGTGCGAGCGATCATCACGTCGTTTAGGTGGGTGTGGCGTTCGACGACCCCCGAGGCGTCGCGGCGAACGAAGACGCTGTTGGCGGCAGGATCAGCGAAGACAGTGTGGACGGCCACGCCATCCTTGGTGGTGGTGACCGAAGCTTCAAGGGCATCCGTCGCGGCATGCTGAGTGTTATCCGGGCTTGCAGCCGCAATCAGAAGCAGGAGCGGCAGAAATTTCTGAACCGGCATGAAGGCTCCAATCAGAACAGGATGCGGCCGCGGCGGCGTTGGAGCGTCGCACGATCGAGCCCCGGAAAGACCGCAAGTTCGTCGAAATCTCGGAACGGTTGCTTTTCCCGACGCATCAGGATCGCTTCGACAACGGCGTCGCTGGCGCCCAGAACCGGCCCGAGTTCATTGCCCGGCGATGCGTTGACGCTGATGATGGTGAGGTTCTCGAGGAAAAACGTCACCACGCGGTCCAGCTCGGCATCGGTGCCGGTGGCGCCGCGGGAAGACATGGTACGGAACACATCGGTCCATCGAATCCACGACCGCGGCGTCGTCAGGAACATGCCGCTCTTGTGGCAACGCGTGCAGACCTTATCCACCGCCACCTTATTCAGTGAATTACCCTCAAAGACCGGTGCCGCGGCCCGCGCCTGCTGCGTGACCAGCACCGCGCCCAATATCAAGACGCAGCGCCAGTTCCTCATTTCGCGGTCAGCCGCGCTTTCACAGCTTCCGGAACACCATGGCCAAATTGGTTGACGGTGCGCTGCAACTTGCCATTTGAGAAGCTCATCTCGAGATATTTCTCACTGAACATCGGGTTACCGAACTCGTCATTCATGAAGCCGACGATCTTTTTGGTTTTAGCATCGACGACATCACCCGAAGCCAGATAAACCAGCTTTCCGTCGAGCCCGAAGTTGATCCAGTTTGCCGAATGCGTGGTTTTGAACGTCTCCTTCAGCACCGGCCAGTCGCCGGTATTGTCATAAACGAGAACGCCGTAGTTGATGTTGTCGACCACCCAGATCTCGCTCTCGTCCGGAGACATGGCAATCCCATGTACTGGCCCGCCATGGCCAAAGAATCTTTTGGTCGGGTCGCCCCACTGCGCTTTCCACATATGCGCCGGCGCCTCAATCCGCTTGATTACCTTGCCGGTCGTGACATCCGCAATCTCGAAACCAAGCAGATTGTTCAGATTGGCATAAACCCGCGTGGCGTCACTGTTAATGGTGAACACGCGGACATGGTCAGAAAAGGTGATGGTCTTGGTCGCCTTCATCTTCTCCACATCGCCGACAGTGATCGTGTTGCCATTTGGCGCCATGAACACCGTTTTGCCGTCCGAACTCAGCGCCATATTGTGCGCGAACATGCTGGCTGGGGCTTCGATCTTGCCCTTAAGCTTGCCGGTCTTGGCATCGATGACCATCCAGAAGTCCTTTAGGTCCGAGCCGACAATCAAAGTCAGCCCGTCCGGCGTCACCTGGCCGCGCTCGCAACAGGTGCCGGGCGTATAGGTGTTCTCCCAAACCTTCTTGTCGGTCGCCAGATCAAAAGCAGCCAACCGCCCACGCGTCGAAAGATAGATCATGTTGGTTGCCGGGCTCGCCGATACGCCGGCCACTTCCTCGGGCGTTATGCTCGCCGGCACATCCCAAGTCGGGATCCGCTTGACGAAGGAATAATTCTTCTCGGCATCGAGCACGATGATGCCGATACCGTTGGTGCTGCCAGGATACTGGCCGCCGGCATGGCCACCTGGTGTCGCGCTGTAGACCAGCCGTCGATCACGCCGGCCAAAGCCACTGTTCGGCCCGGCCAATCGCCCGTCGGAATGGCCAGCCGGACGATAGGGCCGATCAAGCGTGTTCTTTGTCAGTTCGCGCGCGATGCACTGGCGCGCAGTATCGAGCACCCCGTCACAGGGTTTGCCATCGGGAGTGGTTGTATAGGACGTTGGCATGGCAGGCGTTTCTGCCGATGACTGCGCATAGACTGCGCTGCCGGTCGCAAGCATGGACGTTGCCGCCAAGGCAACCCAGATCCGATATCCCATCGTCTTCACTCCCCAAGATGCCATTTTTTTTAAGATGGCATCCCATTATGTGAAATGTCAACCCTATTTTTGGATAGACGTGTGGCGGTCAAGAATATGGGGGCCGATGGCATCGATGGTGGTGCAGCCGGTGAGCGCCATGGCGACACGCATTTCGGCTTCAATGATGGACAGGAGCTTTGAGACGCCGGCACCGCCAAGCGCGCCGAGCGCATAGGCCCACGCACGGCCGAGCATGACACCGTGCGCTCCAAGCGCGAGCATACGGACGACATCGAGCCCGGAGCGGATGCCGCCATCGGCAAGGATGGTCATGCGATCTTTGCAGCGCGCTGCGATATCGGGGAGCGCACGCGCCGAGGAGATGACGCCATCGAGCTGGCGGCCGCCATGGTTGGACACGATGAGCCCGTCTGCGCCGAGTGCCATGGCTTCGGTGGCGTCATCGGGATCGAGGATGCCTTTGATGATGAGCTTGCCGTCCCAATGTTCGCGTATCCAGCCGAGTTCTTTCCAGGTGACGGAGGGGTCAAAATTCTTCGAGAGCCAGCCTATAAAGTCGTTGAGGCCGCTGTTTGCGCCCAGAACAGAGGTGAGGTTACCAAGCGCGTGCGGGCGGCCGAGCAGGCCGACATCCATGGCCCAGCGTGGGTGCATGAGGGCCTGGGCGAACCGGCGCAGCGGGGCATTGGGGCCCGATAGGCCGGAGTGCGGATCGCGATAGCGCGCGCCGGGGACGGGCATATCGACCGTGAAAACCAGAGCGTCGCAGTGGAGAGCGCGCGCACGCGCCAGTAGATCGACCATGAAGCCACGATCGCGGATAACATAGAGCTGGAACCATGGTGGAACGACCGAACTGGCTGAAACTTCTTCCAGGCTGCAGACCGAGACGGTTGAGAGGCAAAGTGGGATGCCGGCTGCGGTGGCGGCGCGCATCGCCTGTACTTCGCCACGGCGTGCATACATGCCGCTCAGCCCGACGGGCCCAAGGGCCACCGGCATGCAGCAGGACTGGCCGAACAATGTGGTGCCGGTATCAATCTGCGAAACATCGGTGAGGACGCGTTGGCGGAGCGCGATCGCGGCGAGATCATCGACGTTGCGGCGGCTGGTGACTTCGGCATAGGCGCCGCCGTCGATGTAATCGAACAGAAATCGGGGGAGGCGCTGCTTGGCTGCGGCGCGGAAATCGCTGGCGGAAGCGATGATCATTGTTTGCGCTGGCCTGACCAGCCGATCTCGCGGCTGATGGCGTTGGCCGTGCCGGTGACAGTTTCGATGAGCTCGGCCATGCGCGCCTCGCTCATATATTGGGCGACGCTGGAGACGCTGATGGCGGCGACGACGGCTCCTGTTTCGTCGCGTATGGGCGCCCCAATGCAGCGGACCCGGTCTTCATTTTCCTCTAGATCGAACGCATAGCCGCCGGCGGAATAGCCCCGCATCTGGTTCCGCCAGTCGACGAAGCCGGGATCATCGGGCGCGCAGGGACCATGCTCGTTCTGGAAGCGCTCGAGCCATTCCATTTCGCTTTGATCGAGCAGCAGGGACTTACCCAGTCCTGTGGAGCAAAGCGGATGGCGCTCACCGACGCGCGAGCCGATCTCGATACGGCGGGCGCCTGAAAGCTTGTCAAGATAGAGCGCCTTCTCATCGTAGAGGACGCCGAGATGGACGGCGTCGCCGGTGGTTTCACATAGCGATTCGAGGAATGGACGGGCGACGCGCGGCAGGCTGATCTGGCAGCGGGCGGCGTGGCCGAGCTCGAGAAGCTTGGCGCCCAGCATATAGCCCTCCCCGGTCACCAGCTTCATGTAACCGCGATCAACCAAGGCCGAAGCCAAGCGGTGGACGGTGCTTCGGTTTATGCCGAGCTGTTTTGACAAGGCCGATAGCGAAGCCGGCCTGACCACAACCGCTTCCAGCAGATCAAGACCGCGCAACAGGGTCTGGCTGCCGGCGACGGCCGCCTTGGCTGGAGCGGATTTTTCAGGCGCTTCTGCAGGCTTCGCATCGGGCGGGGTTGATTTCATTCTATCCATATCGTAAACATCTATCTCATTTATCGGGACAGTGACAAGCAGTTTCACCGTCAACGGGGGAGGGTCGTATGGGCATCCGTTATCAATACGGTGGCGAGACGCGGCAATGAAGCTGGTGCGTTTTGGGCCGGTTGGCAAGGAGCGGCCGGGGATATTTGACGATCAAGGGCAGATCCGGGATCTGTCCGGCGTGGTCGCCGATATCGGGCCTGAGGTGCTCTCTCCCGTTGGGCTGGCCAGGTTGGCGGCGCTTGATTTGGCAGCGTTGCCGGTAGTGACGGGTTTGGTGCGCTATGGACCGCCGGTAGCGGTGGTGCCTAAGTTCATCGCCATCGGGCTGAACTATTCGGATCATGCGGCGGAGTCGGGGATGGCGGCACCGGAAGAGCCGGTGATCTTCATGAAGGCGACGAGCTGCATTCAAGGGCCGGACGATGACGTGGTGTTGCCGCCGGGATCGGTGAAATCCGATTGGGAGGTGGAGCTTGGTGTCGTGATCGGCAGTCGCGCCAGCCATGTCGCGCTTGTCGACGCGCTGGCACATGTGGCGGGCTATTGCACGGTCAATGATCTGAGCGAGCGGGAATATCA
>JBMOGG010000147.1:0-7666 GCA_049318505.1 Sphingomonas sp. | reverse complement strand
GGTGACGTTCCTGCCATGCTTCGTCTGGATCTTTGCCGGGGCGCCGTTCGTCGAGCGACTTAGGGGCAATGCGGCGCTGGCGTCTGCCCTCGGCGCGATCACGGCAGCAGTCGTGGGTGTAATCCTCAATCTGGCGATCTGGTTCGCGCTGCACTTGCTGTTCGCCCGGGTGGAGACGGTGTGCGTCTGGCGCTTGCACATGGACGCGCCGGTGTTCGCCAGCCTCGATCTCCCGGCGACCGGGCTGTCGCTGCTCGCTGTTATCTGGCTGTTCGTTCTGAAGCGCGGCGTATTCGAAACGCTGGCGGTGGCGGCGGCGGGCGGGTTGGTGCTGAAACTCGCGTTGGCCTGAAACGGCGAATGCCCGGGTCTTGCGACCCGGGCACCCGCGTGACGATTGCTCGTCAGCCCCCTAGACTGTTCCCGTTCAGGCTCAACGCGCTCCCCTGTGGGCGTGCGGAGCCGAAACATCCCTGAACCGCGGCCGATGACCGTCATGTCAGAAGCCAAGTGCTAGGGGCAGGTTGTTAGAATGTCATCTACGCATACACATTCGCGCAACGATTGGGCGTAACCTGTGTGAATCGCGCAACACCCGGCCCGGCAATGGGATTTGGGCGATATGGTTGCCTGTACAGCCGCGCGCCTCTAACGAAGCGCGACATGCTGCTGTCCCCCTATGAAACGATGATCGCGCGGCGTTACCTGCTGCCCGGGCGCAGCGAGGCTTTCATTGCCATCGTCGCCTCGATCAGCCTGGTTGCGGTCGCACTCGGCGTCGCTGCGCTCGTGATCGTCATGAGTGTCATGAACGGCTTTCGCGCCGAATTGTTCGACAAGACAATCGGTCTAAACGGCCACGCCGTGGTGCAGGGCTATGGCGGGCGGCTCGCGGGCTGGCAGGAAATCGCCGAAATGGCGCGCAAAACCCCAGGCGTAGTGTCGGCAACCCCGCTGATCGAACAGCCGCTGATGGCCACGTTCAATGGCCGCGTCGAAGGCGTGCTGGTCCGCGGCGAGCGGCTGGAGGACATGCAGACCAACAAGACCTTCGAGGTGAAGGCCGGCAAGATGTCCGACGTGTCCGTCGGTAGCGGCAATATCGCCATCGGGTCGCGGCTGGCGGAAATGCTGGGCGCCCAAGTCGGCAGCACAATCAGCCTCATTTCCCCCGACGGCCAGACCACGCCCTTCGGCAGCGTGCCGCGCATCGTCGGCTACCGCGTCGCTGCGATCTTCGAGATCGGCCTGTACGACTATGACAAGGCCTTCATCATGATGCCCATCCCCGATGCGCAGCAATTGCTGCTGCTCGGCGACCAGGTCGGCATGGTCGAAGTCCAGACAACCGACGCTGACAATGTGCACAATATCCTGGCCCCGCTTGCCAAACAGGTCGGCGAACGCGCCCAGATCACCGACTGGCGCCAGATGAATGCGGCGCTGTTCGACGCGCTGGCGGTCGAACGTGTCGCGATGTTCGTCGTACTGTCGATCATCATCCTCGTTGCGGTGTTCAACATCTTGTCGTCGCTGATCATGCTGGTGCGCGCCAAGACCCGCGATATCGCGATCCTGCGGACGATGGGCGCGACACGCGCCTCGCTGGTCAAGATCTTCGTGGTCGTCGGCACCGTCATCGGCGCGCTGGGGACGCTGACCGGGCTCGCGCTCGGCTTCATCTTCCTGTTTTTCCGCCAGAACGTCGTCGATTTCGTGCAGCTGGTGACGGGTCAGAACCTGTGGGATCCCTCGATCCGCTTCCTCACCGAATTGCCGTCGAAGACCGACCCTATGGAGGTCGCGACGATCACCGTCATGGCGCTGCTGTTCAGCTTCCTCGCGACGCTCTACCCGGCGATGAAGGCGGCGGGCACCGACCCGGTGCAGGTACTGCGCTATGAATGATGTCCTCCACGTTACCAGCCTGACACGCAGCTTCAGGCAGGGCGAGGCGGTGATCGAGGTCCTGCGCGGTGTCGACCTGCACGTCGGGCAGGGCGAAATCATTGCCCTTCTCGGACCCTCGGGCTCGGGCAAGTCGACCCTGCTCCAGGCGGTCGGTTTGCTCGAAGGCGGGTTTGAGGGCTCGATCCGCATTGTGGGCGAGGAAGCGGCGCGGCTCGACAATGAGGGGCGGACGCGGCTGCGGCGCGACGCCATCGGCTTCGTCTACCAGTTTCACCACCTGCTCCCCGATTTCAGCGCAGCAGAGAACGTCGTCCTCCCTCAGCTGATCGCGGGCAAACCGCGCGGGGACGCCGAAGCGCGCGCCGAAAAGCTGCTGAGCGCGCTCGGCCTTGCCGCGCGGCTGACGCACAAGCCCTCGCAATTGTCGGGCGGCGAGCAGCAGCGCGTCGCCGTGGCGCGTGGCCTTGCCAATTCACCTGCGCTGATCCTGGCCGACGAGCCGACCGGCAACCTCGACGAGGCGACGGCGGATGTCGTGCTGAGCGAGTTCCTGCGGCTGGTGCGCGGCGAAGGCGCCGCGGCGCTGGTTGCGACGCATAACGAGCGGCTGGCGGCGAAAATGGACCGGGTGGTGCGATTGCATGAAGGAAGACTTCAAGATTGACGTCGCCTCGGCGGTGGCCGGGGCCTTCATAGGCAAGCGCGCCCTTTAACCGCCAGAGGCCGAGGCCTGCGCCGGGGCGCCGGCTAAACCAAAGCCCCCTTCACCAGCGCGCTCGCCTTGCTCATGTCGAGCTGGCTCGAATGGCGCTCCTTCAGCGCGGCCATAACGCGGCCCATGTCCTTCACGCCCGAGGCTCCGAGCTCGATCTTGATCGCCTCGATCACGAGCAGCGTCTCCGCCTCGCTCAGCTGCTGCGGCAGGAAGCGTTCGATGACGGCAACTTCGCCTGCTTCCTTGTCGGCCAGTTCCTGCCGCCCGCCGTCGGTAAACATCTGGATCGATTCGCGGCGCTGCTTCACCATTTTCTGCAGCACCTCGACCACGACCGCGTCGTCGTCGGCCGGGCCTTTTCCGGTCCGCATCTCGATGTCGCGATTCTTGATCGCCGACATCATCAGGCGAACGGTCGCCAGCGTTTCCTTGTCGCCGGCCTTCATCGATGCGGTCTGGGCCGCGCGTATTTCATCTCTGATCATGCGCGCGCCTATACGCAGCGGTTGACCGCGCGGCAATGCGGCCCTAGCGAACGTCGCTTAGCAACATCGTTGTCCGATCCCCTAACGGAGTGCCTTTCCGCATGCCCGAGAACACGCGCGCGACCGCAATATTGGTGCTGGCCGATGGCACCGCGATTCGCGGACGCGGTTTCGGGGCAGAGGGCGTCGCGATCGGCGAGGTGTGCTTCAACACCGCGATGACCGGCTATCAGGAAGTGATGACCGATCCGTCCTACGCGGCGCAGATCGTTGCCTTCACCTTTCCGCACATCGGCAATGTCGGCACAAACGTTGAGGATATGGAGGCGACCAACCCGCATGCGGTGGGCTGCATCGTGCGTGAGGATGTGACGGGCCCGTCGAACTGGCGCGCAACGGGCGGGTTCGACGCTTGGCTCAAGGCCAACGGGCGCATTGGCGTCGCAGGGGTCGACACCCGCGCGCTGACGCGACGCATCCGCGAGCTGGGCCCGCCCAACGCCGTGATCGCCCACCGCGCCGACGGCGAGTTCGACCTCGACGAGCTGGTCGCCCTTGCCCGCGACTGGACGGGTCTGAAAGGCAACGACCTCGCCAAGCCTGTGACGACCCTGCAGACCTACCAGTGGGACGAGGGGCTGTGGACGCTAGGCAAGGGCTATAACGTCGCGGTCGGGCCTGCAACCGGGCCGAAAGTGGTCGCCATCGACTATGGCCTGAAACGCAACATCCTGCGCAATCTCGTCGATGCCGGCTGCCAGGTCACCGTCGTCCCCGCGACCGCGAGTTTCGACGATGTTACGGCGCATCAGCCTGATGGCCTGTTCCTCTCGAACGGCCCCGGCGATCCCGCCGCGACGGGCGCGTACGCCGTGCCGGTGATCCGCAAATGGCTCGACACCGGCAAGCCGCTTTTCGGGATATGCCTCGGCCACCAGCTGCTCGGGCTGGCTGTTGGCGCGCAGACGACCAAAATGCACCAGGGCCACCGAGGCGCGAACCACCCGGTCAAGCGGCTGAGCGACGGCCGCGTCGAGATCACCAGCATGAACCACGGCTTCGCGGTCGAACGCGCCAGCCTGCCCGCCAACGCGCGCGAAACACATGTGTCGCTGTTCGACGGCAGCAATTGCGGCTTCGAACTGACCGACACCTCGGCGTTCAGCGTCCAATACCACCCCGAAGCCAGCCCCGGCCCGCAAGACAGCCACTATCTGTTCGAGCGGTTTGTGGGGGAGATGGGCGTGGACCGGTGATCGATCCGACGCGATTGGCCAACGAGCTAGCAGCGGATCGCGACGTTCTCGAGTCGCTCGCTGCCAATGGGGATATCAGCAGCATCACACGGCCTATCGATCTGCACTTTAAGGGGGCGCGTGATGCAATCGAGCAACTTGCCGGCGACGTTGAAGGGCTAAGCCTGCGCTTTGTTGGATTCAACGTTTATGAAGACGGCGCGTGGTCGGTTGATCTGCAGATGGATGGCACAACCGACTTTGCATCGATTGAGCAGTTCACGCGCAAGGCTCTGGAAATCGAAATCAGTCACGACGTCGAATACGACGGCTGGGGCTGCGTCAATCAAACTGGGTCGAAGCACTAGTGCCCAAACGCACAGACATCTCCTCCATCCTCATCATCGGTGCCGGGCCGACCGTCATCGGGCAGGCGTGGGCGTGGGCGTGGTGTCTCAGGCCTCCCAAGGATTGATGATGGTTGCGCCCGTCCTGCCCATTTCCTCGACGTTTCGCGTGACCAATGGCACGCCAAGGCTCATCGCATGCGCGGCGATCATCATGTCGCGTTCGCCGATCAGCTTTCCCTCGCGCTTGAGCGTGGCGCGGAGCGGGCCCCATGAGTTTGCGGCTCGGGCATCGAACGGTGTGATAACGCCGTCGATCCTTTGTAGAATGTCGTCCCGGAATGCCATCAGATCGCGACGTTTTGCGGCATCCGCCGCTGCGGCTATGCCGAACTGCATCTCGGCGAAGACGATTGCCGACAAAATCCATTCCGCAAGATTTTCGCCCATCCAGACGATGACACGTGGGGCGGGTCGCGGACGCGAAAGCTCGCTCCAGACGTTGGTATCAATCAGCACCAAAGATATCCCCGTCCAAGTCGATCGGACTGTCAGGAACCTCAAGCGTCGCGCCATTTGCGACTTTGATCAAATGCTTGACGAATTCTTCTCCGGTCATCGCCCGGATGCGTGCCGCACGGTCGTCTTCGGCCGGACGATAGGTGCGTTCCAGCAGCGCCCGCACTTCCGCCTCCAGCGAACGCCCGTTTTTCGCCGCCGCCAACCGCGCGTTCGCCTTCACGGCATCGTCGATGTTTCGAACGGTCAAAGCGGCCATAGCCCATCTCGATTGATTGCAATGCAATCAATGTATGCAATGAAAGCAATGCAGTCAAATGCCCAAACGTACTGACATCTCCTCCATCCTCATCATTGGCGCTGGGCCTATCGTCATCGGGCAGGCGTGCGAGTTCGATTACTCGGGCACGCAAGCCGTCAAGGCACTGAAAGCAGAGGGGTATCGCATCGTTCTGGTTAATTCGAACCCGGCGACGATCATGACTGATCCCGAATTGGCCGACGCGACCTATATCGAGCCGATCACGCCTGAGATCGTCGCCAAGATCATCGAAAAGGAGCGGCCCGACGCCGTGCTGCCGACGATGGGCGGGCAGACCGCGCTCAATACCGCACTCGCGCTGTTCGACGATGGCACGCTCGCCAAATACGGCGTCGAGATGATCGGCGCTGATGCCGAAGCGATCGACAAAGCCGAGGACCGGATGAAATTCCGCGAGGCGATGACCAAAATCGGCCTCGAAAGCGCGCGCAGTGGCATTGCGCGCACCTACGGCGAGGCGCTCGAAATCCTCGAACGCACCAGCCTGCCGGCGGTGATCCGCCCCAGTTTCACGATGGGCGGCACGGGCGGCGGCATTGCCTATAACCGCGCCGAGTTCGAGGACATCGTGCGCGGCGGGCTCGATGCGTCGCCGACAACCGAGGTGCTGATTGAGGAGTCTCTCCTCGGCTGGAAGGAATATGAGATGGAGGTTGTTCGCGACAGACACGACAACGCCATCATCATCTGTTCGATCGAAAACATCGACCCGATGGGCGTCCACACGGGCGATTCGATTACCGTCGCGCCCGCGCTGACGCTGACCGACAAGGAATATCAGATCATGCGCAACGCGAGCATCGCGTGCCTGCGTGAGATCGGCGTCGAGACCGGCGGGTCGAATGTGCAGTTCGCGGTGAACCCCGCCGACGGCCGCCTGATCGTGATCGAGATGAACCCGCGCGTGTCGCGCTCCTCGGCGCTGGCGTCGAAGGCGACGGGCTTCCCCATCGCCAAGGTCGCTGCCCTGTTGGCGGTCGGTTATACGCTCGACGAGATCATGAACGACATCACCGGTGCGACGCCTGCATCGTTCGAACCGACGATTGATTACGTCGTGACCAAAATCCCGCGGTTTGCGTTTGAGAAGTTCAAGGGTGCCGAACCCTTGCTCTCGACCGCCATGAAGAGCGTCGGCGAAGTCATGGCCATCGGGCGCAACATCCACGAATCCCTGCAAAAGGCGTTGCGCGGGCTCGAGACCGGCCTGTCGGGCTTCAATCAGGTCGATGCGCTCGTCGGCGCACCGCATGACGAGATCATCGCCCAACTCAGCCGTGCAACGCCCGACCGGCTGCTCGTGGCGGCGCAGGCCCTGCGGGAGGGGCTGAGCGTCGACGAGATCCACCAGGTCGCCAAGTTCGACCCGTGGTTCCTCGACCGGCTCGCCGAGATCGTCGCTGCCGAGAATGAAGTGATGACCAACGGCCTGCCGCAGGATGCCGATGCTATGCGTCGCCTGAAGTCGATGGGCTTTTCGGACAAGCGGCTTGCCTGGCTGGCGCTGCGCTCGTCGGGGCTGCGTGCAGGCACGCGCGAGGCCTTCGGACGATCGTCGGGGCTGATCGGCGAAACGGTGCGCGCCATGACCGGCGGCGCGAGCGAGGGTGATGTCCGCGCACTGCGCCACCGGCTGGGCGTGCGGCCCGTCTACAAGCGCATCGATACCTGCGCGGCCGAATTCGCCGCGCCGACCGCCTATATGTACTCGACCTATGAAGCCCCGATTTTTGGCGCACCCGAGTGCGAAGCCGCGCCGTCGAACCGCGAGAAGATTGTCATCCTTGGCGGCGGACCGAACCGGATCGGGCAGGGCATCGAGTTCGATTATTGCTGCTGTCACGCCTGCTTTGCGCTGGCCGACGCGGGCTATGAGACGATCATGGTCAACTGTAACCCGGAGACGGTGTCGACCGATTATGACACGTCCGACCGCCTGTATTTCGAGCCACTGACCGCCGAGGACGTGCTGGAGATTTTGCATGTCGAACAGCAGAACGGCACGCTGAAGGGCGTCATCGTCCAGTTCGGCGGGCAGACGCCGCTCAATCTCGCCAAGGCGCTGGAAGAGGCGGGGATCCCGATCCTCGGGACGTCGCCCAAGGCGATCGACCTTGCTGAGGATCGCGAAC
>JBMOGG010000146.1:0-7679 GCA_049318505.1 Sphingomonas sp. | reverse complement strand
ACCATTGGGGTTTTGCGCGAGGTTGAGGCAATCATAAGGTGCCACATCCGCTTCTGCGCTGCGCCGCAAAGCGTGGTTCGCCGACTTCATCGATAATGAACACGCTAAGCCTGCTGTTGCCGGCGGGTGTGGTCTTATCATCGCCTTGGAAATGATCATTGCTGTGGCAGGCGAAACAACGCGTCGTCGATCGGACCATTCACCGCCGTTCTGGACCAATAGACTTCATTGGTCTTCACGCCGTTATAATAGAGCGTGACCTTGCGCGCCTGCAGCCAGCGCGGATTTTTCAGTGTGACGAAATCATCATAGGTCCGGACGTGCCAACCCTTGGGCGTCATGAAGCCCATAGTGCGGATCGCTGCCGTCTTTTGATCGACGCCGAAAAGCGTGACACCGCCGGTCGGGTCGGTCAGGCGAACCATGTAGAGCCGGTGCGTGCCAATGGCGTCATCCGCCACGCGCTCGGCCTTGAAGCCGGCAGTTCCTGCATGGCGGATGATGCCGAAGCCGAAGTTGGACGCCCAGAAGACATCGGCCTCGGCTTTCGGGATGACGCCCTTCTCGTTCCATGTCGTCATACCGTCGAAGCCGATAGTGAATTGCTGGATGCCCTTCGCTTTCGATACGATCCGTACCTTGCCTTCCGCAGTGTGCGCCGCGGTACGGCCGGGATCGAAAACCCGCCACATCCGGTAATCGTCGGCGGTCGCGCGCGGTCCGGGCCCGGTTGGTCCCCAGAACACGGCATGGCCCTCCAACACCAAAGTCCGCGCATTTGCCCAGCTGTCGCCGCCATGCGCCTCGGTAGCGCGGGCGAGGATCGTCGCGCCATCAGGATTGTCGACGGCGGGTGCCGCGACCGGCAGGAATATCAGCAGGATCGAAAGCAGCCAGCGCATCATCATGTCCGTAAAAAGTTGTCCGGACATATTTGCTTTTTTTTCGAATCGGTCTAGCCCTGTCATTCGAGGGAGAAGCGGCGATGCGGGGAGCGGTTCTTGCGCTGGCGGCGATGGCAATGCCTATGCTGGCAAGTGCGGCAACCCTGCCGCCTGGCACCTATACCAACGAGGAAGAAGTCTATTTTGAAACGCTGGCGAAGCGTCCTGCTGCGCCGTGGATCGGAATCATGGTGGCGGCCGACGGGAAGCTGTCGTTCGTCGATGTGTACGGCAAGCCGGTTGCAGCAACAGCCTATAAAGGCCTTTTACCCGGGAATTTGCCGAATCGCGCCAGCCTGATCCTAGCGGACGGGAGGGTTACCGAGCTACGCCAGGCGCGCACCGCAACGTGCTGGGGCGCATCGCCGAAAGTGGTAAAAAAAGCGGATGGCAGCGAGGACTGGGTGGCCGCGCGCGATCTGAAACTCCATGATCAGGGCGGGCGGGTGCGCTTCGGCGGCGGCACAACCGGCGCGCTTGAAGTCGAGCTACGAATGCGGAACGTCATCTGGCCGAGCGGCACGAGCCGCCCGAGCCTGGTGCTCTATGTCCACAAGCCCGACAATTTCGATCACGCCGAAAGCTACAGCTGGGCGGACCCCAGCGCCAGTATGATCGGCATCAATCTGCGCTGGATGCAGGGCAGCTGTACGATCGACACTGTTTCAGAGGAGAAACCGCAATGACGCTTATGAAACTCGCGCTGCTTGCCACGGCGACGGTGGCATGCACTTTGGGCACTGCTGCGTCGGCACGCATGCTTGACCCCGCCGTGCCCGCCGACGCCTTCGAGATTTCGAAGCGCGTCCAGTGCGGCGAGGCCGACGGTAAACCAGCTGTCTACCACTTTGCCGGCAAAATCTATTCGAAGGTTGAGGGCGAGCCTGACCGGCTGCTGTTCTTCGCCGAGGGCATGAACGTGCGCCAGTGCGTCGCTGTCGAGGATCCCAAGCGGGGCAAGGGATACCGGCTCGTGAGCCGCGAAGTGCTCTTCTACCTCGACCCCAAGACCGGCGAGGTGCTGCGCCAGTGGACAAATCCCTGGACGAACGAGACCGTCGATGTGATGCACATCCACAATGATCCGGTAAACTCGCGACCCAATTTCCCTATCGGGGCCGATGGCAAGCCCGCGAGCTTTGCGGGGCGGCGCGAGGGCAAATGGCTGTTCATGTCGTTCGAGGCGCCGCTTTTCTACGAAAACCCCCTGGCTGGCGCCTATCAGGACTATATCGGTGGCAAATACCACGCGATGGAGATTTTCGATTTCGTGGCCGACGCGAACGATATGCTCGATACCAAGAACGCGACGTCCTACCCCAGCGTGTCCTGGGTCCGCATTTCGGACTGGATGCCGTGGATGAAACAGCGTGGGCGGCAGGGGAACATGATCTTCAACGCGATCGGATCGAAGGTGCACAGCTTCGACGAATTACCGACCGTTATGAAGGACGAGATTGCGAAGAACTACCCGATCTGGACCGCCCCGCCCCCGGGTGACGATCCCCGGCCGAACGCGACGACCTGGACGGTGTTCAAGGCACAGATCGATGCCGAGCGCGCGGCGAAAGGCAAATGATGCGGCGCGGGCTGGTCATTGCGGCCGCTGTCTGCGCGGGCGTGCAGCCGGTAGTCGCCCGCACGCTCGATCCGTCGAAGCCCGAGGATGCGCTCGAGATTAACAAGAGGACCGCGTGCGGCGTCGCCGACGGCGTTCCTGCGGTCTATTCTTTCTCGGGGCAAGTCTGGTCGCGCGTCGACGGCGAGCCGGACCGGCATTTGTTCGATACCGAGGCGATGAACATCCGCCAATGCGTCACGGTGACCGACCCAAAGCGCGGCAAGGGCTATCGCATGGTCAGCCGCGAAGTGCTCTTCTACACCGACGTTACGACGAACAAGGTGCTGCGCGAATGGAAGAATCCGTGGACGGGCGAAACCGTCGAGGTGATGCACGTCAACAACGATCCCGTGAACGGTCGTCCGAGCTTTCCGGTGACTGCCGACGGCAAGCCCTATACGGTTAAGCTCCAGCAACTTGGTCCCTGGACCATGACTGGCGGGCTTGCGCCACTGTTTTATACCAACCCGCTGGCGGGCGATTATCAGGACTATATCGGCGGCAATTATCACGCGATGGAAATGCTCACATCGACGATGCTGACCAAGGACCTGCTCGATACCGCCAAGCCAACGGTGTATCCGGCGATCTCCTGGACGCGTGTTTCGAAATGGCTGCCCTGGATGAAGATGCGCGGGCGTGAGGGGCAGTTGGTGTTCCAGTCTTCGGGGGCCAAGCTGAAGAGCCGCGACGAGCTGCCCGCCGTCGTCCGCGACGAGATCGCCGCCAACTACCCGATCTACGTCGCCCCGCCGCCTGTCGACGATGCGCGCCCAAATGTCACGACGTGGAGCGCGTTCAAGAAATGGATCGACGCAAAGCGGGCGGTTTCCAAGCCTGAAAACTGAGGCACGCGACGCAAAAAGGGGGGCGGATGATCCGCCCCCCGTTCTTTGTCAGGCCCCGTCAGAACTTCGCCGACAGGATTACGCCGATGCTGCGCGGCGCACGCAGCCCGCCGACAAAGTTGCGACGAAGATCCGGACCCGCATAGCGGATCAGCTGGGCGACGGAAGTCTCGTTTGTTAGATTGCGGACATAGCCCTGAATTCTGAGCATGCTGTTCTCGAAGCCGAGCCGCGCGTCCACGACTGCCGAGCCGCCTGTCGAGGCGAGGTTGGCGACCTGATCATAGGATGTGGAAATCATGTTGACGTTCGCACCGGCAAAGAAGGTCCAACCACTGCTGCCGAGCGGTTGATGCAGGTCGATATCGACAAAGGCGGTATGAACCGGTGCGCGCGGAATGGCTTTGCCAACGATCGAACCATAGATCGACGTGCACCCGGCAAGCGTTGGAAACTGATTGCCGGTCGAGCAGTTGACCAGGCCATCATCGGCGACGTCGAGCAACAAGCCATAGACCTGGTCGGTGCCGGTCTTGAACCGCGAATCCGCCATCGCATAATTCGCGGTGACCGTGATCGCGCGGACGGGTTTCAGGATCAGCGAGAATTCGAATCCGTTAATCCGCGCATTGCCCGCGTTGCGGATGATCGAGGTCTGGGTCAGCTGGTTGGTCGTCGGGTTGGTGACGGTGATGGCCTGGGTCAACTGATATCCCGCGATATCGGTGTGATAGAGCGAGAGATTGGCGGTCAGCTTGCCGTCGAGGAACGTGTTCTTGGTACCGAATTCAAAAGTGCGCGACGTTTCCGGCGCATAGGTTGGCACGCCGGCGGAAATGGCTAAAGCCCCATTGAAGCCGCCAGGTTTCGAGCCCTCCGCATATGTCGTGTAAAACAGGTGGTTTGGCGTCGCCTGCCAGCTGAGCGTTGCGCGCGGGGTGAAGCGCGTGAAGGTTGCAGAAACCGTTGCAAAGGCGGGCGGGGTCTGGCCAACCGCGTAAGGCTGGGTATCCTGCGTGACCTTCTCTTCGGCGTAACGACCTTCTAGGTTCAACGATAGATTGTCGGTGAACTTGAAATCAACCGACCCGAAGGCGGCAAGATTGCGGGTGGTGACGAAGGTGACTGTCCGGTCGGCGGCGCTGATCGAGATCGGCGTCGTGAACGGGGTCGCTGCGATGCGCAGGCAGCCGGGCGTTGCGTTGCAGAACTGCTGCGCCTGCACGATTACAGCGGCCTTTGCCTGGTCCAGCGCATCTGCGGGAAGCACACGGTCGACATTGTTGCGGTCGGTCTGTCGGAAATAATAGCCGCCTGCGAGAATGCGGACCCGGTCGCTGGTATATTGCAGCCGCACTTCTTCGGACGCGTCGCGGACATAGCCGTTGGTCGAGTTGGTGAAGTCCGTCGCCGCGCCCGCGTTGATCAGGCTGAGCGTCCCGCCCGCAAGGATTGAGCCGAACACCCCCTGCTGGAAGTGCAGGCCGGTATAGTCGCCGTCAGTCTTCACATTGGTTTCGCGCGAATTATAACCGGTCAGCGAGGTCAGGGTCAGATTGTCGGTCAGATCGTAATCCATCCGCACCGCGACGTTGAGTACATCGAACCGTGTCCCGACCGAATTAGGATCGGTGAACTGCCGGCGCCAGTCGCTGGTAACCGCGCGCGGTTGGATCACGCCGCAGAAATACCGCCCTTGGCCGCGATAGGCGGTGCCGCGATCGAAGAAGCAGTTGTTTTCATAGGTGCTGGTGCCGAAAGTCGCGGCCTGTCCGTCCGACGTCGAAGAATAATTGGCGCGGATGGTGCTGCGGAACGGGCCGCCGTCGTCGAACTTCAACGTGCCCGACGTCGACGCCGTGCGCTGCTTGCCAAGGCGGGTACGGTCGTACGCGTTGATGAATTCGCCGCGGTTGTCGTAATAGCGCCCGCTCAGCAGCACGCCGAAGCCACCGCCGAGCGGGCCGCTGACCGTACCGGTCAGATCATAGCGACCATTTTCGCGGATATCGGCTTGCACGCGGCCGCTCCAGGTTTCGCCGGGCTGCTTGGTGACGAGGTTGATCGCGCCAGAATAGGTGTTGCGGCCATAGAGCGCCGACTGTGGACCCAGCACCACCTCCATGCGCTCGATGTTGTACGGATCGAAGTCCGACAGCGAGCCGGTGTAATAAATGCCGTCGATGAAATAGGCGACGCCTGAAAAGCCATTGATGTTGGCTTGACCGCGGATGACCGGGCGGTCGCCTCCCGAGCGGCCCAAGCTACTGTCGAGAACGAGCCCCGGCGTGGTCCGGGCGATATCGGCGACGCTGTTAAGGCCGAGGCGGTCGATCGATTGCGAGGTGGCCACAGAAATCGACGTCGGCGCGTTCTGGAGCTTTTCCTCGAACTTGCGTGCGGTCACGATAATGTCGGCGTTGCCGTTGTTGTCGGCAGGCGCGACTTGCGCGAATGCGGTGGCGGGCACCAGTGCCGTGACGGCAAGCAGGCAGGCCTTGATCGAAAATGTCATGCGGTGTCCCCCCCAAAGATCACAGTTATATTAGCTCTAGCCTTTCATTTTCCTGATAAGTTGTCCAGACAAATTTACGGGCTGGGCAATCAAGGGCTCGGCCTGTTACCCAAGTGCCAAACGAACGGGGTCCGCCATGCCTGCCTATATGATCGTCACCGCCACAATTTCCGACCGCGAGGCATTCATCAAAGGATACGGCGCAGCGGCCGCGGCGCTCGTCGGGCAGTTTGGCGGGAAATATGTTTTGCGGGGACCGGGTGCGACGCTACTCGAGGGTGAGTTCGGAGATGCGGCTTCGATGGTCATTTCTGAATGGCCCGACCGCGCGGCGGCGGAGGCATTCTGGAATTCGCCCGATTATGCCGAGGTGAAGAAGCTGCGCGCGGGCATCGCCGATTGTCAGGTGCTGCTCATTGAGGCGGCCAAGATCAACAGTGACAGCGGGGCTGCGTCATGACCCATTTCGCCGTAATGGCGTGGGACGCGTCCGACAGCGCCCCCATCCGGGCTGCTGCCCGCGACGACCATTTTGCGCATATCGCGCTGATCATCGACAAAATAGCCGTCGCGGGACCGCTGAAAGACGCAGGCGGGGCGATCATCGGCTCGCTGGTTGTGCTTGACGTCGCCGACGCAGCTGAGGCCGACGCCGTTCTTCGGTCGGACCCATATTTTGTGGCGGGTGTTTGGGAGCATTGGACGATTCATCCGTTTTTGGCGGCAGCGGGCGAATGGGTCGGTGGCAAAATCTGTTAGGAGTAAAGCATGGCGCGCGTAGCACGGTTTTCGCAGGTCGGCGGTCCCGAAGTAATCGAATGGGTCGATGTCGAACTGCCGCCGCCCGCCCCTGGCGAGGTACGGTTCCAGTCGACCGCCGTCGGACTGAACTATATCGACACCTATCACCGGCGCGGGATTTATCCGGTGGCGCTGCCCAGCGGTCTTGGATTGGAAGCGGCAGGTGTCGTCGAGGCTGTCGGCGAAGGCGTCGACTTGTCGGTTGGTGATCGTGTCGCGACCTTCGGGCCAGCGCTCGGGGCCTATGCGACCGAACGCAATGTCGCGGCTGCCAGCCTATTCCTGATCCCCGATGACATCGACGATGCGACGGCGGCGGCAGGCTTGCTCAAAGGCTGCACAACCGAATTTCTGGTCGAACGCTGCGCCAAGGTGCAACCGGGCTGGGACGTGCTGGTCCATGCTGCCGCCGGCGGGGTCGGGCTGTTGCTGGTCCAGTGGCTGAAACATGCCGGAGCGCGGGTAATCGGCACGGTCTCAACGCCCGACAAGGCCGAGGCCGCGCGTGCTGCGGGGGCGGACGAGGTCATCCTCTATACGCACGAACCGGTTGCGCCGCGGGTACGGGCGCTCACCTGTGGTGACGGCGTCCGCGTCACGTTCGACGGGGTCGGTATGGCAACATGGGAAGCGTCGCTCGATTCGACCGGAAGGCGCGGGTTGATCGTGAATTATGGCAATGCCGATGGTCCGGTAGCGGGGGTCAATCTGGGGATTTTGGCGCAAAAGGGCTCGCTGTTCAACACGCGGCCGACGCTGTTCGATTATTATGCGCTGCCCGAGGAAAGGGCTGCGGGCAGCGACCATGTCTGGGATATGTTCCGCAAAGGCATCATCAAGGTAACCATAGGCCAGACCTACAGGCTCGAGGAGGCCAACCAAGCACACATCGATCTCGAAGGGCGGCGGACGACAGGAAGTACGGTTCTCATCGTCTGAGGCCCGGCTAG
>JBMOGG010000145.1:0-7840 GCA_049318505.1 Sphingomonas sp. | reverse complement strand
CTTTTGCACGCCGATATGCCCTTCAAGTGGGTCCCGTTTGAACGCCGATTGACACGAGCCGGGCTGGCGGGCCGATGCTGCCATCCAGGGGCTTGGCCGCTCACACCGGACCCACCAAGCCTCAGCACCGCTGTTCCGGCCGGTCACGACCGATGTGAAAGGCGAGAAGCGCTTCATCTCGACCATCGCGCGTCGCCTCGACAGCCTCGGCGCCCTGACACGCGGCCAGCGCCAGACCGGCGGCCAAAACCTGTTCAATGCGGCCGATAATCTCGAGAGCGCCCATGCCAAGGAAGCGCTCAACCGCTGGTATCACCTCCTCTACGAAAAGAAGCTGACCAGCATCGACTTCACGACCTTCGAGCGGAAATCGGGGCTGAAGCTAACGGACGAGGACGGCGGCGGCCTGAAGGATGACCTGCCGCCGATCCAGCGTTGGCTCAACCGCCTTCTGGCCTTTCCGATCGCTTTGCAGAACGCCGTGTTCGACGAGTATCTCGGCCTCGTCGAGGCCCGCATCGATGCGCTGCGCGAAGCCGGCAAGCTCGATGTCGGCGTCGAGACGATTGTTGCCGAACGCATGGTCGAGATCGAACGCCATCTGCTCCGGCGCGATGTTGACACCGGTGCCGAAAGCCACCTGCTACGGCTCGAAATGCACTTCCGCCCGCGTATCCTGTCATTCGAGCGGATGATGGCAGCAAGCGGCGAACGTCGCGGTGTCCGCTGGCTCCGCAACGGCCGGTCCCAAATGGTTGCAGCGGCCGTGCCAGGCGTCAGCGTCATGGCTGACGACGGTGCCGTGCTGCCGGTCGAACATCTGATCCGGCCGACAAAGAGCGAGCGTATCAAACGGTCAACGCTCGAAGAAAGCCATTGGGAAGAAATTGACCTCGGCATATTCGAGCCGCTTTGGCACGCCGAAGCAGCTGCCGCCGCCGAGCGCATGGAGATCGAGACGATCAACATCGCCACCGGGCTTTTGCTGCCGATCTGGAACAAGCTGCCCCGCGACGAGGTCCGCGTCTGGCGCATTGCCGACAAGGCTGGGCAATCGTGGCTGGGCCGCATCGTTCCCGACGCCGACCTGGGCGAACTTTCGACCAAGCTCGGCATCGCCATCAAGATCGATGTCGATCCAGAGGTGCTCGTGAAATCTGCCATGGCACAGGGCCGCAAGGTCGACTTGCCCGGCACAGACATGTCGATCTGGCCCTCGCTGGTCAACGGCACCCGCCGTATCGAGCTCAAGGGGTTCGCGCCCGAGAAGCTCGATTGGTACAAATCGCTCGGCGGATTCACCGAGATCATCTCCTACAAGACCCGGTTGTTCTTGCCGGTGGAGAAGGCGCCAGCCATCATCGGTATTATCGTTGGATTGCACGAACCAGAGCAGGCTGCCGCCTAGCCTTGCACCCGAGGGCGCCATCATGTAGATACATATCTACTTATAGAGAGGCGCGTGTCATGAGCGTAACCACAGTATCGAGCCGCGAGTTTAACCAGGATGCAAGCGGCGCCAAGCGCGCCGCGCTAAATGGGCCGGTCTTCATCACCGATCGCGGCAAGCCGGCGCATGTCCTGTTGTCTATCGACGATTATCGACGCCTGTCGGCATCGGCCGGCAGCATCGTCGAGCTCCTCGGGATGGCGGGAACAGAGGACATCGAATTCGAACCGCAGCGCCTCAAAAGCGAACTCTATCGGCCGGCCGACCTTTCTTGATGTATCTTCTCGATACCAATGTCGTTTCTGAGCTTCGAAAGGCGCCGTCGGGCCGGGCCGATGCCAAGGTCGTTGCCTGGGCCGCCAGCGTGGCTGTCCCGATGCTGTTCATCTCGAGCATCACTATCCTCGAAATCGAAATCGGCATTCTGCAGATCGAACGCAAAGATCCTGCTCAAGGCATGCTGCTGCGAGGCTGGCTCGAGAACAATGTTCTCACAGCTTTCGATGGCCGGATTATCGCGTTCGATACACCGGTAGCGCGCCGATGTGCTGCCTTGCATATTCCTGACCGAAAGTCCGACCGGGACGCAATGATCGCTGCGACCGCGCTTGTTCACGGTATGCAAGTCGTAACGCGAAACACGGCAGACTTCGAGGCCACGGGCGTTTCACTCATCAATCCTTGGGAGATGAATGGATAGGTTTTTGAGGGCCACAATCGCGGATGTTGCTCGGCATATGCTTTAAGAAAACACGATCAGAGGAAAGACGGTGGCGGGCAATCAGCCCGGCCAGTCCGGCGGGCCAAGTCCAAGGAGCCCCGTCATGCCCTCTCCCAAAAGCCGCTTTGTTGCAAAGTCTCGCGCCGACACCGTTTCGCCGGCACGGATCATCACCGATGCGATCATCAAGCGCCTCGAGGAAGGCACAAGCCCGTGGCGGCGGCCCTGGACAACAGCGTGCGACATCACCAGACCGATGCGCGCCTGTGGAAAGCCCTATCGCGGCATCAACGTCATCTGGCTGTGGTGCGTCGCAGAGGAGCGCGGCTTTTCGATGCCGACGTGGATGACCTATCGACAAGCAACGGAACTCGGCGGGCAGGTCCGCAAAGGCGAAAAGTCGACCATTGCGGTGTTTTACAAGTCCTACGGGAAGACCGAACAGGACCCAGCCACGGGCGAAGAGCAGCGGTCGCAGCGCCGCGTGATGAAGACCTACAATGTCTTCAACGTCTGCCAGATCGACGGCCTTCCCGATCGCTATGTGACGCCGCCGGCGCCGCGTGCCATTCCCGACGAAGAACACCGCGAGACGATCGACGCATTCATTGCAGCATCGGGCGCGACGATCATCAACGGAGGGTCGCGCGCTTGCTACATTCCCAGCCTCGATGTCATTCACATGCCGCACTGGCAGGACTTCGAAAGCTATGCCCAGTATGGTGCTGTCGCCGGGCATGAACTCAGTCACTGGACAGGCCATTCTTCAAGGCTCGACCGCAAGATCAGCAACGGATTCGGCTCCGAGGACTATGCCCGCGAAGAGCTGGTAGCCGAAATTTCCAGCGCGCTCATCGGTGCCGAACTCGGGTTGCCGGTCACCCATCTCGACAACCACGCCAGCTACATCGCGTCCTGGATCAAGATCCTGAAGGACGATGAGAAGGCCCTGCTCTCTGCCGCCGCCAAGGCTGAAGCCGCCGCCGGCTACCTGTTGACGCGAGCAGAACAAAGCATGAACAATGCCGACGAGATCGAGGAAGATTTCGACGACGCTTTGCCCATCGCAGCCTGAAAGGATCAGAGCCATGGCACCCAGAAAGCCGCCTCCCGCGTCGCCTTCGGCGGAAAAGCTCGCGCGCTTTATCGAGGGCACCATCAGCCAGTCCGACAACAGGATCCAACTGGCGGACCAGGACCTCGTCACCGGCGCTGTCATCGTCCTGTTCGAAGACGGGTCGCGGTTCACCATCACCGTCGTCCAAAGCGACTGATCGGGAGGGGAGGGGGCGGCGTGTGGACGCCCTCAACCCCCACCAAGGAGACCTTCGATGAGCTACGATACCGCGTTTCGCTTCCAGCAAGCTGTCGACCCATCGGCTCTGAGCACGCTTTCCAGCGCTGTCCACGGCCTGTCGGCCGCCATCGAGGACTGCCGCCGCTCGGGGACCGCCGCCGAGACCGATCCCGCTGTCTTGATGCTGGCGCGGCACCTTGCCAGCGTCGCCACCGCAAACGGCCGCTCCGATGCAGCGCTCCGCCAGAACTGTATGGCGGCCATTAGCGACCTTCGCCGCAAGCCGATGCTGGTTACGCTGGCCTACGTCGGTGTCGCCTATGACGCCGACGCCAAAAAGGCTTTTCACTCCGAAGCACGCAAGGCACTCAGCCGGCTTGCCGAAGCGCTTGGATATGAGCGCAATGACTTCGACATCCGCTCGAACCCCGGTGGCATTGCCGTGTCGGGCGATATCGTCCTTCACAGCGAGGAGCTTTACGTCACTGTGTCGTGCGGCGGCTTCTCGCAAAATGGCGAGATCATGTACCGCCGCTGCAATGGCCGCCGCGATTACTCCGGGATGCGGAACCACTACGCCGGCATCCGGGAACTGACCAACGCCGGCGTGTTCGCGGCCAGGCTGTGCCGCGACCTCGGCCTTCCCGTGCCTGTCTCCGACGAGCGTCTCGTCGCCTGATCACCACGCCAACTTCAACATTCAGCCTTCAATCGAGAAAGGACTTTTCATGACCGACACGATCCACCCGGCAGCATTGCTGCAAATCACGTCGACCACGACGAGCGCTCATATCGCTGACCGCATCGTCAGTTTTCTCGCGGCAACAGATGCGGCACTCGAAAGCACCATCGCGTTCAACAAGGCTGCCATCTTTCCCGCGCTCGCCGCCGCCGGCATCGCCTGTGTCACCATCGAATATGATGGCGGCGGCGATGAGGGCAATCTTGAACCCCCGCAAGCCTTTGACGCCGACAATCAACCTGTCGAATTTCCGGAAACAAGGATCACGATCGTCACGCTCGGGTTCGACAACCTCACCCAGAGCGAAGAAGCCCATGCCCTGCGTGATGCCATCGAATCTGCCGCCTGCAACGTTCTCGAAACCACCCATGGTGGCTGGGAGGACGGCGAGGGAGCCTGCGGATTGATCACTTTCGCTGTTGCCAGCGAAACGATCACGCTCGAGCATCGGTCGCGATTTGTCGATTACGACACCTCAGAACGCGCGTTCTGAGCCGTGTCGCACTGCTATTATCATTCGCTCTCGAGCGTTCGCGAATGGGGCGGTAAACCGGAAGATTACCAGCCCCTCCACGACTGGTTCGACCAGAGCAAGGCCCACATCGGCGATCTCAGGCACCGAGCGCTGCGGCACCACTCCGAGGGCATCTTCATGCTCGAGGCGATCTTTGGCACCACGCTCACCAACAGCGATGGCCGGATCGTGCCGGTCCGGCTGATCGGCGAACAGCATGTCCGTGAAGACCTCGGACGCATCCCAAGCTTTGCCGATTGGGCCCGCGCACTACGCGTCGAACCCTGGATGACGAGGGGACAGCGGCTTTCGCAGCAATTCGACGCGAGCGATCCCGCATAGAGGAAAGGTGGCAGCGGCGGCTCGAACCATCTCGTTCGACAAGAGGATCAGCATCATGACTGTTCACGCCATCAACGCCAGCGTCGACCCGGGCCTAATCGGCAAGGTGACACGGCTGTTCAACCAGACCGAAGCCGACATCGCAACGGAGCTGCTGCAGAACGCGCGGCGTGCATGCGCAACCCGAGTGGTGGTAACAACCACCCAGCACAGCCATCACAGCGCGACACTGACTATTGCCGACAATGGCCACGGTATCGAGGACCCGACCAAGTTGCTTCGCCTGGGCGCGTCCGGGTGGGACAAGGAAACGATGCGCAGCGAAGACCCCGCCGGAATGGGCGTGTTCAGCCTCGCCGGTCGTCGTGTCCGTGTCACGACACGCGGCACAGGCAGCCTTGGCTGGTCCGCCGTAATCGAGGGCGCTGACTGGACATCGGGGCGCGATATCGAGGTGCATGGCTGCGTGCGCAGCATGGGCACGACGTTCACCGTCGAGATATCTGCTGGTCGTATCGACGATGCCTGCAAAGCGATCGCCGCCAGCGCACGCTACTATCCGATCGAGGTCGAATTGAACGGCATCGTGCTGGAACGCCTCGACTTCCTCGACGGCGCCGAAACCATCGAAGAGTTCGACGGCCTGCGGATCGGCGTCTTCAACGCCCCTGATCGCTACGGCGTGTTCCGGTCATCGATCAACTTTCACGGCCTCACTGTCGAGCACAAGCTGCCGATGGTGAAGGAGATCGCATCGGGCAACATCTGGTGCACGAAGATCGACATTGTCGATTGCCCGGAACTGCAGCTGACACTGCCCGCTCGCAAGGAAATCGTCGCAACCAGGTTCCTCGAATACCTCAATCGCGCCGTCGAGGAAGGCATTTACGGCGCCATCGCGAAACGCGGCCAGCACCGGCTCCCTTATGAGGACTGGTGCCGCGCCAAGGTCCTCGGGTTCGATCTGGCACCGGCAGCCGAAGGATTGACCGGCTTTGTGGCGATCACTGCCGACCCTGCGCTGGCCGACTACAGGGAACGGATAATCCGCACCGGCAACGATCTCGTCGTGGTCGCGACGATGGGCACTGCCGATGAGCAGAGCCTGTCCCGCGCCCTTGCCGTATCGAACAATGCCATGTCTGAGCGCCTCGTGCGCGCCGAAGCACGCCTCGCCGGCTATGACTGGTACGACAGGCTCGCCCGCGTCGAAAGCCTGCGCTTCGTCATCAAGCAAGGGTCGGCTATCTACGTCGATACACTTTGCGGCGATCTGCTCAACCTCGACAATCCTGCCGTCGACGCGATCGCAGCCGAACTCACCGTCAACGAGCACGGGCTTGAACAGGTCTATCAGCTCAACACCGACATGCTGCTGCAAACCGACGACAACTGGGACCTCGAAGGTGCCAGCATCGCTGTCGTCAGGGGGTTCGAGTCAGCCATATGCAAGCTCACCCCCGGCATCCTCGCAGATTATCTCGATGCTGCTTACTTCTGCCATTCGGACGACCGGGACTGCGACAGCTTTGATACCCAGCTGCGCTACTGGCGGAGCCAAAGCATCATCCTCGCGACTTCGCTGCTGCAGGGTGAGGAGGCAGCAACGGTTGCGAGCATCGAGGCTGCGTTCCACGAAAACCTCCGCTGGTTGATCCCTGCAGATCGCGTCTTGCGGCTCGAGCATGGCCCGAGCGGCACCACCATCGTCCTTGAACCACTAGCCGCAGCCGACACCGCTGCGCCGTCAGTCTGAAGGGGGTCCCGTCATGCGTATCTCAGGGCTTGCTGTCCTTTCGCCAAGGCACCTGCCGCCAGCGGAATTGCGCACCATCGAACGGCTGATCAGGTCGGCGCCAATCGCCGATGGTCGACCCGCCATCGATTTCCACGGCATCGCTGTCGAGGCAGCTCGCTACGGCTTCTTCCTGAACACGGCGCTTGTTCTGGAAAATGAACGACCGGTCGACGTCTCCGACACGCTTTGGGCGATCCTCGAAGAGTCCGAACGTCAGGGCTGTGACTGGCTGCTCATCGATCGTGACGAACCAGTGTGCACCGGATTGCCGCTGCTCAGCTGATCAAAGGCGAGGCAGCGTCGCCAGGGCGGGCAGCTGGTCGCGAAGAGAGTCCCCTTCATCACCCGCGAGTCCGTCGGCGAGAGGTGAGCCCTGACCGAAACCCCGATGCTCGGGAAGGCTCGGCGGTGCCCCCAATTTTGCGGCAGCCGCGTCGGCGCTGACGCGCACGCCGGCACCACAAAATCGGCTCCCCCACCGCCCGGAGGCGCAGCTTCGCTGCGGCGCATCCCGAACACCGTTGCCCCGGTCATTTTGGGCTCACGCCGCCGGATTTGCCGCTGGTGACCATCAGGAGACCTTCAATGCAGACCAGTCTTGCCGCCCAGCTCATCGCGCTCGGCCTTGAAAATCTGAACGTCCGCGATGCCGAATCCGGCACACAGGAAATCCCGTCCGACGATGCAATTTGCCAGACCGTCACCGCCTGCTGGAACGATCTCTTTGGCCTGTTCGCGGACACGCCGATGGAGCGCGCCGGCGAAGACCTCGCCTGGGGGTTCGTCAACATCTTCCACAAGGCCGCCGAGAAACAGGAACGCCTGCTTGATGACGCGACCGACCAGATCCGTCTGGCAATCGCTGAAGACGACCAAAGCGAAATCGCCTCAAGCAACCTTGAAGAAGCCATCGAAAAGGCACGCTGTGGATCGGCGTGCAAAAGGGATCCTGTTAGCGGGGTGATCGGCGTCCAAA
>JBMOGG010000144.1:0-7842 GCA_049318505.1 Sphingomonas sp. | reverse complement strand
GACGCGTAATAGATAAGCTGGCGGTTGCCGGTTCCACCGGAATCGTAACTTAACAGATTGAAGTTGAAAACAGCCCCGCTTCCGCCGATTGTCGCCGTGTACGGTCCGCCTTGGGCAATCGCGCCATCGAGCCTGCCGCCATGCCCCCCATAGTTGGAACAGACGTCGTCGAATTTGCACGAGAAGGACTCTGAAGAACCGCCGCCAATGTGCGTCGAGACGGACGACTCAACGTAACTCGCGCCAGCGTTCATACCAACCTTGGCGCTCAAATAAGGTTGGGCGTCCTGAACCGAATCGAGCCTCAGCCGAGGTGCTGCCGGGATCGCCAAAACCGGCGTGCTGATCTTAATCAGTCCAGTAGCAATATTGACGGCGTTCTGGTCCGGTTCAGTCGAAAGCGGCGTAATAACCGTCGGCGGTGTCGAATTCGCAATCTGGGCTGCGGCCTGACCGCCGTGCATCAGTCCTATAGAGGCTAACATTGAAAGGACTGCTCGACGTGCCGAGTGTCGCGCTGCCGACCTTGGGGCACCGACAGCATCAAAACCCGAGATCGATGCAACTCGAGCCAGGGTTGGCCAATGCGAACTCCACAGGCTCATCAGTTGCATACGCCCCCCGATACCGTAATGCTGATTGTACTGCTGGCTGTGCCACCACGACCGTCTGAGATCGTGTAACTTATCGACTTGGCCCCCGCCGTCTGGCCGCTTTCGATCTGCACGGACGATGCGCTTGCCACTGACGCGATCATATCGCCCGTCGCGGTTGCGCTGATCACCGTCAAAGCATCGCCATCCGGATCGGTATCATTGGCGGTCACGTTGACTGTCTTGATCAGACATTTGCCCATTGTTCCTCCGCTGTCCGGGTTAGCGACAGGCGGGCGGTTGCTAGGAGGTGGAGGAGGAGGCGGGGGTGGCGGTGACGGAGGTGGGCTGGGGGTGCCATTCGGCGAGCCGCTGGTGGAAACGCTCGCTCGGTTGTCGGCCTTGTCATAGGCATATTGCGACGTGACGCTGTTATTGACCGTGCCGGTGCGCGCAACCTGTATGAGCCGCCCCTTGGCATCGTAGGTGTAGTTGATGGTTTCAGCAGCGAAGAGTGGCGTTGATATCGCGAACACTGCAACTCCGGCCATCAAGCTAAACCGGCGCAGCATTTTGCGGGAGAAGCAAATGCCTGGCGTCTTCGTCGATCTACCGTGCGCTCCAGCTTGAAACATTCCGCACCTCGCTCCGAGTCTCAGAACTCTATGGTCACAAGAGTACGGGAATAAGGTCGATTTGCAAAATTGACAAAAAGTCGTGTTGATGACGAGAAAGACAACATCGGGACAGCGGTACTCATAAACAGTTTTGGAACGATACTGACTATTTTTCCCTGAGTATTGAAATCACGGATGACTGCCGTCAGCATTCCAAAAGATTAGACTCGTCGGGGAAAAGCTGTGCGGTTGGCATTTTTGACAACGCTTTTTGGCGCATTCCTCAGTGCAGGGCCGGTCACTGCGGCCGAGACAACGGCATTCACCTATGATGAATTGGGGCGCCTGATTTCGTCAGCCAATTCAGGTGGGCCACGCAATGGCAAGGCAAGCGGCACGAAATATGATCCCGCCGGGAACAGGTCTGCCTTAGCCTTCGGTCAGCCATTGCCAACGCCTACCAACGCTGCTGTCTTCAGCATTTCCGCGCCCGCTTCGGTCAACGAAGGCGCGACCGCAATTTTCACGATCTCAAAATCCGGCACAGCAGCCAGCGTGCTCACCGTCAACGTGGCATCCGCCAATGGCACCGCCGCTGCGCCGGGCGATTTTGCCGCCGTGAGTACGACACTTTCGTTCCGATCGTGGGAAACGGCCAAGACCGTAGCGATACCCATCATCAACGACGGAGTTACCGAGGGCGCCGAACAGTTTTCGTTGGCGCTTTCGGGGGCCTCTGCTGGCTCTTCGATCGGCACAGGGACAGCTACAACGACCATCAACGCGAGCGGTGCGGCGAACCAACCGCCGGTCGCAAATTTCGATGCTTTGGGCAACGTCGGCATATGCACCTCCAAGCAATTGAACGTGATCGCCAATGACACCGACCCCGAAGGGAACTACCCGCTGGTGCTCGTTAGCGTTGGCACTTCGCCGCTCGGCGACGCGTATGCAGCGACAGGCACCGACCTCGTTTTCACGGCCTACGGAACCACCGGTAGCGGAAACATCTCTTACACCGTTCGAGACAGCTTTGGCGCGACATCAACCGGCGTCGTGACGTTTACCGTCGTCAACGGAACTGGGTGCAACTGATGGCCAGGGGAGTTTCAATGAGACGCTGGAGGCTGATAGGCGGCATTATCTTGGTGCTGGTGCTGCAGCTCGGACTGGTGGGCGGAGCGTTTGCCGCAGATAACCGCTTAAGCTTTCCCAAGCAGTTCAGCCTGTCCCCAAAAGGCGTCAACATCCAGACCGGGCGGTTCAGCTATCAGCAGACCGACCTCAGCATCGGCCCCTTTAAACTGGTGCGCAGTTGGGGAGACAGCCCCGCATTCGGAGGCTTTGGCCAGGTACTGAACCCGTCCGGTGGTCAAGGATTGGCAAGTGGCTGGAGTCACAATCTGGGCGGTGGGATCACAACCACGTCGAGCGGGGGAATCGATTTTCAACGCGTCGTCGTCGATAGCACCGAATATCTCTTCAAGTTTGCATCAGGCAACACTTATGCGCCTGCCAATAGCTCTGCGCAGGGGATGGTACTGACGGTCGCCGGCACACAGTGGAGCATGACTGATCGATCAGGGGCGGTATTTGCGTTTTACACTCATTCGACTGGAAATCGCCTTCTTCAACGCGCCCTGTATGCAGATGGTTCAGCGATCTCTTATACTTATACGAGCACTGCGCAGATCAAATTAGCGGTCAGTAACCTGGGCTATGCTGTTGTGTTCGATGCCGGCGCCAATCAAAACATTACGGCGGTGTGTGGATTTAATACGACCCAGGTCTATGTGTCGGCCAGCACGACCTGCAGCGGCGCGACCTTGAAGGTCGGCTATGCCTATGACGCTACAGGAGCTCGCCTCACAAGTGTGACCGACGCTTCCGGCGGCGTAACGAATTTCACGAACATAGATACAGGAACAGGACAAGGTTACCTTGTGACCTGCATTTCGCTGGTCAATTCCGCGACCTGCGCCATACAAAACGCTTTTGGTAGCCAGCCCGGCGATGTGTGGAGCACCAAACGCGATCAAGTCCGTGTTCAAACGACCGCAACGGGCAATGTCTGGCGGTATAGCTATACGCCTCCCGAGAACCCAAGCGATGTGCCCACCCAACCGTGTTGGCCTTATTGGTCGAGTGCGGAAATGACCGATGCCGCTGGAGTGGTTACGATCGCCGACTATGATCGCGGTTATCTCGTTCATATCGAGGCGCCTGACGGCATCACGGACTACCGATATCCCAATGGTTGTTTGTCGGGCACAGCAGGAACCACGCCCATATCGGTTGAAACCCGGCTTCCCCATCCGACATTGGTAAGAAAACCGGGAGGTATACGCGAATATTACGAGTTCGATCGGCGCGGCAACATAACGCTGCGCGCGGTTTTCCCAAAAGATGTGCCGGACCCCAATCTGACAAATGGCGGCCAGTGGGTTCCGACCGATTCGACCTTGAACCGGTGTTGCCTGGCATTGGGATCGGCAGCCATCCCGACAGGATCGAATGTCGTGCGAGCCACTTATTTGTTGGGATATGGCGGAGGCACCTTCGACTTGGGATGCGGTTCCGGGCCTTCGGACGCAAAACTATGCGACAAGCCCACAGCGACTGTGGATCCGCGCAACAACCAGACCGATTACACCTATGACCCGGCACACGGCGGCGTTCTCACCGAAACGGCGCCAGCAGTCGGCGGCGTTCGTCCTCAGACGCGCTCTACCTATGTCCAGCGACAAGCGTGGCTAAGGACGCCAGGCGGCGGCTATGCGCCAACGGGCGAGTATGTCTGGCTGTTGGCGTCTAAAAGCCTGTGCAAGACTGGCGCTGCCTCCGGCGCGGGTTGCGCATTGGGAAGCGCCGATGAAGTACGGACCACCTATGAATATGGTCCCGATAGCGGCCCCAACAATCTGTTGCTTCGCGGGGTCGTAAACGATGCGACCGGTATCGCTGCGCGAACCTGTTACGGCTACGACTGGCAAGGCAACAAAATCAGCGAGACCAAGCCGCTTGCGGGATTGGGGAGCTGCCAATGACCCGGTCGGTTAATCAAGCGAAGTGCCGCAGCGTGTGGCATAGCCTTATCGCTCTGGTTGCAACTTTGCTTCCAGCGGTAGCATTTGCGCAGTCTGCTCCATCTCCGTTTACGAGTGGCGTTCGGTACGATCTAGATCGCCGCGTCGTGGGTACGCTTGCGCCTGACCCGGACGGTGCCGGCAACCTGCGCCACCTGGCCGAGCGCAACACTTATGATGGGAATAGCCGGCTCGTGAAGGTCGAGAACGGCGAGCTCGCGACGTGGCAGTCGGAGTCCGTGGCCCCGGCATCATGGACTGGATTCACGGTCTTCAGGACGCGCGACATCGTTTATGATCTCGACGGCCGCAAGATACGCGAGACATTGAGCACTGCCGGGGTGGCGCAGTCAGTGGTCCAATGGAGCTACGACGCATTGGACCGTACGCTATGCACGGTCACGCGGATGAACGCGGCGTCGAACTTTGCTGCAGCGCCTGCGGACGCATGTGCGCTGGGCGCGAGCGGAACCTATGGCGCGGACCGCATTACCAAGACAGTGTATTACGGTTCGAGTTCATATGTAGCGAAGGTGCAAAAGGCCGTCGGGACTGCACTGCAGCAGGATTATGCCAGCTATACCTATACCGGCAGCGGACAGCCGGCGACGGTGACCGATGCCAACGGGACAATGGCAACTTACAGCTATGACGCGCTGGACCGGCAACAGCGCTGGTACTTCGCGTCACCAACGACCGCAGATACGTCGTCGACGACTGACTATGAAGAATATGGCTATGACGCGAACGGAAACAGGACCTCGCTCAGAAAGCGTGACGGGCGCGTCCTTACATTTGCCTATGATGCGCTCAACCGGGCAACGTCGAAGATCGTGCCCGATGGCTGCGCACCGATCCAGGTTGGCGGATGTCCGGCAGCGGCGGCGACACGCGATGTTTATTACGGTTATGACAACCGGGGCTTGCAGCTTTACGCGCGTTTTGACTCAGGGTCAGGCGAAGGAATCGCGACCACCTACGACAATATGGGGCGTGCAATCGCATCCACCTCAAGCATGGGCGGGGTCTCACGTACGATTGGCTCTACCTGGGATGTAAACAGCAATCGCTGGCGCGTTACGCATCCTGACGGGCAATACTTTGATTATTATCGCGATGGCCTCGACCGGATCTATTACACAGATCTCAACAGCAGTGTGCCGCTCTTCTATCCGCCCTATGACAGTGCTGGGCGAGTCTCGGTGCTCTATCGACTGGTTTCGGGCGCCTGGGCAATCCCTACAGTCTATGGCTATGACGGTGTCAATCGGCTGGTCAGCCTGAGCACCGACCTCAACGGTACATCTGGCGATCTGGTGCAGGGGTTCGGCTACAATCCGGCATCGCAGATCGTGAGCCGGACACGCAACAATGACGCCTATATTTATGGGGGCGACGTCAGCCTTACCCGCCAATATGCGGTCAATGGCCTTAACCAATACAAATCTGCCGGTCCGGCGAGCTTTACATATGATGCCAACGGCAACCTGACTGGAGACGGCTCATCGACATTCGTATATGATGCCGAGAACCGGCTGGTGAGCGCGAGTGGC
Organism: Sphingomonas sp.; assembly: GCA_049318505.1. Lineage (GTDB taxonomy): Bacteria > Pseudomonadota > Alphaproteobacteria > Sphingomonadales > Sphingomonadaceae > Sphingomonas_O. The sequence goes on along the minus strand of JBMOGG010000144.1, from coordinate 1,993 downwards.
GCGAAAGCGGCGAGCCTCATTTACGATCCTCTCGGGCGGCTCTCTGTCAGTACTAATGGCTCCAACCTTTACACCCGCTATCTCTACGATGGTGACGAGTTGATCGCCGAGTACGATGCCAGTGGCAACTTGCTAAGGCGCTATGTGCACGGCGGAGATGATGACGATCCGCTGGTCTGGTATGAAGGTAGCGGCACCACCAGTCCGCGCTACCTCTACGCTGACCACCAAGGCTCTATAACGGCTGTCGCTGACGCCAGCGGCACGCAGATCGCGATCAACAGCTACGACGACTGGGGCGTCCCAGGAGCTGCGAACATGGGTCGCTTCCAGTACACCGGCCAGGTCTGGCTCCCGGAGCTCGGTATGTACTACTACAAGGCCCGCATCTATTCCCCCACGCTCGGTCGGTTCCTCCAAGCAGACCCTATCGGATATAAGGACCAACAAAACCTCTACGCCTATGTCGCAAACGATCCGGTCAACCGGACCGATCCAACAGGAGAAAAAGGCGATGACATCGTCGTCAAAGGAACACGGCCTTACATTCCGTTTTTCGTTTTCATCCCCGGCACTGCGGAAAACCGCGACTGGGCCACGAGGCAGATCAAACTAAATAGGCGAATAGCCGACAACGTTAGAAACTTCGCTAACTCGATCTTCCACAATGAAGCGGTTGATGTCACTGATCCGGATAGCGTCGAAGGCGCGACGCCTGAGGATGTAGAAGAAGCAGCTAAGGCGAAGGGCTGGACAGAGCGAGATGCGAAAACTGGTGGTGATAAGGGAAAGCGTTTTAGCGATGCTTCCGGAAATAACGGAGTTCGCATCATGACTGGAGGCGGCAATAGAACCGGACCAGACGGTGTAGTTAAGTCTTCAGGGCCATATGCTCAAATTGTCGGCGGCAAAAATGCTGGAAAGGTTGTGCCCTTGGCAGGCAACTCGGCGCTGCGGAAATGACGAAAGACGAACTTAAAACCTGGCTGCTAGACACCATATCCGAAGGGGGATATTCCTTTAAAGAGATAAGCGAATATGTAGCTAGACACGGTGTTAATATCGATGATCTTTCGAGCGCATTGAGGTCAATATTTGATGCTCGTTTTATCGACGTCGAGCTGCGCCAAGCCAACGATGATTGCGTATCTCTTGATGCGATTGAAGGGGGGCAGTGCCTTGCGAATATGTCTTTAATAATCGCAGAGGAATCTGACTCTCGTTCCGCGCATTATCTTAAAATAACTTCTGATGGTCGTGCGGCGCTGGATGAAATGGAGATCAATTAGGAGTAAAAGTGCCATTGATAAAAGGTCGAAAGACGCTCCTATCGGCGTGAAACCTTCATCGATCGCTCCGACCTGCGCGCCATCGCGCAACCCGAGTGCTTCGATCAGGCTGGCGCGGCTGTCGGTATAGATGACCGCGCTCTTCCGCGCCCTGCTGATCGCGACATAGGCGGAGGCGGCATCGACGGTGTTGGCGCGGAACGACTCCAGGTGCGCGATGTGACCTGCCCCCCGCTGGTCCCGCGTTCATAACGAGAGTCTGCCGGTTTGATATGATGGCTGCGTTGCCAGTTCAAGCGCGTCGGGCGTGGAGCCCCCAACCAGCTCAAACGCCCGACGCGCTTGAACTGGCGTGCGGTTGCCGAGCGACGAGTGCGGCCTGACGTGGTTGTAATCGTAGCGCCACAGGGCCAATTTGCGCCGGGCGTCTGGCAGGCTGTCGAACAGTTCCTCGTTCAGCAATTCATCGCGCAACGATCCGTTGAAGCTCTCGATGAAGGCGTTCTGCTGCGGCTTACCCGGATCGATGTAATGCCAATCGACCTTGTTGGCGTTGGCCCATTTCAGAATCGCCTTGCTGGTGAACTCTGTGCCGTTGTCGCTGACAATGCAGGCGGGCTTGCCATAGAGCCGCACCAGCGTGTCCAGTTCGCGCGCCACTCGTTCGCCGCCGATACTGGTGTCACCGACCAGGCACAAATTCT
>JBMOGG010000143.1:0-8074 GCA_049318505.1 Sphingomonas sp. | reverse complement strand
GCTTGTGCGGCTATGGCGAAGAACAGCGGACCGATGGAGGCGGCAAGGAACCACGGCGTCCACAGCGCGGGATTGGCGGTTGCCGACGGCTCCGCACTGATCAGCCCTATAGGCAGCATCAGCGCCGCTGCGGCGAGCAGGGACAGATGCACACCTGCCTGCACACGCGGAGCGAAGCGGCCGATGAAATGGGCATAGGCGTAACCACCCAGCAGCAGCGCCTGATAGACGAGCATCGCGGAGTTCCACACCGCCGGCGCACCGCCCAACCGCGGCAGTGCCATGCGCGCGATCATCGGCTGGACAAGGAAAAGCAGGAACGAACCCGCGAGAATGGCCAAGGTGAAGCGCCGTCTTGCCGAAGCACCTGTCATTGTGATTGCCGCAATACGCACCATCGCCGATCTCCCCGCATCACGGTTTAACGCTCCAACCGTGTGAAGATGGTTAACGCCCGCTACTGTGGCCGGGCGATCCCCTATGTGATGTGGAGGCAAAGTTCATGTTCGGCTGGAAACTTCGGATGATCGAAATCGAAGGCCTTGCGCCTCTGCATGCCAAGTGACTCCATCAATCCCCATGAGGCGAGATTGCCAGGCACCGTATAGGCAACCAACTCCGTGTCGCTCAGATTGGCCCAGGCCCATGCGATGGTGGCAAGCGCAGCTTCCTTGGCATAACCCTGTCGCCAGGCGTCTTCGCGCAGTCGCCAGCCGAGCTCCGGCTTTCTAAAGACGGGCGTACCCGCGTGATCTGCCCGGCGCAGTCCACACGCGCCAAGCAGTTGGGCATGGGTGCGCCGTTCGATTATCAAAAAGCAGTGACCGAGCGCCGCCTGTCCTGCCTTCATTCTGGACGCAAGCTCAGCGTAATGCGTTTCGTCTTGCAGCCCGCCAAGCCAGCGTACAACCGCGGGCGTGTTCGTCGCCGCTAAGAAAGGAGCGATATCGGCATCCTGCCATGGTCGCAGGATCAGCCGTTCGGTCTCGATTACCCGCCCAAAAGTCGCGCCGCATGCGCCGCATGGTACGTCAGCACGCCCGAACAGCCCGCCCGGCGGAAAGCCAGCAATGTTTCGAGAACAAGCCCGTCGCGGTCGCCCGCACCCGCCGCCGCGGCAGCCTCGATCATCGCGTACTCACCTGAAACTTGATAAGCAAATACAGGTACTTCGAAGCGTTCCTTCACCCGGCGGACGATATCGAGATAGGGCAGGCCCGGCTTGACCATCACGCTGTCAGCCCCTTCGGCGATGTCGAGTTCGACTTCGCGTAATGCCTCTTCGGCGTTTGCCGGGTCCATCTGGTAGGTTTTCTTGTCACCCTTCAGCAGCCCGCCCGAGCCAACCGCATCGCGGAACGGGCCATAGAAGGCAGAGGCATATTTCGCCGCATAGGCCATGATCTGGACGTTGACATGGCCGCTCTCTTCCAAGGCATCGCGGATGGAACCGACCCGGCCGTCCATCATGTCGCTTGGCGCGATGATGTCCGCCCCGGCGTTCGCCTGATTGAGCGCCTGGGCGACGAGAACCTCCGAAGTCGCATCGTTCAGCACATAGCCGCCGCCGTCGACCAGCCCGTCATGCCCGTGCGCCGTATAGGGATCGAGCGCGACATCGGTCAGCACGCCGATATCGGGCACAGCGTCCTTGATTGCACGGATTGCGCGGCACATCAGATTGTCGGGATTGAGCGCTTCTTCGCCACCCTCGGTACGCAAATCGCGCGGCGTGTTGGGGAAAAGCGCGACCACGCCAATGCCAAGCGCCTTGGCCTCGCGTGCTCGTGCGACGATGCCGTCGACCGACCAGCGCGACACGCCCGGCAGGCTCGCGATAGGTTCCTCGACCCCCTGCCCGCTCGTCACGAACAGCGGCCAGATGAGGTGCGCGGGGGCAAGATATGTTTCGCTGACCAGCGCACGGCTCCACGCGGTTGATCGGGTGCGGCGCAGACGAAGGGCGGGATACATGCTCATGCGGGCTCCGGAGTTGGCAGGACGGCGGGGGCAATGCCGGTTTCAAGCCGTTTCTTGCGCCACCCACCATGGAAATAATAGGCCAGGCTCAGCACCATCGACACCGTGCCACTTGCCACTGAAGACCACCAGATCGCCTCGGCCCGCCAGGTCGGGTAAAGGCCGAAGGCAAAGCTGAAGCGCACGATCACTGCCGAGATAATCAGCAATATGAACGGCACCACGACCGCGCCGTTAGCGCGGACGACGGACGTGACTACCATCGACACACCCATCATCAGGTAAATCCACGCGACGATGCTGTTCATGTGGATGCCAATGGGAATAGCCGGGCTGTCGGCTGGGAGGAAGAGCTCCATCAGCGGGCGGGCAAAGATCGTGATGCCAACGATCAGGACAAAACTCATCAGCGTGTTGATGCCAATACCGGCCCAGGTAATGCGCGAAAGGCGATCCCACTTCTGTGCGCCGATGTTCTGCGCCGCCATGGCACTGACCGCGCTGCCGACGGCAACGGCGGGCATCTGAACATAGCTCCACAGCTGGTTCATCACGCCAAAGGCCGCAGTGGTATCGACGCCCTCGCGATTAACGAGGCCTATCAGCACCAGCATCGACCCCGCCATCACGATCATCGACGCGCCCATGGGAAACCCGATTGCGACAATGGTCTTCACGACATCGGCGTGCGGCCGCAGCCAGGCGAGCTCGGCCCCGCGCAGACGGATAGGCAGGTCCTTTGCATAGATGCGGTAGATCAGCACCGCAACGCTGACGACGCCGGCAATCAAGGTGGCGAGCGCGGACCCGGCAATCCCCAGGGCCGGGATCGGCCCGAGCCCGAGGATGAAGATCGGATTCAGCACGATATCGAGCGACACATTCAGGATCGCGTTCCACAGCGGCGTGATCGAGTCACCGACGCCCCGCAGCGACGAGGTCAGCAGGATCATGACAAAGGTGGACGGCATCCCGAGAAAAATCACTCGCAGGTAGGACAGGGCCAGCGGATAGGCGTCCGTCGGCGTCGCCAGCGCGTGGAGCAGGTTGGGCGCGAAGATCCAGCCGAGCGTTGCGGTGACGGTACCCGCAACGACGAACAGCGCCAGCGCGCTCCCCAAGGTACGACGCACCGCCTCTATATCACGCCGACCCATTTGCTGGCCGATGAGGACGGTCGTTGCCATGGCAAAGCCGAACAACGTGCCGAACATCAAGAACATGATCTGCCCGGCGTTGGACGACGCCACCAGTGCCGCCTCGCCCAGCGAATGGCCGATCCAGATCGAGTTGATCGAACCGTTGATCGACTGGAGGATGTTTACCCCCAATGACGGCAGCGCGAACGCGAACAATGTGCTAAAAACCGGACCTACCGTCAGGTCACGGCGCTTGGACGGAGCCGCGACTATGGGGGCATCTGACTGGGACATCAGTCCCCCCTAACCCGCTCGCTCCGCTACGTCACCCCAGACGCGCCAACGCCGCGCGCAGCCGCTCGGCCTCGGCCGACTTCTCGGCGTGGTCGGCGCGGGCCTTTTCCACAGCCTCGGGTTTGGCACGCTCGACGAACGAGGGGTTGCTGAGGCGACCCGCAAGTGCCGCAGCTTCCTTTTCAGCGGCTTCAGCCGATTTGGTGAGCCGCGCCCGCTCGGCGCCAAGGTCGATTGCACCATCAAGCGGAAAAGCGACCGTCGTGCCGCGGCTTGCGAACTGAACGGCTGCCATCGGCGGCGCCGTAACGAGCTGGGCTTTCCCCGTTTTTGCCAGTCGGGGCACAGCGCCGCCGTCAAAAAGGGCAGCAAGTCCGGGATCATTTCCAACGATCTGCGGCTTGAGCTCAGCGGTCCACGGAATGCCCATTTCCGCTCGCAGCGCGCGGATCTCCGAGATGACCTCAATCTGCCAGTCGGTCAGGTGTTTTGCCTCGGGATCTGGTGTCGCGGCAGGCACCGGCCATTTGGCATGGATCAGATCATTAGGCCGCTCGCCCATCGCGTGCCAAAGTTCTTCCGTGATGAACGGCATGAACGGGTGCAACATTACCAGGATCTGGTCGAACGCCCAGCCCGCAACCGTGCGGGTTTCATCGTCGAACGCGCCCTTCACCAGCTCGATATACCAATCGCAGAAGGTCCCCCAGGCGAAATGATAGATCGCATCGGCCATCGCGTCGTAGCGCAGGTCGACGAAAGCCCCATCGAGCTTGGCCAGCGTTTCGACAACTTCGCCAATGATCCATTTGTTGACGGCGAGCGCCGCTGCGGGCGCCGCGACCGACGCGCTTGCGCCAACGCCATTGCCCTGCAGGAAGCGCGCGGCGTTCCACAGCTTGGTCGCGAAGTTGCGATAGCCGATGACGCGCTGCTCATCGAGCTTGATGTCGCGCCCCTGGCTTTCCATTGCCGCCAAGGTGAAGCGCAACGCGTCGGCGCCATATTGGTCGATCAGGCCAAGCGGATCGACCGTATTGCCCTTCGACTTAGACATCTTCGAGCCATCGGGCGCACGCACGAGACCGTGGAGATACAATGTCTTCCACGGCACCTCCTTCATGAAGTGCAAGCCCTGCATCGCCATGCGGGCATCCCAGAAGAACAGAATATCGAAGCCGGAGATCAGCACGTCATTGGGGTAATGCTTGGCGAGCTTGGGGTCGGCATCCGGCCATCCCAAGGTCCCGAACGGCCACAGCGCCGACGAGAACCAGGTATCAAGCACGTCCTCGTCCTGCGTCAGGGCAATGCCCTCCCCGGCCAGCTCCCGGGCACCTGCCTCATCCATTGCAACATAGTGGTTGCCGTCAGCGTCGAACCACGCCGGGATCCGGTGTCCCCACCATAGTTGTCGCGACACACACCAAGGCTGGATGTTTTCCAGCCACTGGAACCACGTCTTCTCCCACGTATGCGGCACGACCTTGATCGCGCCCGACCTCACCGCCTCGATCGCGGGCCCGGCCAGCGTCTTTGCGTCTACATACCATTGATCGGTCAGCATCGGTTCGATGACGACACCCGATCGATCGCCGAACGGCTGCATGATCTTCTTGCTCTCGACACGGAGCATCAGCCCCTCGGCGTCGATGTCGGCGATAACCTTCTTGCGCGCTTCATAGCGATCGAGGCCACGATAGATGTCGGGCACGAGATTAAGCGCGTCGATGTCGGCGGCAGAGGCCGGCTCGCCCGCCGCGATCGCTTTTGCGTACTCGGCCACTTCAGCATAGGGAAGTCCGTCGGTTCGCATCGCCGCGACCTCGTCCATCAGCCGGTAGAGCGGAATACCGTTGCGTTGTGCCACGCCATAATCGTTGAGGTCGTGCGCACCAGTGATCTTGACCGCGCCGGAACCGAATTCGGGGTCCGGATATTCGTCGGTGATGATCGGAATCAGGCGCCTATGCGCCTTTGGCCCCACCGGGATCTCGCACAACTTGCCGACGATCGGGGCATAGCGTGCGTCATTAGGATGCACGGCAACCGCGCCGTCGCCCAGCATCGTTTCGGGCCGCGTCGTGGCAATGGCGATATAGTCGCGCTCTTCCTCAAGCGTTACCTCGCCGTCGGCGTCCCGCTCGACATAAGAGTAGGTTTCGCCGCCCGCGAGCGGGTATTTGAAGTGCCACATTTGTCCATCGACTTCGCGTGCTTCAACTTCGAGGTCGCTGATCGCGGTCTTGAGTGCAGGATCCCAGTTCACCAGTCGCTTGTCGCGATAAAGCAGCCCTTCGTTGTAGAGATCGACGAAGACCTTCAGCACGGCCTTCGAAAAGCCGGGGTCCATCGTAAAACGCTCGTTTTGCCAGTCGCAGCTGGCACCCAGCCGCCGCAGCTGACGGGTAATCGTGCCACCGCTCTCGGCTTTCCAATCCCAGACCTTTTCGACGAAATCTTCGCGGCTGTAGTTGGTGCGCTTGTCCTGCCGCTCGGTCATCTGGCGCTCGACGACCATCTGCGTCGCGATGCCCGCATGGTCGGTGCCCGCAACCCACAGGGCGTCCTTGCCTTGTAGCCGCGCATGGCGCGTCAATATGTCTTGCAGCGTCACGTCAAGCGCGTGGCCGATATGCAGGCTGCCGGTGACATTTGGCGGTGGCATAACGATTGTGAACGGCGGCGCGTCGGGCCGTTCGGGCCGGAACGCGTTGGTGGCTTCCCAACGGGCATACCATTTCGCCTCGATAGCGGCGGGATCGAAGGTTTTGTGGAGTTCGGTCATATCGGGGCGCGCTTAACGGCCCGCAGGCGGATCGGCTAGCCGCGCGCGCTGATTCTCGCGATTTCCTGTGCGACCTGACGCTCGACGATCTCGGGAAGCTTTGCATCCAGCCATTCGGAGAGCATCGGCTTCAGGAGGTCGCGTACCAGCCCTTCGAGCGTATCGCTGCCCGTCGTCTCGGGCTTCACAATCAGGGCCGAAAGCGCAGCAAGCGAAGAACGGCTGGCTTGGGTGGTCGTCGGAGACACCAGCGCAGCTTCGACGGACACAGGCTCGCCCCGTGCCTGAGGCGCGACCGCAACCGGCTGAACCTCTGGCGCAGGTGGAACCGGCGTGAGCACCGATACCGGCGTGGGATCAACAGCCACGGGATCGCTGAGCTCGAGGATATCCTCTCCCTCGCCCCCCTCATCGGCGCGCTCGGCGTGACCCAGCGGCGACAGGCCCACCGACCGCTTCACGCGCGGGCCAGATAGCGTGGCCTCGCTGTCTTCGGCGATGATGCGTTTGATCGACGAGAGGATGTCCTCCATCGACGGTTCGGCCGAAATCTTTGAATCGCTGTCAGCCACGCGTAAGATCCTGTTCCCCCGGCCCTAGTTGGCCACAGGCCCGATCAATGCCGGTGTTTGCGTCGGACTGTCAACGGTCCGGGTTGCAACGGGCGCCGGCTTGGGGTCGTTGGCCCAGTCGTTGATGCTGCGACGGACCCGGCGGTAGTTGACCTGCGGATCGTAAAGCGGCCCCCCGTCGAGTCTGAGATCCTCCACACCTGCTTTGCCCATCACGGCGAGCAGCGAGAAGCCTGCGACATAGGCATTGCGTCGCGCAGAGATGAGATTGGTCTGTGCATTGAGCAATTCCTGTTCGGCATTCAAAATGTCAAGAATCGAACGTGTGCCGACGCTGTTTTCGGCGCGGACACCCTCGAGTGACAGGGCATTCGCCGACACGGCGGCCTCGAACGAGGCGATCTGCAGGTTCGACGCCTGCCATGCCGCATAAGCCGACCGGGTCTGCGCGATGATGTTGCGTTCGGTTGCCGTCAATGTTTCGATCTGTTGGGATGCGAGCGCCTGGGCCTGCCGGACCCGGGCGCCGGGCCCGCCACCCTGGAAGATCGGGATCGTGGCTTGCAGGCCGACGGTTGTGCTCGTCTGGGTCTGCGCGGTCGGGAAGTTGGCACCGCCAACAGAGCCAAGCGAGCCGAGAAAATTGCCGTAGCTTTCCTGACCGACGGCGGAAATCTGGGGTAGTCGGCCCGCCCGCGCTGCTTTGACATCATAGGTGCTGGCGACGACACGATTCTTTGCCGCTGCCAGGGCAGGGTTTGAATCGAGTGCCACGGTCGTCGCCATGTCCGCTGAAACTGGCAGGTTCGGCAAAGGGGGTGGTGGATCGAGTTCGGCCGGCGCGCTGCCGATCAGCTGGATATAGTTTTCCTTGCTGGCAATCAGGTTGGACTGGGCCTGTTCGAATTGCCCCTGCGCCAAGGCCAATCGCGATTCGGATTGAGCAACGTCAGTGCGGGTCAAGTCGCCGATCTGGAAGCGGTCGCGTGTAGCCTCAAGATTGGTCCGCAATACCCCCACCTGCTTCTGGTTGAGCGCGACGATCGCCGAATCACGGATAACGTTCATGTAAGCGGCCACGACCTGCGAAAAAACGCTCGCTTCGGTATCGCGGAGCCCATCCTGCCCGGCGATCACCCGCGTTTCGGCCGCGCGGGTCGAATTTATCACGGACCCGCCCTGATAGATCGGGACGGAAATACTGGCGTTTGCGGAGAACTGACGCGCTGGTGCCAGAAAACTGTTGGCCGCTACTTTCACAAACTCGTTGTACGACGAAGACACGCTGACGCCCGGCAGGC
>JBMOGG010000142.1:0-8136 GCA_049318505.1 Sphingomonas sp. | reverse complement strand
GCGACTTCCTGATAGGCCTCGACCTCTCCGCCGAGATCGCGGCGGAAGCGGTCCTTGTCGAGCTTTTCGCCCGAGGCCATGTCCCACAACCGGCAGCCGTCGGGGCTGATTTCGTCCGCCAGAATGACCCGCGCATAGTCATTGTCCCAGATGCGTCCGAATTCGAGCTTGAAGTCGACGAGCTTGATGCCGATCCCGGCAAACAGGCCGCACATGAAGTCGTTGATCCGGATCGCCATGTCGGCGATATCGTGCATCTCATCCTGGCTGGCCCAACCGAAGGCCGCGATATGCTCGTCCGTGATCATCGGATCGCCGAGCGCGTCGTCCTTGTAATAATATTCGATGATCGTGCGCGGCAGCTGCGTGCCCTCTTCGATACCAAGCCGCGTCGAGATCGAGCCCGCCGCAACGTTGCGGACCACGACCTCGATCGGGATGATTTCGACTTGCCGAATCAGCTGCTCGCGCATGTTCAAGCGGCGCATGAAATGGTGCGGCACACCAATTGTGCCGAGCAAGGTGAAGATGTGCTCCGAAATCCGGTTGTTAAGCACGCCCTTGCCGTTGATCGTGCCCTTTTTCTGGGCATTGAACGCGGTCGCATCATCCTTGAAATACTGGATCAGCGTACCGGGTTCGGGGCCTTCGTACAGAATCTTGGCCTTGCCTTCGTAGATCTGGCGGCGGCGGGTCATGGGCAGGTCCAACGTCTAAAGAGCAATGCCCCGGCAAACGCGCTGTCAGGCAGCGCGCGGGCCGGGGCTCAGAATTCATATAGCGGGCAACGCGCCGAGGTGCAACGCAGTAGCTCCCAATCTTGGGCTTGCGGCGTGCGCGCGTCCCTGTGAAGCAGCGCAGATGACCGAGAAAATCTACTTGACCGCGAACGACCTGCTGCGCGATTCATTCCGTCTGGGGATGCAGGTGCTCGATTGTGGTTTTGCGCCGACACATCTCGTCGGCATCTGGCGCGGCGGTGCCCCCGTCGGCATCGCGGTGCAGGAACTGCTCGAGTATAAGGGGGTCGACTGCGACCATATCGCGATCCGCACGTCGTCCTACACGGGAATCGACCGTCAGGATGCCGAGGTCCGCGTCTTCGCGCTCGGCTATCTGATCGATACGCTCAATCCCGAGGACCGGCTGCTGATCATCGACGACGTGTTCGACAGCGGAAGAAGCATTCGCGCTTTCCTGCACGAGCTGAAGTTGCGCTGCCGCCATAACATGCCGCGCGAAATCCGCATCGCAACGGTCTATTACAAGCCGTCGCGCAACCAAACGGAACTGAAGCCGGACTTCTTCGTGCACGAGACCGAGGAATGGTTGGTGTTCCCGCACGAGATCGACGGGCTGACGCTCGAAGAAATCGGCACCAACAAGCCCGATGCCGATATAATTCTGGGCAAGGAAAACGCGGAATGATCAACGGTTTTACCTCTTCAGACGAACTGCGGGCGTTCATCGCCGGACTCCCTAAGGCCGAACTGCACTTGCACATCGAGGGGGCGCTGGAACCCGAGCTGATGTTTGCGCTCGCCGTGCGCAACGGCGTGGCGATACCTTTTGTGTCGGTGGAAGAAGTTCGCGCAGCCTATTCCTTTTCTAACCTGCAGGATTTTCTCGATATTTATTACCAGGGGATGGCTGTCCTGCTGACCGCGCAGGACTTCTATGATCTAACGATGGCCTATCTCGCGCGCGTGCACGCCGATGCGGTGCGCCACGTCGAGATCTTTTTCGATCCGCAGGGCCATACCGAACGCGGGGTGGCCTTTGCGACGGTGATCGGCGGGATTACCCGAGCGCTCGACGAGGCGAAGTCAAAATGGGGTATGACGTCGCGACTGATCATGTGCTTCCTGCGGCATCTGAGCGAAGCGGATGCCGAAGCGACGCTCGATGTCGCACTGCCTTTCCTCGACAGGATCGACGGCGTGGGGCTGGACTCGTCGGAGAATGGCCATCCGCCTGCGAAATTTGCCCGCGTCTTTGCCCGCGCCCGCGCATTGGGGCTGAAGCTCGTCGCGCATGCAGGCGAAGAGGGGCCCCCGGCCTATGTCTATGAGGCGCTCGACGTGCTGGGCGTCGACCGCATCGACCACGGCAACCGGTCGCTCGAGGATGCCGCGCTCGTCGCGCGACTGGCCGAAGCGGGGATGACGCTTACCGTCTGCCCGCTGTCAAACTTGAAGCTTTGCGTCGTCAACGATCTCGCCGCACACCCCCTACGGCGGATGCTCGAGGCAGGCCTCGCCGCCACGGTGAACTCGGATGATCCGGCCTATTTCGGCGGCTATATCAATGCTAATTTTGTCGCCATTGCCGAGGCGCTCGATTTGTCGAAGGCTGAACTGGTAACCTTGGCACGCAACAGCTTTTCAGGGGCTTTCCTGTCGGTTGCCCAACGGGCGCACTATCTTGCCGACGTAGACCGTTACGCGGCCTAAGCCTTCGCGACCCGTACGCTGGCGCCCCACACCTGCTTGCCGGTCAGGAACACATACCAGCCCCAGGCAGCGCCGGCGTGGCGCAATAGCTGGAACGTTACGGGCTCGACGATCGCGGCAAGCAAGGCGCCGCCGACCGACAGATGCTCGCCATGCCCCGTCCAGCGGCGGTAGAGGACCAGCGAGCGCAGCAACCAGGCGAGATCGATCACGATCTTGACCAGCATTGCAATCAGCACGGGCCAGATGATGTTGAAATTGCCGCTGGTCAGCCCGACAACGATGAAGCCGATCAGCAAGCCGAACGCGCAGAGACCGTAGATCGGCTGCACCGTGTCGAGGGCTTTTACGGGCAGCATCGCCGTGCCCAGCGCCCGGTATTTGGGGTTGCCGATCATGTCACGGTTCCACAGCTGCGTCTGCAGAAATCCAGCAAACCAGCGCCGGCGCTGGCGCAGGAAAGTCATCAGTTCGGCCGGGCTGTCGGTTGTGGCGAAGGCCGTGCCGATGACACGCACTTCCCAGCCAAGTGCATGGTCGGTGCCGAACCGGTGCAGCCGGTGCATCACTTCATAATCCTCGACCAGGCATTCAGGATCGAACCCGCCGATCCGGATCAACGCCTCGCGCCGGAACCCCGCGAACGCGCCCGAGATCAGCAACAGGCTGTGGGCCTGCATCCAGGCATAGCGCGACAGGAAGTTGCGAATATACTCATAGGTCTGGAACCATTGGAAAATGCGGCCCGACCGCGACGGCGGGCAAACCGGGCGCAGGACACCGGTGGCGGCCGCAAGCTGTGGCTCGCGTTCGAATGCTGTGCGCATTGCCGACAGCGCGCCGGGCTCGAGCAGTGTATCGGCATCGACCGTGACAAGCACATCGCATTCGATCAGCCCGATGGCGGTATTGAGGGCGATGGCCTTGCCACCGCGTGGCAGGCGCAGCCAGCGGATCGTTGGGTCTAGCGTCGCCGGCGCGCTGATCGTCCCGAGGGCAGGCGCGGCCAGGCCGTAAACCTGCCCCAGCACCGCCGCGGTGCCATCATCCGACCCGTCGTCGGCAACGACGATCTCCTCGGGCGGCACGTCCTGTCGGCGCAACGCCTCGATCGTGGCCTCGAGAACGGTGGCTTCGTTATAGGCCGCGATGACGACGCCCAGGGTGACCTTTATGGGCGTTGACAGGGAGAGTGGCGGTGCGCGCATGACGCGCGTCTGCGCGGCCACGAACAACAGCAGCGCCGTATCGTAGATGATGTAGACGATGCCCACCGCCCAAGACAGCAGACCTGTCCGGAAGTACACCTGTGCGAACAGCGCGATGAACAGCATGATCGCGGCACCCCAGATCGCGATGCCACGCCAAGCATGGCGCGGCGGGTTAAGGCGCGGCGACAGCGCATCGAAAGTCCGGGTCAGTTGGGCAGACAAGCAGGGTGCCTCGGCAGAGTGGATTGGGCGCGAGATAGGTGCTGGACCCGCCGCGTGCTACCGCTAGATTGTGCAGCGCAACTGAATGGGAGCAGAACGACATGGGGCAGGCGCGGTACAATGGGGTCGCCATTGCGTTCCACTGGCTGGTGGGGCTGCTGATCGTCGTCAACGTCGGCCTTGCCTGGACCTGGCCCTATGTCGCTGACGAAAGCGTCCGGCCGCTGATCAACAACCACAAGACGATAGGGATTACCCTGTTGGGGCTGGTGACAATGCGGCTGCTGTGGCGCATGACGCATCCCGTTCCGCCACTGCCCGCGCATCACCAGCCATGGGAGAAGCGCGCCGCGCACTGGGTGCATATCGCGCTATATCTGGTCATGTTCTTGTTGCCGCTGTCGGGCTGGATCATGGATTCGGCCTATAAGGACGCGGCTTCGCATCCGAACCTGTACTTTGGCCTGTTCGAATGGCCGCGCCTGGGTTTCATCATGATGCTCGATCCGGTGTCCAAGGAACAGGTGCATGACATCTTCGGCGAAACGCATGAGATCGCGGCCAAGATCCTTTATGCCCTTGTCTTCTTCCACATTGCCGGTGCTTTGAAGCATCAGTTCCTTGACAAGGATCGCGGACTGGCCCGCATGGGGATCGGGCGGGCCCAGGCTTGAGCGACCAGCTGGCGGACATAGTCGCCACCATCGTCGCGCAGGCGGCAACGGCGGCCGATCGCGGCAAGGTCGCCGATTATATCCCGTCGCTCGGCTGCATCGATCCCGCGCAGTTCGGTATTGCTGTCGTGACCGCCGACGGCGCGGTGCACACCGGCGGCGATGCCGACACGCCGTTTTCGATCCAGTCGGTATCGAAGGTCTTTGCCCTGACGCTCGCGCTCGGCAAGGTCGGGGGCGACCTCTGGAAGCGAGTCGGGGTCGAGCCGTCGGGGTCGGCATTCAACTCGGTCGTGCAATTGGAGGCGGAAAAGGGCATCCCGCGCAACCCGTTCATCAATGCAGGTGCCATCGTCGTGAGCGACGTCGTGCTTGGCGCCGGCGCACCGCGCGATGCCATCGGTGACATCCTGCGTTTCGTGCGGTTCGTCTCAGGCGACGACAGCGTCTTCATCGACAGCGCGGTCGCCAATTCAGAGGCCGACACCGGCTTTCGGAACGTGGCGCTGGGCAATTACATGCGCTCGTTCGGGAATATGGAACACCTTGTCGACGACGCGCTGCGCGTCTATTTTCACCAGTGTGCTATCGCCATGTCGTGCCGCCAGCTCGCGATGGCGGGCCGCTACCTGATGCTCGAAGGGGTCCACCCCGACACCGGCCGCGCGGTGGTGACCGCACAGCGGGCGCGGCGCATCCTGTCGCTGATGCTGACGTGCGGCCATTACGACGGTTCGGGCGAATTCGCGTTTCGCGTCGGCATCCCGGGCAAGTCAGGCGTAGGCGGCGGTATCATGGCCATCGTGCCGGGCAAGGCGAGTATTGCGGTCTGGTCGCCCGGTCTCAATCACCGTGGCAATTCCAAACTCGGCAGCGAAGCACTTGAGCATCTTGCCGTCGCCATGAACTGGTCGGTGTTTACGGCCTGAGCCGATCGAGGCTGCATCCAGAACAATCGACCTGACCGCCCGTTCTGCGACTAACCGAATTAAGACAGGAGGTTCGTGTTACGGCGTATCGCAACGCCGACGGGACGACGACCCGGTTCGAGACGGGCGCAACCTTTGTTGAGCCCCGCTGCAACGGCGCTCGACGCTTCTTCCTCATTCTGTTGGTCCTCGCCGCCGCTATCGTCGACGTGCTGTTTACGACGGGTTTCTGGAGCGCCTCGGTTAAAGACGGCAACCTCCCTGAGGTCAGCGTCAAAGGCGGCAATCTCCCCGACGTAAGTGTCGACTTGAAGGAATTGGTCGTATGCACCGAAAAGAAGACGGTCGACATGCTGAAGATCGAAACGAAGAATGCCACGATCGATGTGCCGACTGTCGCCGTGAAGGACGATAAGGAAAGATAAGCGACGCCATGTGGTCGATTTGGGCAAGCTACCCGCTCTTCCATGATTATGGGCGTTGCCTGTTGACCTCTGCTTTACCAACTGCGGGCTAAGGCGCGTGCGTGATCGACGATCTCGCCCAGTCAATATTTGCCCCCGTCGCGCAGTTGCTGCTGTCGCCCGGGTCCCTGATGTCGATCTGGTCACTGTTCTGCGCGCTTATGATCGCGGTTGCCGTGGGGCTGGCGGCCCGGCGCGGCCGACCGGTCTCGCGTCGCGCCATGATCCGGGCGATGTTTCCGCGCCACCGCCTGTTCGGCACCTCGGCGCGCGCCGATCTCGGCTTCACCATGCTTTCCACCTTCGGTAGCTCCGCGCTGTTCGGCTGGGCTGTGCTGTCCCATCTGGCCATCGCAAGCGGCGTCGCGCACGTGCTGGGAAAACCGTTCCTGCTTGGCCTGCCCTCCGGCTTGGCGGTAGCGGCGATGACGCTGGCAATGTGGCTTGCCTATGAATTTGCTTATTGGTTCGACCATTTGCTGAGCCATAAGATCCCGGCGCTCTGGGCATTTCACAAGGTGCACCACAGCGCGGAGACGCTTTCGCCGCTGACCATATTTCGCGTGCACCCGGTCGACAGCATTGTGTTCTACAACATCGTCGCGGTCATCACCGGCGTCACGGCCGGCGTGATGCACTGGCTGGTCGGCGCGGGGGTGTCGCCGCTGACGCTTGCGGGGACCAATGTCGTAATGATCGCCGCGATCTTCACAATCAAGCACCTGCATCATTCGCATGTCTGGATATCGTGGCGCGGTACCTGGGGTCGCCTGATCCTGAGCCCCGCGCACCACCAGATCCACCATTCGGTCGCGGTCGAGCATCACGACCGCAATTTCGGCGGGACGCTCGCGATATTCGACTGGCTGGCGGGAACACTCCATCAGCCGTCGGCAAAACGCGAGCCCCTGCGCTTTGGCGTCGAGGAGCTGCGCGATCCGCACAGCGTCCACGGGTCGCTGCTCGCACCCTTCGCCGATGCGCTCAGTCCGCTTTGGGCACGAAAGGCTGCGGGCGGCGGGACGATCCTTGATACGCAACCATCCAGCCCGGATATTCGGCCGGCAACGCACTGACCTTGTCGAGCGCAGTGAAGTCGTCGGTCGTCAGTTTCACGCCGACCGCCTTCAGATTGTCGTCGAGCTGTTCGATCCGCTTCGCCCCGATGATCACCGTCGTCACGACGGGCTGGTGCAACAGCCACGCCAGCGCTACCTGCGCCACGGTTGCGCCATGTGCCGCGGCTATTGGGCGCATCGCGTCGATCACATCGAATGTCCGCGGCTTGTCGACCGGTGGGAAATCGAATGCGGCCCGGCGGCCTTCCTTGCTCTCCGTTTCTCGGTCGTACTTGCCCGACAATAATCCGCCGGCGAGCGGCGACCAGACCATCAGGCCCATTTTCTCCGACTTGAGCATCGGCACGACGTCGCGCTCCAGGTCGCGCCCGGCGATCGTGTAATAGGCCTGCAGCGTTTCAAAGCGTGCCCATCCCTTTGCTTCGGACCGCTGAAGTGCCTTGGCGATCTTCCACGCCGCCCAATTCGATACGCCGACATAGCGAACCTTGCCGCTTGTCACGAGGTCGTCGAGCGCGCGCAGCGTCTCGTCGATGGGCGTGACGCTGTCATCGGCGTGGATCTGATAGAGGTCGATATGGTCGGTGCCGAGGCGAGACAAGCTGCCCTCCACGGCGTCCATGATGTGCCCGCGCGACGCGCCCTTGTCGTTGGGGCGGCTACCCATCGCTCCATAGGCCTTGGTCGCGATGACGACGTCACTCCGCTTCAGCCCCAAATTCCTGATCGATTGGCCAAGCATCAGTTCGGATACGCCGTTTGAGTAGACGTCGGCGGTGTCGATGAAGTTGATGCCTGCCTCTACGGAGCGCTTCACGATTTCGTCTGCGCCCGCCTGGTCGAGCCCGGCGATCGCGCCCCACATCGATCCCTCGACTGCGGCGCCGAACGTCATCGTGCCAAGGCAGAGTTCAGAGACGAACAGGCCGGTGTTACCCATTTGATTATAGCGCATGGCAAAGCTCCTTGGATTTGGCGAGGGCACAACGACCACATTTGCATCGTGAACAAGGCGCCCTTAGCGGTCGCCTATGGGGGACAGGACTTCCGCAGCCGACATGGTACTCGGATCGCCGATCCGCAACCTGCTGACTGTCCTCGCCT
>JBMOGG010000141.1:0-8172 GCA_049318505.1 Sphingomonas sp. | reverse complement strand
CCCGTTCCGGGACGCTTACTTACGAAGCGGTATTCCAGACGTCGGCCGAAGGCCTTGGCCAGACGACTGCTGTCGGCATCGGCGGCGATCCGGTCAACGGCACGAACTTCATCGACGTGCTTGAACTTTTTCTCTCGGACGACGCGACCAAGTCAATCATCATGATCGGTGAGATCGGGGGTGATGCCGAAGAACAAGCCGCGCAGTTCCTGATCGACGAAGCCAAACGTGGCCGCAAGAAACCAATGGTCGGCTTCATTGCCGGTCTGACCGCGCCGCCCGGACGGCGCATGGGCCATGCCGGGGCGATCGTCTCAGGTGGCAAGGGCGATGCCGGATCGAAAATCGCGGCGATGGAAGCGGCAGGCATTCGCGTTTCGCCGTCGCCGTCGGAACTCGGCGTGACGCTCAAGGCTTTGTTGAACGCATAACGCAAGGAACGTCGTCCCCGCGGGAACGTCCGACTGCCCTACAATAGGGTTCGGGGTTTACCTCGGCGACGGCGACGGAGGTGATGATGGCACTCGACGATCCAAACCCCGAAGTCGAAACCGGCCCGACCTGGGCGCGCCCGACCTGGCGCACCGACACCGACGACCTGACGGCGGCACTCGACCCGACGCAAATGGCGGTTGTCATCAAAGCGACAGCGGCCAAGGCCGGGGTCGCGGTCAGCGAAGCCGATCTTCAGCGTGCAGCGTCCGACGCGATCAAGGCGATGCTGATCATCCGTACTTATCGGGTGCGCGGGCACCTTGCCGCCAATCTCGATCCGCTGGGCCTCAGCAAGCGCGAACTGCCCGCCGACCTTGAGCCCGCCTTCTTCGACGTCGCCGATGCGGACCTTGACCGACAGGTCTGGCTCAACGGCGCGCTCGGGCTGCAGCGCGCGAGCTTCCGCGAGATCATCGACATCTTGCGTGCCAATTATTGCGGGAGTGTCGGCCTCGAATATATGCACATTGGCGATGTCGACGAGCGCCGCTTTCTGCAGGAACGCATGGAAGGCAAGGACAAGGCGATCACCTTCAGTCCCGAGGGCAAGAGGGCGATCCTGGCCAAGGTGATCGAAGCCGAGCAGTGGGAACGCTTCTGCGGCAAAAAATATGTCGGCACAAAGCGTTTCGGCCTCGACGGCGGGGAAGCGATGATCCCGGCGATGGAAGCCGTTATTAAATATGGCGGCCAATTTGGCGTGCGCGAAATTGTCTACGGCATGGCGCACCGCGGCCGCCTGAACATGCTCGCAAACGTCATGGCCAAGCCATACCGCGTCATCTTCCACGAGTTTTCGGGCGGCAGCTCGAATCCCGATGACGTCGGCGGGTCGGGTGACGTGAAATACCATCTCGGCACCAGCACCGACCGTGAGTTCGACGGGATCAAGGTGCACATGTCGCTGGTCCCCAACCCCAGCCACCTCGAAGCCGCCGACCCCGTCGTGCTCGGCAAGGTTCGCGCGATCCAGACCGACCGCAACGACTTGGAGGACCATATCCAGGTGCTGCCCGTGCTGCTGCATGGCGACGCGGCATTCGCGGGTCAGGGCGTGATCTGGGAATGCTTCGGCTTTTCCGGCGTGCGCGGGTACAACACCGGCGGTTGCATCCATTTCGTTATCAACAATCAGATCGGCTTTACGACCAGCCCGCAATTCGCGCGCTCCTCGCCCTATCCCTCGGACGTCGCCAAGGGCGTCCAGGCGCCCATTTTCCACGTCAATGGCGACGATCCCGAAGCTGTCACCTTCGCCTGCAAGATGGCGATCGAGTTCCGCCAGCGCTTCCACCGCGACATCGTGATCGACATGTGGTGCTATCGCCGCTTCGGCCATAACGAGGGTGACGAACCGATGTTCACCCAGCCGCTGATGTACAAAACGATCAAGACGCATCCAGGCGTCAGCGACGTCTATGCCGCGCGGCTCGTGGCTGAGGGGGTGATCGATAAGGATTGGGCATCCGACCACGTCACGCGCTTTACCGCGATGCTCGAAGACCAGTTTGCGAGCGCGGCCACGTACAAGGCCAATCAGGCCGACTGGTTCGGCGGGCGCTGGGCAGGGCTGCACAAGCCCACCGACAGCGAGGGTGCGCGTCGTAACGTTGAGACCGGGATCGAAAAAAAGCTGTTTGACGGTCTCGCGCGCACGCTGACGACCGTCCCAGACGATCTGACGATCCACCCAACGCTCAACCGCGTGCTCGATGCCAAGCGGACGATGTTTTCGACAGCTGAAAATTTCGACTGGGCAACGGGTGAGGCGCTCGCTTTCGGATCGCTGCTGTCCGAAGGTTACGGTGTGCGTCTGTCCGGACAGGACTCCGGGCGCGGTACGTTCAGCCAACGTCATGCGGTCTGGGTCGACCAGACCGACGAGCATAAATATGTGCCCTTGTGGAATGTGCCGCACGGCCGGTTCGAAGTGCTCGATTCCACGCTGAGTGAGTATGGCGTGCTCGGGTTCGAATATGGCTATGCCGGGGCCGACCCCAAGACGCTCGTGCTCTGGGAAGCGCAGTTCGGCGATTTCGCCAATGGCGCGCAGGTGATGATCGACCAGTTCATCGCGAGTGGTGAGGCCAAATGGCTGCGCGCCAATGGCCTCGTGATGCTCTTGCCGCACGGGTATGAGGGGCAGGGGCCGGAGCATTCTTCGGCGCGGCCCGAGCGCTATCTGCAGCTCTGCGCCGAGGATAATATGCAGGTGGCAAACATCACGACGCCCGCGAATTATTTCCACGCGCTGCGCCGTCAGATGCACCGCAGCTTCCGCAAGCCTTTGATCATCATGACGCCCAAGTCGCTGCTGCGCCACAAGCGTGCGGTGTCGAAGGCGGCGGACTTCCAGGGGGTGTCGCATTTCATGCGGATCCTTTCCGATCCCAATGCGCCCGCGGACAAGGATGTGAAACGCCTCGTCCTGTGCAGCGGCAAGGTTGCTTACGACCTGATGGATGCGCGCGATGCCGCCGGCCAGACCGACACGGCGATTGTGCGGATCGAGCAGCTCTATCCCTTTCCGGGCGATCCGCTTGTGATCCGCCTCGACCGGATGACGAACCTCGAGGAGGTTGTCTGGGCGCAGGAAGAACCGAAGAACAACGGTTACTGGTTCTTCGTCGAGCCGTTTATCGAGGACTGCCTGTCGCGCGCCAAGGTGAGGCCGTCGCGGGCCCGTTATGCGGGGCGCAAGGCTGCCGCCTCGCCAGCCACCGGTCTGATGAAGCGCCACCAGGCCGAGCAGGCCGCGCTTGTCGCCGAGGCGCTGGGCCACAGCGTGCGTGAGGAAATTCGCCGCCAGCGCGGCACGAAGAAGACTGCCAAACCGACCACCGGCAATCCCGGTTGAGGAGCTGACATGAGTACCGAAGTCACAGTGCCCGTACTGGGCGAATCGATCACCGAAGCCACACTTGGCGAATGGCTGAAAAAGCCCGGCGAAGCCGTGAAGGCGGACGAACCTATCGCGTCGCTGGAAACCGACAAGGTGTCGGTTGAAGTGCCGGCGCCTGTTGCAGGCGTGATGGGCGAACAACTGGTCAAGGTCGGGGATACGGTGAACGTCGGATCGACGATTGCCTCTATCGAAGCAGGATCGGGTGCTGCGGCATCTGCGGCGCCCGCACCAGCAGCGGTCGCCCCCGCTGCAGCACCGGTGGAAGGAGTCGCGCCGACGCTTTCACCTTCGGTCCGTCGCCTTGTCCTCGAAAAGGGCGTCGACCCCTCGGCGATCAAGGGCACCGGCAAGGACGGCCGCCTGACCAAGGAAGACGTGCTGGCGGCTCCCACGCCCACACCGGTGGCACCCGCGACGCCGGCAGCTGCGCCGCCTGGTGCCCCCGTCGCGACCGGCGAACGCCGCGAGGAACGCGTCCGCATGACGCGCTTGCGCCAGACGGTCGCCAAGCGACTGAAGGACGCGCAGAACACCGCCGCGATGCTGACAACGTTCAATGACGTCGACATGAGCGAAGTGATGGCCGCGCGCGTCCGCTACAAGGACAGCTTCGAAAAAAAGCATGGCGTGCGCCTCGGCCTGATAAGCTTCTTCGCCAAGGCTATGGTGCTTGCGGCTAAGGACATCCCCGGCGTCAACGCACAAATCGACGGCGATGAGATTGTGTACTTCGACTATGTCGATCTGTCGGTTGCTGTCAGCGCGCCGAATGGCCTTGTCGTCCCAGTTGTCCGTAACGCCGACAAGCTGTCCTTTGCGGGCATTGAGAAGGCAGTGGCTGAGCTCGGTGCCAAGGCCAAAGCAGGTGCATTGACGATGGCGGACATGACCGGTGGCACGCTGACGTTGAGCAACGGCGGGGTCTTTGGCGGGCTTATGTCGACGCCGATCATCAATCCACCGCAGTCGGCTGTGCTCGGCCTCCACCGCATAGAGGACCGCCCGGTCGTCCGCGACGGTCAGATCGTGATCCGCCCGATGATGTACCTGGCGCTCAGCTACGACCACCGCCTGATCGACGGGCGCGAAGCGGTCACCTTCCTGAAAACCGTCAAGGAAGCAATCGAAGACCCAACGCGCCTGCTGATCGACCTGTAAGGAGTAGCCCCAAGTGGCAGATTACGACTATGACGTTCTCGTCATCGGCAGCGGCCCCGGTGGGTACGTTGCCGCGATCCGTGCCGCGCAGCTCGGCCTGCGGACGGCCTGCGTCGAAAGCCGCGAAACGCTCGGCGGTACCTGCCTCAACGTCGGCTGCATCCCGTCGAAGGCGCTGCTTCACGCGTCCGAGTATTTCGACGCTGCAGCAAATGGCACGATGGCGAAGATGGGGATCAAGGTCACGCCCGAGCTCGACCTGCCGCAGATGCACGCCCAGCGCCTCGACGCGGTCAAGGGACTGACCGGCGGCATCGCCTTCCTGTTCAAGAAGAACAAGGTCGAGTGGCTGAAGGGCCGCGGCAGCTTCGTCGACGCGCACACCGTCGTCGTCGAGGGCAAGAGCCATACCGCCAAGGACATCATCATCGCGACCGGTTCGAGCGTTACCCCGCTCCCCGGCGTCGCGGTCGATAACGCCGCGCAGATCGTCGTCGACTCGACCGGCGCGCTCGAACTGGCGGCTGTGCCCAAGCGCATGGTCGTTATCGGTGGCGGCGTGATTGGCCTCGAACTCGGCAGCGTCTGGCGCCGCCTGGGCGCCAGGGTGACTTGCGTCGAATATCTCGACCAAATCCTGCCCGGCTTTGACAGCGACATCCGCAAGGAAGCCAACAAGATCTTTAAGAAACAGGGGATCGAGTTCCGGCTGTCGAGCAAGGTCACCGGTGTCGCCGTGAGCGGCCAGACCGCCACCGTCACGGTCGAGCCCGCCGCGGGCGGCACGGCCGAGACGATCGAGGCCGATTGCGTCCTTGTCTCCATTGGCCGTCGCCCCAACACCGAGGGCCTGTCGCTGGAAAAGGCTGGCCTCAGCACGAATGCGCGCGGGCAGATCGACATCGACCACCGCTTCCAGACCGCCGTCCCCGGCGTCTGGGCGATCGGCGACGTCGTGCCCGGCCCGATGCTGGCGCACAAGGCCGAGGACGAGGGGATTGCGGTTGCGGAGAACATCGCCGGGCTGACCGGCATTGTGAACCACGACGTCATCCCCAACGTCGTCTATACTTGGCCCGAGATCGCGGGCGTCGGCCTGACCGAGGAAGCCGCCAGGGCCACGGGCGCCGAGATCAAGGTTGGCAAATTCCCGATGGCCGGCAACAGCCGCGCAAAGACCAACCACGAGTCCGACGGCCTGGTCAAGGTGATCGCCGACGCCAAGAACGACCGGGTGCTGGGCGTTTGGATCGTCGCGGTCCCCGCCGGCACAATGATCGCCGAGGCCGCGCTTGCCATGGAGTTTGGCGCGACGTCTGAGGATATTGCCTACACTTGCCACGCGCATCCGACGCATAGCGAGGCGTTGAAGGAAGCAGCGATGGCTGTCGCGGGGAAGGCGATTCATATTTGAGGGCGTGGCTCGTTTCAGCCGATTGTCGACGGGCGGGCTTTTGGAGGCTGGGAACGCTGCTGCTGTTTAAGTTAGTGTGTCACTAACTACTCATTGCCCGCCAAGCCACGTAACCCGCGGTCGCCAGTACCATAAGCGAGAACGCCGTGCGAGCGGCGGTCGTCCGTTCGGCGAGCAGACGGCCGACCGGAATTGCAATCATCGATCCGATCGCCCCGCCACCGACCAACGCCATGAATACACGCCAGTCGACCAGCCCTGAAGCGGCATAGCTTGCGCTTGTCGCCGCGCCGAAGAGCACGACCGAGACAAGCGACGACGCGGCAGCGTTCGCCAGGGTCATGCCGGTCGCCGCCATCAAGCCGGGCACGATCAGAAATCCGCCGCCGATGCCGAAGAACCCTGCTGCCAGACCCGTGACGGCCCCGGCCGGCGCGATTTTGAGCGTCAATGCCGTCGTCAGCCGTACCCCGGCATCGCCTTGTGACTTTCGTGGAATCAGCATCGATCCGCCGACGAACGCCATCGCCACGGCAAACCACAGCAACAACTGGCTGCCGTCGATCTGCTTGGCGAAATGAGCGCCGACCAGCGATCCAGTTAGCCCGGCCCCACCGAAAACGAGCGCGCAGGGCCATTTGACCCGCCCCGCCCGCGCCTGAACGAGCAGGCCCACGGCTGCGTTGACGGCAACGGCGGCTGCCGACGTCCCGATCGCAACATGCGGGTCGCGCACCCCAACGATATAGAGCAGCAAGGGCGTCGCCAGCACGGAACCGCCGCCGCCGAACACCGACAAGAGCAATCCAATGACGGCACCGCCCAGCACCGCTGCCGGGTAGGATATGGTGGCGATCTCCACCAATCTAGACAGTCACGGGCCGGTTCCACGGCAGGAAGGCGAGCAGTTTCGCCATGCCGCAAAAGCCGCTGATGCCAGCAAAGGTGAGCCCGGCGCCAACGAACGCCGCCAGCCCGAAGAAATAGGGCGAGATTAGCCAGCCGAGCAGCACTCCGGCAAGAACCAGCGAGCCGGCGACGATCTGGACCTGTCGCATCATTTCGAGAGGCGCCTTGCGGTTGGCCTCGACCGGCAATCCGGCCCTTGCCCAGGCATCGAGCCCGCCCTCAAGCACATTGGCCGTGCCGCCGACGGGTGCTGCCAATCGTGCGGCATGAGCGCTGGTACGCATGCCCGAACGACAGGTGAAGATGACGTCAGTGCCATCCATTTCGGGCAGCGCGACCGCATCGAAATGCGACAGGGGGCGCGACAGCGCGCCCGGCACATGGCGGCGTGCGAACTCGTCATCCTCGCGAATGTCGATCAGCAGCGCATGCCCCTGTCGCACGCGTTCTTCGACGTACTCAGGCTTCAGCGCGATCAGCGACTTGGGCATTGGGTGTCTCCACAACATCGGAACAGAAAATAGCAGCAAGCATGGCCATGACCTGCGCGGCGGCAGGATCGGCGATGCTGTACAGGATCGATAGACCTTCGCGGCGCGTCGCGACCAAACCGTCGCTGCGCAGGACGGCCAGATGCTGCGAGAGCGCAGATTGGGAGAGTCCAATCAATGGCAGGAGTTCGCCCACCGACCGCTCGCCGGCGGAGAGCTGGCACATGATCATAAGGCGCCGTTCGTTGGCCAGCGCGCGGAGCAGACGGGCCGCCGAGGCTGCACTCTGTTCGAACCGTTTCATGTCAAAATGGGCAAGGTCGATCATGCAGCCAATATATTCATTGATTCTAATTTAGCAAGTGTTTATATACTGATTTGCTAGGAGCAACTCATGAACCCGCGCGTCCAGACCTTCTTTGATCCCGCCACTTTCACGGCCACCCATCTGGTCATCGATGAAACCACCGGCACTGCGGCGATCGTCGACCCTGTGCTCGATTTCGAACCCAAGGGCGCAAAGCTGTCGACGACCTCGGCAAATGCGGTGCTGGCAGCTGTCGCCGCGCAAAAGCTGACGCTCGCCTATGTGCTCGAAACCCATGCGCACGCCGATCATTTGTCGGCCGGCGACCATATCCGGCGACTGACCGGCGCCAAGCTCGTCATCGGCGCCCATATCACCGACGTGCAAAAGGTGTTTGCGCCGGTCTTCGACGCCGATGATGTCGCCTGCGACGGTCGCCAGTTCGACATCTTGATGGAAGAGGCCGACACCCTGCCGCTGGGCAAGCTGTCTG
>JBMOGG010000140.1:0-8206 GCA_049318505.1 Sphingomonas sp. | reverse complement strand
GCAACGGCCGTTTAAGGTCCACAATGGCTTGTGCGCGCGCCATGCGACGTTATGCGCTGACAGCATGAGTATTGCCGCCATCGAGATTGCTGCTCTTCAGAAAACCTATGCGGGGGGCAAGCAGGCATTATCGGGCGTGAGTTTCGATGTGCCGCGCGGATCGATCTTCGGCTTGCTCGGCCCCAATGGCGCGGGCAAATCGACGCTGATCAACATCCTTTCGGGCATGGTGATGAAGACCAGCGGGACGGCGCGGGTCTGGGGTTTCGATATCGATGAGCATCCGCGCAACGCCAAGGCGTCGATCGGGATCGTGCCGCAGGAGATCTTGTTCGACCCGTTCTTCACGCCGTTCGAGGCGCTTGAGATCCAGGCCGGGCTATACGGTGTCGCCAAGGCCCATCGCCGGACGATGGAATTGCTGCGCGCGGTCCATCTGGAGGACAAGGCGCACGCCTATGCCCGCACTCTGTCGGGCGGCATGAAACGGCGCCTGCTCGTCGCCAAGGCGATGGTCCATTCGCCCCCGGTGCTCGTGCTCGACGAGCCGACCGCCGGCGTCGACATCGAGTTGCGCCAGCAGCTCTGGGCCTATGTCCGCGACCTCAACAAGCAGGGCGTGACGGTCGTTCTCACAACGCACTACCTCGAGGAAGCCGAAGAACTGTGCGACCGCATCGCCATCATCAACCACGGCCAGCTGATCGCCAACAAACCGACCCGCGAGCTGGTCGACATGGCCCAGGAGAAAATGGTCGAGATCACCGTCGACCGCGACCTGAGCGAAGCCCCCGTTTCCGCCTTTTTCCAGAAGGCCGAACTGAAAAACGAGCGCGTCCTGACCATCACCTATTCAAAGGCACAGGCGAATGCGGGTGACGTCATAACGGCCGTCAACAATGCGGGGCTTGGCATCGTCGACGTGTCCACCCGCGAGGCCGATCTGGAGCATGTGTTCCTCAACCTCACCCGGGCCGCGTCGATTGGCTGAGGCCTATGACGCACTGGTGATCGGTTCGGGGGCGGCCGGACTGACAACAGCCATCACGCTGGCGGGCAACGGCAAGCGGGTGGCGGTCATCGCCAAGGGCGGACTGTCCGAGGGGTCCACCGCCTGGGCACAGGGTGGCATCGCCGCGGTGCTCGAGCCGGGCGACACATTCGAGAGCCATATCGAGGATACGATGATCGCCGGCGCGGGGCTCAACAATCGCGCGACAGTCGAGTTCGTCATCGAAAATGCGCCTGTCGCCATCGAGCGGCTGGCACAGCTCGGTGTCCCCTTCAATCCCGGCGAATCGGAACGCTGGCACCTGACCCGCGAAGGCGGCCACAGCCACCGGCGCATCGTCCATGTCGACGACGCGACTGGCTGGGCCGTGCAGCAGGCGCTCGAAAAGGCAGCGGCGGCCAGCCAGAACATCGCGCTCCTGCCCGACATGGTTGCCATCGACCTGATTACCCAGAAGCATGTCGAGGGCACGGACGGCGCGCCGCGGGTCTGGGGCGTCTATGCGTTCAACAGGCAGACCGGCCATGTCGAGACAATCACGGCGCCGGCGACAGTGCTTGCGACCGGCGGCGCTGGGCGCTGCTACCTGTTCTCAACCGCGCCGCGGGGCGCAACGGGGGACGGCATCGCCATGGCATGGCGCGCGGGGGCCCGTGTGTCGAACATGGAATTCATGCAATTCCATCCCACCTGCCTCTATAATCTCGAGGTCAAGAACTTCCTGATTACAGAGGCGGTGCGCGGTGAAGGCGGACAGCTGATCAACCCGAAAACGGGCAAGCGCTTCATGCCGTTCTACGATACCCGGCTGGAACTGGCGCCGCGCGACGTTGTGGCGCGCGCGATCGACTCGGAAATCAAGCGGTTCGGCCTCGACTATGTCCACCTCGACATCAGCCATTTGCCTGCCGCGTTCGTGGCCGGGCATTTCCCCAATATCCACGAAAAACTGCTGGGCGTGGGCATCGACATGACGACCGGGCCGATTCCGGTCGTCCCCGCGCAGCATTACACCTGCGGAGGCGTCCTGATCGACCGCGACGGCCGCACCGACCTGCCCGGGCTCTATGCTGCAGGCGAAGTCAGCCAGTCGGGGTTGCACGGCGCCAATCGGCTGGCGTCGAACTCGCTGCTCGAATGCTTCGTCTTCGGCGAAGCGGCGGCACAGCATATCCTGGCGCATCCGGGTGCTGCGCCGCCGCAAGTTCGCGGGTGGGACGAAAGCCGCGTGACCGATTCGGACGAAGAAGTCGTCGTCCAGCACAACTGGCGCGAGATCCGGCGCTTCATGTGGGACTATGTCGGCATTGTGCGCACAACCAAGCGACTGGAGCGAGCGGCGCACCGGATCGCGCTGCTCAGGCAGGAAGTTGCTGATTACTATGGTAATTTCCGCGTAACGCCCGACCTGATCGAGCTACGCAATCTGGTCGAGGTTGCCGACCTCATCGTCCGTTCGGGGCTGGGCCGACATGAAAGCCGCGGGCTTCATTTCAATTCGGACTATCCCGGACTGGCGCCCGAAGCGGTCGACACGATCCTTGCCCCCTAAGTCCCAAATACCGTGGCTTTTTTGCAACGCAGAATAAACGATTCATCGTTCATCAACCAAGGCGGTTGTCGATGTCACGTGACCGCAACATAAGCACCGCAGGGGCGCCCTGACGACGCGTGTTGTCGCGTTTCAGGCCCAAACATGGGCTCGCTAGGGAAAAGACATATGAAGCATCAGCTGTATTTCGGCGTGGCTCTGGCTGCGCTTTCGTTTTCGAGCGCCGCGTTTGCGCAGTCGACGGGTTCGGTCGATTTCGACGAAAGCACGATTGTCGTCACGGCGACCACGACCAAAGGTGTTGGTGGCGTTCAGGTTCCCGACACGACCCGTGCCAAGGGCGTCCTGACGCAAGAGCGTATTTCGCGGGTCACGCCTGGTCAGTCGATCCTTGATACGATCAACCAATTGCCGGGTGTCAGCTTTCAGAACAACGATCCGTTCGGTTCGGCCGGCGGTACGCTAAACATTCGCGGCTTCGATGCGTCGCGTATTTCGCTGACCTTCGACGGCATTCCGCTGAACGACACGGGTAACTATGCGATCTATTCGAACCAGCAGCTCGACCCCGAGCTGATCGAAAACGTCAACGTCAACTACGGCTCGACCGACATCGACAGCCCTTCGGCAGCCGCCTCGGGATCGACCGTCAACTATCGCACGCGCAACCCTTCGGACGAATTCGGCGTACGGCTCCAGGGTTCGGCGGGCGACTTCAATTTCTTCCGCGTCTTCGGCATGATCGACACCGGTGTGTTTACGTCGGTCGGCACCAAGGCTTTCGTGTCGGTCAGCAACGCAACCAACAACTGGTACGTCAATAACTTCGGCAAGATCAACAAACAGCAGATTAACGGCAAAATCTATCAGCCAATCGGTTCGAACGGCGATTTCATCTCGATCGCGGGTAACTACAACGAGAACCGCAACAATTTTGGTGGTTCCGCACCGCTGCGTTCGGATACGAATATCTTTTCGCAAAGCACTGCAGCACCTAACTCGACAACCAATCCGGCATTTGTGACGGGCGCGGTGCGTACGGCAGGCACAGGCGGCACCAACCGTTTCCCGAACGGCTTCAACGAAATACCTTACAACGTGCCGCGCGGGCAGACGGTCAATGGCGTGTTCGAAACAGTCGCGCAGGTGACGGCACCAGGATATATCGATCCTGACGCGCCGAATACGATCGGCACCACTTTCGACGAGCGTTATAATCCGTCGAATACCGGCAATATTCGTCTGAACTCGCGCTTTACGCTTGCCGACGGCCTTGTCCTGACCGTTGACCCAAGCTTCCAATATGTAAAGGCCAACGGGGGTGGTACCATCGCGGCGCGTGAATTCCTGCGCGACGTCAATCCTGCGGGCGCAACGGCTGGCACGACGAATACGGCCAATTGCACCAGCGTGACAACGGGCGCGGGCGTCCTTTGCCGCGTCGGCTATTTTGCCGGCAGTCCTTTCGTCGGGGTCGATCTGAACGGCGACGGCGATCTGCTGGATACCGTGACGGTCCTGGCTCCGAGCCAGACCCAGACCCGCCGCTATGGCGTTATCGCATCGCTGCGCTACGATATCGCGCAGGGGCAGACGTTACGTCTGGGCTATACGTTCGACCGGGGACGTCATCGGCAGACGGGCGAAATCAACCGCATTCAGCAGAATGGCGTGCCGACCGACGTATTCTCGGTGAACAGCCCGATCGCCGGCGCCAATAGCCAGATTCTGCAAAAGCGCGACCGGCTGTCCTATGCGACGCTCAACCGTATCTCGGGTGAGTATCAGGGCCGGTTCATTGACGGAAAACTGATCGTCAACGTCGGCGTCGCCGTGCCGTTCTTCCAGCGCGACCTGAACCAGAATTGCTTCACCAGCAGTGCAGGTGGATTCGTCGAGTGTTTCGGGAGCGACGCGACGCTCCAGGGCGAAATCGCGGCAGCTAACCCTTATGTCCTCAACACGACAACGGGTAACCCGGTTGCGGGGTCATTCGCGCCTCCCGGTGCGCGGACCTACAAGTACAATCGCGTCCTTCCGAGTGCCGGCTTCATCTTCAAGCCCGCCGACCATTTTTCGGTGGCGTTCAACTATTCGAAGGGCCTTCAGGTGCCCGGCACGGACAACCTGTACAATGCGTTCTACTTCCCGCGCGCATCCGCTGGGGCTAACCCCGTCCCCGAGACAACCGACAACTTCGATCTGAACTTCCGCTACACCTCGTCGACGATCCAGGCGTCGATCGGGCCGTGGTACACGCGATTCACCAACCGCCTGGCGAGCGCGTTTGATGTCGACACGCAGCAGACCATCTACCGCAACTTGGGCCGCGTCGATAAATACGGGATTGACGCCAACATCTCGGTCATTCCGGTCCCGGGCATCATGGTTTCCGCCTTCGGCTCGTATCTGCAGTCGGAAATCAAGGACAACGTCCAGCTGGGCTTCTGCCCAACGACGCTGACCACGGCCAACACGACCGTGAATTGCACGGTTGCCGGAGCACCGATCCTGGCTTTGACTGCTGGCAAGCGTGAATCGGGCGCGCCGACCTACACGTTCGGCGGTCGCATTCAGGGCACGGTCGGCCCGGTCGATCTCGGCCTGACCGCAAAGCGCACCGGCCAGCGCTTCATCAACGACCAAAACCTGCCGCTGATCCAATGCACGTCGGGACTGGTGAATACGATCTGCCCGACGGCGGCGAATACGCCTGTCACTTTCACGGGTACACGCGGATTCCAATATCAGATCTATGGTGCATCTGCGCCGGCCTACACGCTCGTCGACTTCGACGCGCGCGTGAACCTGGAATTTGTCGGGCTGAAAAAAACCCACCTTCAGCTGAACGTCCAGAACGTTTTCAACCAGTTCTACGTCGGTGGTTTCAATGGCGGATCGACGGTGGTGACATCGGTGCCGTTCGTACAGATCGGCGTGCCGCGCACGTTTATCGGCACGCTCAACGTGCAGTTCTAACAGACCGGCGAAACAGAAATTGCCGCCGTCCCTCACCCGAGGGGCGGCGGTTTTCTTTTGTCTCGTTCAGGCCGCGGCGACGGGCTCGAGCGTCGCCGGTCCGATCATGCTGCGCAGCGGTCGGGCCATCACGCGGCGCACCATAGGTTCGAAGAAGTCGAGTGGCTCGCTGGCATAGTCCGGGTCGAACGCGGCCTGATCATATTTCGCACAGAATTCCTCGCACGCAGCGAAATGCGGGTTGTCGCGAAAGGCATCGCGCGCGTTTCGGTCCATGCCGAGATAGTGGAAATAATAATAACCCTGGAACGCGCCATGGTTGGCACAGATCCAGTGTTCCTCCTCCGTCACGAACGGCTTGACGATCGCGGCCGCAACATCGGGGTGGTTATAGCTGCCGAGCGTGTCGCCGATGTCATGAAGCAGCGCCATAACGACATAGGTTTCGCCCCGTCCGTCACGATGGGCGCGCGTCGCGGTTTGTAAGGAGTGCGTCAGCCGGTCGACCGGGAAGCCACCAAAGTCGCCGTCGAGCAATTTGAGGTGATCGAGCACGCGGGTCGCGACATCGGCGGCAAAGGGCACGAAATGCCCGGCGATCGCTGCCCAGTCTTCCTCAGTCCCCTCGACCATCGCGCGGAATTTAGCGCGCGGTTCCTCATGGGTTTCGATATCGGCCATCGCTGCTCTCCGTCTCCGTTCGGGCTGAGCTTGTCGAAGCCCTGTCCTTCTTCGAGGCTAGGACAAAGGCACCCCTTCGACAAGCTCAAGGCGAACGGTTAGGTGTAGGGCAATGGCGACGGTCCCTGCTCCCCCTGCTGCATTTTTCGAGGACAAGAATCGTGCCTTCTGGTTGCTACAGGGCGCTGGCTGGACCGGCTATCTTCTGCTGCGTATCGCCAGTGGTATTGCCAACGGCGTCGGCCTGCCTGTCGTCATTCAGGTGCTGGTCTCGGCGGCGACCGGCTATTCGATGACACTGGTGATGGCGGCGGTCTATCGCTGGCTGATCCGCAAGTCGCCGCTGGTCATCTGGACCGGCTCGCTTGCGACCGTAGCCGTGTCGGTCGCCGCCTATGCCGTGATCGACGCCTGGGTCTATACGATGATCAACGAGGGTCGAAACGTCGTCCAGATCGACCTGATCCTGGGGTCGGCGACGCTCAACACCCTGCTGCTCGGCGCCTGGTCGGCGCTTTATTATTCAATCAACTTCTTCCTGATTTCCGAACGCCAGACGCTGCAACTGCTGAAACTCGAAGCCACCGCGTCTTCGGCACAGCTCGCGATGTTACGCTACCAGCTCAATCCGCATTTCCTGTTCAACACGCTCAATTCGATCTCGACGCTCGTCCTGCTCAAGCAGAACGACCGGGCCAATGCGATGCTGGGCCGGTTGTCGTCGTTCCTGCGCTACACGCTGGTGAACGAGCCCGAGGCGCAGGTGACGCTCGAACAGGAATTCGAGACGCTGAAGCTTTACCTCGACATCGAGAAGATGCGGTTTGAGGAGCGGCTGCAGGCCCGTTTCGACATCGACCCGCGCGTTGCCAAGGCGCGCTTGCCCTCGCTGCTGCTCCAGCCGCTCGTCGAAAACGCGATCAAATATGCGGTGACACCCCAGGAACAGGGTGCCGAAATCGCGGTTGC
This sequence comes from Sphingomonas sp., assembly GCA_049318505.1. GTDB lineage: Bacteria > Pseudomonadota > Alphaproteobacteria > Sphingomonadales > Sphingomonadaceae > Sphingomonas_O. Next base: position 1,013 of record JBMOGG010000140.1, on the reverse strand, counting down.
CGCGCGGCTCACCGGGGATCGGGTGCAGATCACCGTTTCCGACACTGGGCCGGGGTTGAACGATGCGACCGTCCGCCCCAGTTATTCGACTGGCGTTGGCTTGGCGAATATTCGCGACCGGCTGATTCAGGCTTACGGGCCCGACCACCGCTTCGACAGCGGCAATGCCCCGAACGGGGGCTTTGTCGTTACTGTCGAAATTCCGATGGTCGTCGAGGCGCAACGATTAGGGGCCGCATGACCATAAGAACGATCCTCGTCGACGATGAAAAACTTGCCATCCAGGGCATGGAGCTACGGCTCGCGATGCACGATGATGTCGAAATCGTTGATACGTGTTCGAACGGGCGCGAAGCGATACGCTCGATCAAGACCAACAAACCCGATCTTGTGTTTCTCGACATCCAGATGCCCGGTTTCGATGGCTTTTCGGTCGTGCAAGGGCTGATGGAAGTGGAGCCGCCGCTGTTCGTGTTCGTCACCGCCTATGCCGACCACGCCATCCGCGCGTTTGAGGCGCAAGCGGTCGATTATCTGATGAAGCCGGTCGAAGAGGCGCGGCTTGCTGACACGCTCGATCGCGTCCGCCAGCGCCTGGCTGAAAAGCGCGGCGCCGAGGAAGCGGGACGTTTGATGGAAGCGCTAACCGAACATGCGCCCGAGGCAGCCGAGGAACTGGGTACAGACGGCGGCGATGCGCCCGCGGCCAACCGATTTGAAAAGCTGATCAACATCAAGGATCGCGGGCAGATTTTCCGCGTCGACGTCGACAATATCGAACGGATCGATGCGGCGGGCGATTATATGTGCATCTATACGGCCGAAAACACGCTGATCCTGCGCGAGACGATGAAGGACCTTGAGCGCCGCCTCGACCCGCGCCGCTTCCAGCGCGTCCACCGCTCAACCATCGTGAACCTTGACCTGGTCAAGCAGGTGAAGCCGCACACCAATGGCGAATGTTTCCTGGTGCTCGAATCGGGCGCGTCGGTGAAAGTGTCACGCAGCTACCG
>JBMOGG010000139.1:0-8212 GCA_049318505.1 Sphingomonas sp. | reverse complement strand
GCGGCGTAAATCGACGGCGACATCGAAGACGGCACCCGCCAGCACCCGGACGAGCTTACCCTGCGGTTTTTCAATCTGGAAATGAAGCCCGCGCAGCACGCCCCGCGACGACCGGCTATGGTTGTCCTGCACGAACCGCAGGTCGAGCCCGGCATCAGCGAACGCCTTGGCGTTCCAGGTCTCGAGGAAAAACCCCCGCGCATCGCCGAAAACACGCGGTTCAATGAGTTTGACGTCGGGAATAGCTGTCTCGACGACGTTCATCAGCGGCCGCGTTTCAACTGTTCGAGAAGGTAATTGCCGTAGCCGCTCTTGCCGAGACGCTTGCCGAGCATTTCGAGCTGCGCGTCGTCGATAAATCCCTCGCGCCACGCAATTTCTTCGGGGCAGCAGATTTTCAGGCCCTGCCGCTCTTCGACAATGCGCACAAACGTCGCGGCGTCGAGCAGCGACTGGTGCGTACCGGTGTCGAGCCAGGCAAAGCCGCGCCCCATCATCTGCACGGTGAGCTTGCCATCGTCGAGATAGGACCGGTTCAGGTCGGTGATTTCGAGTTCGCCGCGCGCCGACGGCTTGATCGCGCGTGCGCGTTCAACCGCCTCTCCATCGTAGAAGTAAAGCCCGGTGACAGCGCAGTTCGACTTTGGCTCGGCAGGCTTTTCTTCGATCGAATAGGCCCGCCCTGCGGCATCGAAGGCGACGACACCGTAATCGCGGGGGTTCCCCACGTGATAGCCAAACACCGACGCGCCGGATTGCTGCGCGTCTGCGGCGCGGAGCAGCTCCGGCAGGCCGTGGCCGTAAAAGATATTGTCACCCAAAACGAGCGCCGATGGTTCGGTGCCGACAAAATCAGCACCAATGTGATAAGCTTGGGCGAGCCCCTCTGGCTTGGGCTGCTGGGCATAGGCCAGAGCCAGGCCCCAATCGGATCCGTCACCCAGCAGCCGATGAAACGCAGGCTGGTCTTCCGGCGTCGTGATGATCATGATGTCGCGGATGCCCGCCATCATCAAGGCTGCGAGCGGATAGTAGATCATCGGCTTGTCATAGACCGCCATCATCTGTTTCGATATCGACAGGGTCAGTGGGTGCAACCGGGTGCCTGAGCCGCCGGCCAGAACAATACCTCTCCGCACGTTGAGCCCTTTCGCTGTCAGGTCGACAGGAACCAGCGGTCACTGCCTTCAAGGCCAAGCGCCGTCAACCGACCACTGGCATAGGCACCTGTATCAATACCGACGCGGTTAGGCTTTTCTTCGACCGCAGGGGCAATGGAGTGACCGTGCACCACGCAGACACCGTGATCGCGCGTGTCGTCCAAAAACTTGTCGCGGATCCAGCGCATGTCCGCGGGGTGTTGTTCATCGATGGGCGTTCCCGGGCGGATGCCCGCGTGGACAAACAAATAGTCGCCCGATCGGTAGAAATCACGGAAGCCGCGCAGGAACGCGATGTGCTCGGCGGGGACATGCGTCGCCAACAAGGCGCGGAGCTGCGCAAAATCGGCACAATCATAATCGGCTGGCGCCACGCCGTAGCTCAGCAATGTTTCGCGCCCGCCGATCCGGTGGAACAGCCGTGCCGCGCCTTCATCGCCTTCCCAGGCTTCGATGAACACTTCCTCGTGATTGCCCATCAGGAAAACACACCGTCGTAGCTTGTCCAGCAGCGACAGGCATTCAATCACGCCGCGCGATTCGGGGCCGCGATCGACGAGGTCACCCAACAGCACGAGCGTTGTCTGCGCTGTGCCGCGATTGCGGTCGTCCTCGCCGATCTGCAACAGCAACGCGTCGAGGCAATCGCGGCGTCCGTGGATATCGCCGATCGCATAGATACGCTCACCGTCAGGGATTGCGCGGGGCAACGGCACAGGCGCTTTGCGGGAGAAGAATGTTTTCAGGGCCATGGCGTACAGTAACCTGCTGTTGATGAACCAGCGGTAACGGTCAAGACCCGGGCGCGCTTGCCCGTCAGGCGTAATGCTCTTCGATCAATTCGCGCGGGTCGAGCCCCAGCCGGTCGATCTGGGCGCGAACCTTTGGCCAGATATGGCGCAGGAAAACGTCGCGCTCCTGATCGCGCAGGCGTTCGCTCGCCCCTTCAGCCACAAACATGCCGACGCCGCGCCGGACGGCGACAAAGCCTTCGTCCTGTAACGTTTGATAGGCCTTGGCGACGGTCAGGGGATTGGCACCATGTTCGGCGGCAAAGGCGCGGACCGAAGGGAGCTGGTCGCCTTCGCGAAAGTCGCCGGCAAGTATCGCCCCGGCAAGCAGCCCGCGCAGACGCAGATAGACGGGGGCGGGGGTGTTTTCCACAGCTGTCATGGCAGGGTAATACACCGTTCAGCACCACGAGTCACGCCCTTAGTGACGCTGACCTTTAATTGGTCCATTCGCGGACGACATCTGCATAATCGGGACGGGGCCGCTCCTCCAGCGCGCGTGCGGGCGAACCCAGGAAAATGAAGCCGGCGATACGTTCGTCGCCAGTACCGAAGGCGTCGCGAACCGTTTCGTTATAGCTGGGCCAGCCCGTCAGCCACCCGCCGACGAAGCCCAGCGCATGCGCGGCCGTAAGCAGGTTCATGATCGCGGCCCCGGCCGATAATTGTTGTTCCCAAATGGGTATCTTGCTCTCGGAGACGGGCGCAGAAAGGGCGACCACGAGCGAAGGCGCCTGATGGGCAAACTGTTCCATCGCGTCGATTTCCAGACGCCCGGCGTCGGGCTTTTCCGCAAGATAGGCATCGACGATGACTTTCGCGAGGGCAGCGCGCTGGTCATGGCGCACCACCACGAAGCGCCAGGGCGCAAGCTTGCCGTGGTCGGGAACGCGAATCGCTGACGACAGGATGGTGCGGAGCTGCGCTGCGTCGGGACCAGGCGCTACCATGTCGCGGGGCTTGCCCGATCGGCGTGTACGCAACAGCGCAAGGGGGGAGGAGGTATCGTTGAACATCGGGTCCGCCATAAGATCTGTTCGCCCTGAGCTTGTCTAAGGGTGGTCTTCCCCCTTAACCGCGTCACCAAAGAAGGACAGGCCTTCGACCAAACCGGGCTGAACCGATCCAGATGCTGCCCCTCCTCTTTTTGACCCTCACACCCCAGCAGGCGGCGATCCGCGCGCTTGCCGACCAGGACCTGCGGGTTGCAACGGTCGGATTGCGGTTGGCGCGGGCTGCCGGATCTGACTTTTGTCCGGGCCAGTATCTGAGCACGGCGGGCCTCGTCTTGCAGGATGCGGCTCAATATTCGGTGGCAACGCGCGACGACGCGCGCGTGGTGCTGGCGCTCGGGGATGGGCCAACCGTGGTCGGCATTGTTGGCGGCGCGACGGCGCAGGGCGTGCGCGCCGGGGATGTCATCGCTGCAGTGAACGGGGTGGCGATTGCCACAAGACCTGGCGCCTACGCCCGCGTCGCACAGGTCGAGGATGCGCTCGAGGGCGTGCACGGCACGCCGGTGATGCTCGACGTCCGGCGCGGCGAGACGGCTCAACGCATCCCCCTGGCGCGCATCGCGGGCTGCCGCTCGCGCTTTCAGATCGTGCGCGGCGGGCTCGGCGCGACCCAGGCGGACGGGCGCTATGTCCAGATTTCGGAAGCGATGATGGCGCTTGCCCCCGGCGACGACGCCCTTGCAGCCGTTCTCGCGCACGAATTATCGCACAACATCTTGCGTCATACCGAACTCAAGACGCCCTCGAAACAGTCGGAATATGAGGCCGACGCGCTCAGCGTGCGACTGGTCGCGCGGGCAGGGTACAGTCTCGACGCGGTGCTGCCCTTCTGGGAGGCGCTCAGGAAGCGCAGCGATTACGGCATTTTTGCTGATGGATCACATCCGGGCTGGCGCAAGCGGCTGGCGGCGCTCGCCGAGGCTGTTGCCGCTGCGAAAGAACCGGCTTCACAGCCGCCGAAAGCCCGCTAGTCTGCGCGTAACAAAGTTTCGCTGCGGCGCTATAAGCCCCGGGCGAGCATCCAAGGGGTCATATCGTTTGAAAGACATGTCGCTGTGGATCGAATCCGACTGGATTGCGGCCATTTCTGTCGTCGTGCTGGGTGCCTTTCTCGCCGTCGGGGCCAAAATCGCTGTCCAGCGCGAACCCGAGTTCGCCGGCCATCCCAAGGGCCTCTACATGTTGTTCTTTGCCGAAATGTGGGAGCGGTTCTCCTACTACGGCATGCGTGCGATCCTGATTTTCTATCTGACGCAGCACTGGCTGTTCTCGGACTCCAAATCGAGCCTGATCTACGGCGCCTATACGGCGCTGGTTTACATCACGCCGGTGCTCGGGGGCTATCTCGCCGACCGCTATCTGGGTCAGCGACGGGCCGTCATTTTCGGCGGCATCCTGCTTGCAATCGGGCATAGCCTGATGGCGGTCGAAGGCGTCGGCGGGCAGAGTGACCCGACGATCAATGTGTTCTGGGCGGCGCTTGCCTTCATCATCGTCGGCTCGGGGTTCCTGAAGGCCAATATCTCGGTGATGGTCGGCCAGCTCTATAAGCTGACTGATATCCGCCGCGATGGCGCCTACACCGTGTTCTACATGGGCATCAACGTGGGGGCTGCGCTTGGCACGATCCTCGTTGCCTATCTTGGGCAGACGATTGGCTGGGGCTATGGCTTCGGGCTTGCGGGTATCGGCATGGTGCTCGGGCTGGTTGTTTTCGTGGTCGGGAAAAAGGCGCTCAATGGCGCGGGCGAGGCCCCCGCACCGCTCGCCAAGGGCCGCGAATGGACGATCTATTCCATTGGTGTGGGAGCCGTCGCCGTCATCTGGGCGCTGGTCCAATATCAGAGCGTCATCCAGACGTTGCTCGCGATTTCGGGCATCTCGCTGCTGCTTTATGTCCTTTACGAGAGTTTCAAACTGCCAAAGGAACCGCGCGAGCGCATGTTTGCGATCCTGTTCCTGATTTCGCTCAATCCGATTTTCTGGGGCCTGTTCGAACAGGCGGGCGGGTCGATGAACCTGTTCACCGACAAGTTTGTCGAGCGCGGCGGAGTGCCGGCGGGCATTTTCCAGTCGATCAATCCGATTTACATCATTTTGTTCGCGCCCTTCTTCGCCGGGCTATGGCAGTGGCTGGGCAAGATGGGCAGGGAGCCGTCGGCACCCGCCAAGTTCGGGCTGGCGCTGCTTCAGATGGGGTTTGCCAACCTTGTGCTCGTCTGGGGCGCAACCGCCTATGGCATGGCCGCGATGACGCCGGTGCTGTTCGTGTTCCTCTATTACATGTTCGCCACGACCGCTGAGTTGTGCCTGTCACCGGTCGGCTTGTCGGCGATGAACCGGCTCGCGCCCAGGCACCTTGCGTCGCTCATCATGGGCGCCTGGTTCTACATGACGGCGGTCGGCAATTTCGTTGCGGGCAAGATCGGTGAAGCGACCGGCGGGGAAGGCGGTGCCATGAGTAAGCAGGGGCTGCTCGACGTCTATAATCTGTTCGGGTGGATCTCGATCGGTATCGGCGTCGGCGTCCTGCTGCTTTCCCCCATCGTCAAACGCTGGATGCACCTCGACACGCTCCGTGATGACGACACGACGGCGCAGGATCTGCGTCCGGAAGAAGGCCTTCGGCCGCAGGGAGTAACATCATGATTCGTCGTTTTATGTCGGGCGCAGCACTTGCTGCCCTGGCTGCCTGCTCGGCGGCACCAGTCTCAAAGCCTGCGTCGGTATCTGCAAAACCGGTACCCGTTAAATGGAACGCCGACCCCTATCCTTCGACCTACAAGCCCTATCCGTCGACACCGACGGCCATTCGTGGCGCGACGATCCTCGACGGTGAGGGTGGCAAGATCGAGCGCGGCGTCGTGTTCATGTCGGGGGGCAAGATCACCAGCGTCGGCGGGCCCGACACGCCGATCCCGGCGGACATCGCGGTGCTCGACGGCACCGGTAAATATGTGACGCCGGGCATTATCGACATTCATTCGCACCTTGGGAATTATCCCTCACCCGGCGTCGACGCGCTCAGCGACGGCAATGAGGCAACCGGACCCGTTCGCCCCGAGGTTTGGGCCGAACACAGCGTCTGGCCGCAGGACCCGGGGTTCAGCCGCGCGCTGACCAATGGCGGCATCACCTCACTGCAAATCCTGCCCGGCTCAGCCAACCTCTTCGGCGGTCGCTCGGTGACGCTCAAGAACGTCTACGCGCGCACGGCGCAGGGCATGAAGTTCCCGGGCGCGCCCTATGGCCTCAAGATGGCGTGCGGCGAAAATCCCAAACGGGTCTACGGCAATCGCAACCAGATGCCGCAGACCCGCATGGGCAATATGGCGGTCAACCGCGGTACCTGGGCCAAGGCGGTCGAGTATAAGCGCAAGCTCGACAAGGGCGGCGAGGTGACGCGCGACATCGCGATGGATACGCTGGCCGGCGTGCTTTCGGGCGAAATCCTGATCCAGAACCACTGCTACCGCGCTGACGAGATGGCGCAGATGATCGATCTGTCGAAGGAGTTCGGCTACAAGATCACAGCGTTCCATCACGCCGTCGAAAGCTACAAGATCGCCGATCTCTTAAAGGCAAACGGTATCTGCTCGGCGCTGTGGGCCGACTGGTGGGGATTCAAGATGGAATCCTATGACGCCATTCCGGAGAATATTCCGCTGGTCCATAATGCCGGGGCCTGCGCCATCGTCCATTCTGACGATGCCAATGACATCCAGCGGCTCAACCAGGAGGCGGCCAAGGCGCTGGCGAGCGGTCGGCGAGCGGGCATCAATATCCCCGAGGAAATCGCCTGGACCTGGCTCAGCTCGAACCCGGCCAAGGCGATGGGCATCGGCGACAGGACCGGATCGCTGAAGGTCGGCAAGATGGCCGATGTCGTCATGTGGAACGGTAATCCGTTCAGCGTGTACACAAGGCCCGAGCGCGTGTGGATCGACGGCGCGCTTATGTACGATGCCAATGATCCCAAGCGGCGACCGGTGAGCGATTTCGAATTGGGCCAGGCCGGTGAAGGAGACACGAAGTGAAGGCGCTCCTGCTTGCGGCTGCCGCACTCGTTGCGACCCCCGCGCTTGGCCAGACCGTCGCCATTACCGGCGGTACGGTGGCAATCGGCGACGGCTCCGCGCCGGCTATCGGCAATGTCGTCGTCCGTGACGGGCGGATCGTCGCCGCAGGCGCCGGTGTGGCCGTGCCGCCCGGCGCGCGCGTCGTCGATGCGACGGGCAAATGGGTCGCGGCGGGGATCGTCGCGGGCTTTTCGCGGCTGGGCCTTGTCGAAGTCGATGCGGTCGACCCCACGAACGATGCCGGTGCCCGCGGCACGGTGTTCAACGCCTCGCTCGACGTCGTCAATGGGCTGAATGCGCGCGTACCCGCGATTGCGATCAACCGGTCGCGCGGCATCACCCGCGCGGTGGTCGCCCCCAATGCGGCGGGGAACATGTTTGCCGGGCAGGGCGCGGTGATCGACCTGACCAGCAACGCCAATGATGTAACCCGGCCGCGCGCCTTCCAGTTCGTCGAGTTCGGCGAAACGGGCGCACGGATTGCCGGGGGCAGCCGCCCAGCGAGCCATGCCATGTTCCGCAACATGCTCGCTGAGGCGCGCGATTATGCACGCAACCCGGCGGGCTATGACGGGCGCAGCAAGGATGCGATGCTCCAGCGTCGCGATGCCGAGGCCCTGATTCCGGTGATCGAGGGGCGGATGCCGCTCGTCGTCCATGTCGAGGGCGGGCCCGATATCCTGAAGATCCTCGCGCTCAAGACCGAATTCCCGAAACTGCGCCTCGTGCTCGTCGGTGCGACCGAGGGCTGGACGGTCGCGCGCGAGATCGCCGCCGCAGGGGTCCCGGTCATTGCGTCGGCGCTCAATGATTTACCGGCCGAGTTTGAACAACTCGCCGCCACGCAATCGAACATCGGTCGGATGAAGGCGGCCGGGGTTCAGGTTTCGATCGGTACAATCGATGACGACGATCCGCGCATGCCGATCCGGACGACGCAATATGCAGGGAACCTCGTCGCGCTGACAAAGCTTCCCGGGGCAACCGGCCTCGACTGGGCCAGCGCCTTTGCCGCAATCACGTCGAAGCCTGCCGAGGCGCTCGGCATGGGTGACGAAATCGGTTCGTTGCGACCAGGGCGCCGCGGCGATGTGGTGATCTGGTCCGGCGATCCGCTGGAGTTGTCGAGCGCGCCGGAAAAGCTGTGGATCGACGGCGTCGAACAG
>JBMOGG010000138.1:0-8370 GCA_049318505.1 Sphingomonas sp. | reverse complement strand
TTCCGGCTGAATGATTGGTCATGCTGCTGATCGCTGACCATGATCACAACCGAGACTATTTTGCCCTGCAGTAGCTGGTCCTTGCACTTGGCCTAAGTAAACATTGGGGTTAAGATATGCCCCAAATTGGAAGGGACCTAGTATGGGCGTTTTCGACTTTCTTTCTAAGCAATTCGTCGACGTCATCGACTGGGTCGAAGAGCCCGGCGACCTTGGGTGGCGCTATCCGATGGCCGATCGCGAAATCCAGAACGGCGGACAACTGACCGTGCGCGAAGGCCAGATGGCGGCCTTTTTCGATGAGGGACAGCTTGCCGACATGTTCGGCCCGGGACGTCACACGCTCGACACGGCGAACTTGCCGATCCTCACGGCGCTAATGAACTGGGACAAGGCGTTTCGTTCGCCCTTCAAATCGGATGTCGCATTCTTCAGTCAGAAGGAACAGATCAACCTCAAATGGGGTACGGCGCAACCGGTCACCGTCCGAGACAAAGAATTTGGACCTCTGCGCATTCGCGCGTTCGGCGGATACTCATTCAAGATCGCCAATGTCGCGCCGTTCATGGCCCGGATCATGGGTACGCTGGAACATGTCGGCGTTGCAGACATCGAGCCGCAGCTGCGCTCGGCAATCGCTACAGCGGTCGCTTCCGCGCTTGGCACTGGCGATGTAGCCTTCCTTGATATGGCGGCCAACCAGGCACTGCTTTCCGAAAAGCTGCGCGTTGCTGTTTCTGAATCGCTCGAACGCATGGGCCTGAGCGTCGAGTCTTTCTTTGTCGAAAGTCTCTCACTCCCCGAAGAAGTCCAGGCGCATCTCGACAAGACGAGCTCAATGCGCGTGATCGGTGACCTCGATCGCTACGCCAAATTTCAAACAGCCGAAGCCATAGAGACGTCGGCGGCTCAATCCGGCGGAATTGCAGGGCTGGGGGCTGGCGCAGCGGCAGGTGTCGCAATCGGTCAGGCGATGGCGGGCTCGTTAAATCCTGGCAGCTCTACGCCAGTGCCGGCGACTGGCGAAGACCCTTTTGCGCTGATTGAAAAGCTGCACAAATTGCAGGTTGGCGGTGCCATCACGCAGGAAGAGTTCGATGCCAAAAAAGCGGAACTGCTTGGCCGGGTTCGCTAGGCACCGATGGTCGCCGTTGCGTGCCCGAATTGCGGTAACGCGCTGATTTTTTCATCCCCGGCACTCCCCGTGCAGGTATGTGACCGTTGTCGATCGTTGGTGCTGAACCGAAGCGACGGCCTCGAACGGGTTGGTGAAGCTGCGGCCCTGCCATTCGATGTCAGCCCCCTCCAGCTGGGTTCGACGGGCCGCTATGACGGCGGCGTTTTTCGTGTTGCGGGTCGTGTGCGCTGGGCATGGGTGCATGGTTCCTGGAACGAGTGGCTCGTGCTGTTCGACGATGGCAGCCAAGGTTGGCTTGCGGAGGCCATGGGCGACTTCATGATCCTGCGTGAACGCGATCTCGATCAGCAAAAAGATGGGCTGCGCGCCCAGATCGAAAGCGGCGAGCCCGATGCGATCGGGGATATGGTCATCATCGACGAAACGCCATTGATCGTCGTCGATATCAAGACGGCAACGCCGCTGGCGAGCGAAGGGGAATTACCCTTCAAGGCAGCCCGTGACTGGTCTATTACAAGCATCGACCTGCGCTCGACGACGTCGCTTTGCGCAAGCATTCAGCGCGATGCAGAAGGCCCCTCGCTGTATACGGGACGCACGGTCACGTTGCGTGAGCTTGCGATGAGCAACCTGCGCGCACTTGCTGGCTGGAAACTGCCCGCATGACGCAGTCAGCGGTACGAGCGATCACCTGTCCGTCGTGCGGGGGCACGGTAGAAATCAGGGCAGCCGGGCTCACGGTTACGCTGGTCTGCTACTATTGCGGCAGCCTTCTCGACGTTACCAATCCCGATGTTGCGTTGATCGAAAAGCACGAACGGGCGATTGCGGGGCTCCGCCTCGAACTTGGGAGCAAGGGTGTCGTCCGCGGTACCGACTATCAGGTCATCGGCTACATGCGTCGATCCGTGGACGGTGAAGGGTGGGATGAATACCTGCTGTTCAACCCCTATGTCGGGTACCGCTGGCTTATCGACGATCAGGGCGAATGGTCGTTCGGCACGATGCTGACTCAGTTGCCCCAAGGCATTTCAGCCAGTGGCGGCGGGTGGTGGGGCAGCGCCAATACCGCCGCCGACGCGTCAAATGCCGACATCGTACGCTATGGCGATGCGGACTTTGTGTCCGAAGGTGAAAGCTATGAAGCCGTCGTCGATGAGGTCGTCGGCGAGTTTTACTGGCGAGTGGCAACAGGCGATCGTGTTGCTCTGACAAATTTCGAAGGTTCAGGCGCAACGCTGTCGTGCGAGCGACAGGCGAACGAGATCAACTGGACCAGATCCGAGCCGCTTGCCCCAAGCGACCTGAGCGGCTTTGGCGATGATCGGCCAGACAGGTCAACAAGCCCAGACAGGTCAACAAGCCCAGACAGGTCAACAAGCCCAGCGTGGCCGCTTTTCGGCCGCAAGTTGCCGCAGAAAACATCATACACCGCCGCACCCGATATGCCCGCTGCATCGACAATGGGCAACCTGACATGGATTTTTTTGATCGGCGTCGGAACCAGCGCTTTTCTTTTGCTCGCGACGCTGATCCTCAGCTTCGGCGGCACGTCCAGGCAGGAATTCACGATCCCCTTGCAATCGGACGGCGCGCCCCAAACCGCGCGATTTGGGCCCCTGACTTTTCCCAATGCCGTCCAGCGGGTTGCCCTGCGGAGCTCGTCGCCTAGCTTCGAAAATGCATGGATCGATCTCGACATGTCGTTGGTCGAGCGTGCCACGCAACAGACAGTCGATTTCTCGGCGGTTGTCGAACATTATGCAGGGTCCGATAGCGACGGTCCCTGGACTGAAGGAAGTCACACCACCACGACACAAATCGCTGCCGTCCCGCGCGGTATGTACGATCTGGTGGTTGAGGTATCGGCGCACGAATGGCCAGGCGGAGCCTATGCCTCGATCCAGAATACGCCTGTGACGATCTCGATCAGTTCGGGCGGCGTCTTTTTTTCGAACCTCATCCTCGCGCTCGTGCTGCTCGCCATCCCTCCCGTCTTCCTGATCTGGATGCGCTTGCGATCGAGCGGGCTATTCGGGGGCGATGACTGATGCGTGTCAGCGTCATCCTTTATGCATTCTGGTCGCTGTTGATCGCAATCGGATTCGTCGTGGCAGCCCTTTACGCCTACTCACCCTTTGCCGATGTCCACCAAAGCCAGGGCCGGACCGGTTACTATGGCCCGAACCACAAATAGGGAGCATTCAACGATGGTGACGACCTTACCCCTGCTGCTCAACACGCTCCTTTACGCCGTGCTCGGCATGCTTGTCCTTGGCATCGGCTTTGTGGTGTTCGATACGTTGACGCCGGGCAAGCTCTGGGAAGACATTCGCGAGAACAAGAACCTTGGCGTCGCCCATTTTGCCGGCGCCGTCGCCCTAGGCTTATCGATCATCGTGGCCGCTGCCATTCATGGATGACACCAACGGTCGCGTGCGCGACCGGCCCTCAGCGCTTGTCATCGCGCTGCTCATATCAGTCTTCGTCGTGGCGACATGCGGGCTGATCTACGAATTGCTGGCAGGTACGATCGCAAGCTATCTGCTCGGCGACAGCGTAACCCAGTTTTCCACTGTTATTGGCACATACCTCTTTGCCATGGGCGTCGGCAGTTGGGCATCCCGCTACGTGACCAGCAACGAGTTATGCGTGTTCGTCCGTGTTGAGTTGCTGATCGCCCTCATTGGCGGCACGTCGGCGGCAATTCTGTTCACGTTGTTTCCGCTGGTCGATTCGTTTCGCATCGTTCTGTACGGCATTGTCTTTTCAATCGGTCTGCTCGTGGGGCTCGAGATACCTTTACTGATGCGCATTTTGCGCGGCGAGTTTAGCTTCGGTGATACGGTGTCGAACGTGCTGACGTTCGATTATGTCGGCGCGCTCGCGGCTTCGCTCCTTTTTCCGCTCGTGCTCGTGCCACACCTTGGGCTTGTCCGGACCGGGTTCTTCTTTGGCCTGATGAACGTCGCCGTGGCCATCGCCGTTCTCTTCATTCTGCCCGGAAAGGCGCCGCTCAATCGTGACAAATTCGTAGCTTTTGTCCTTGCGACGTTCCTGGGCGCCGGCTTCATCTGGTCCGAGCGGCTGCAGCACTGGGCCGAGAATGCTGCCTATGCAGAGAACGTCGTCTACGCGACATCAACGCCATACCAGCGTATCGCGCTGACCCGTGATTTCGATGATTTGCGGCTTTACCTGAACGGTAACCTGCAATTCTCTTCGCGCGACGAGTACCGCTATCACGAAGCGCTTGTTCATCCGGCGCTCGGACGTGTCGCGCGCCCGTTCAATATTCTGATCCTGGGTGGCGGCGATGGCATGGCGGCGCGCGAAGTGCTGCGACATCCCGACGTCAGACGTGTGACGCTCGTCGATCTCGATCCCGAGATGACGAAGCTGTTTGCGACAAGCGCGATGCTTACTCGGCTCAACAAGGGCGCTTTGACCGATCGGCGCATGACCGTCGTCAACGCTGACGGCTTTCGCTGGGTGCGCGAGGCGCGCGGGAGTTATGATGCTATCGTGATCGACTTCCCCGATCCGGTCGATTTCTCGGTCGGCAAGCTCTACACCGACAGCTTCTATCGCGAGGTTTCAAGGCTTCTAGCACCCAATGGTGTGGCCGTCGTCCAGAGCACCTCCCCGCTGGTTGCGCCGCGTGCCTTCTGGACGGTTTCCACGACGCTCGAAGCCGTGGGGCTGTCGACCCGGGCCTACCACGCATATGTACCGAGTTTTGGCGAATGGGGGTTTACGCTCGCCGCCCACCGGCCCTTATCTGACCGGGTGAAGATCTTGGCCGGAAACCGCTTTCTGTCACAACAGACCGAGACGCGGCTCTTTGATTTCCCGCCAGACATGGCACTCCGGCAGGTCCCGGTGAACCGCCTCGACAATCAAGCTCTGGTCCGCACCTTTGCCGACGAATGGGCCAAATATGAAGGTTAGCCGTCGTGCGGCCGTCGCCGGAGGCGCCGTGCTGGCAACAGGGGTAGCCGCCTCAATCGCCTCTCGCCGCGAAGTCGTCGGAGGCGAAGACGGCGGTCCAAGCATGGCGCGGGGGCATCGCCTTCGAGACGGCAAATTTCCCGCGCCCACCGAGAACGAGCAGTGCAGAATAGCTATCGTCGGTGGCGGAGTCGCCGGCCTCTCGGCGGGCTGGATGCTTGCAGACGCCGGCTTCAATGATTTTCGGTTGCTAGAGCTTGAGGACTCGATTGGCGGTAATGCCCGCAGCGGCAGCAACGCCATATCCAAATTCCCGCTCGGGGCTCATTATCTGCCGGTCCCTAACCGCGAGGCCAAGGCGCTGAGGTACATGCTCGAGAAATTCGGCATAATCACCGCCACACGCGACGGTGTACCGGTCTACGATCCTTACCAGCTTTGCGCAGACAGTCAGGAGCGCCTGCTCTGGCTGGGCCGCTGGCACGAAGGGCTTATGCCGGTAATCGGGTTATCTCCAAAGGACAGGTCCGATTTCAGCGCTTTTCATGAGGCGATGGCCGAGTTTGGCGCCCGGATGGGACAGGACGGTCGCCCGGCATTCGCAATTCCTCTTGCCTATAGTTCGACAGACGTTGGCTTGATGGCGCTTGACGCCATCAGCTTTGCGGCTTGGCTCGATAAGAAGGGTTGGCGATCGACGGTGTTGCGCAATTATTTGCGCTACTGCTGCCGCGACGATTACGGGTGCGAGCCCGGTCAGATCTCTGCCTGGGCCGGCATCCATTATTTCGCCTCCCGGCGCGGCTGGGCAGCAGACGGCGTAGGCGAAAATGTGCTCACCTGGCCAGAAGGCAATGCGCGCCTTGTCGGCCAGATGGCGAAGCCGCTCGCGGGAAAGATTGCCTCGGGTCGCATCGTTTTTGCCGTGCGTAAGTCCGACGGCGGGGTAGAGGTCGATAGCTTCGATGCGAGGCGCGGTATCTCCATCCGCACCCATGCAAAGGCGGCTGTCATGGCGCTACCCCATTTCGTCGGCGCTCGAATTGCGCCCGCAGCTTTCCCTTCTGCCAAGGCTTTCTCCTATGCACCGTGGCTGGTGGCAAACATCACGCTCCGCAGATTGCCGCGCGGCAGTGGCGCCAAGCTGGCCTGGGACAACGTCTCTGCCACAGGCGACTCACTCGGCTATGTGGTCGCGACCCATCAATCGGTCGCGAGCGCAACAGCCGCCACCGTAGTCACGTGGTACATGCCGCTTTCGCGGCGCATGCCATCAGTTGCTCGTCGCGAGTTGCTCGCCCGGTCCGCCGCTGACTGGAGGCAGGTTGTCGAAGACGATTTGTTGCGCATGAACCCTGACCTCAAGGGCGCGATCCAATCGATCGATCTTTGGCGCTGGGGTCACGCGATGATCCGACCCGAGCCAGGTTTTATTTGGCGTGTGGCGCCGATGGCCCGCGCTGCCGCCCAGTCACCCTTCTTTCTTGCTCATTCCGACGTGTCCGGCATGTCTCTCTTCGAAGAAGCGCACTATCGCGGCACCGCAGCTGCCGAAGGGGCGATGCGTCTTCTTGGCCACCCTCACGAGAGCAGGATATGATTGAAGATGTCACGCCGCCCTACGAAGGTCGCCACCTGTTGGCGGACCTCAAGGGGTGCAAAGGACTAGACGACCTCGATCTTGTCGATCGGGCCCTACGCGCCGCCGTCGTCGTCGCAGGAGCCCGCCTTATCGACTTGCGCCTGCATAGCTTCGGTAAGGGGCATGGCGTCACGGGCGTCGCGTTGCTCGCAGAGTCACATATCTCGATTCACACATGGCCGGAGCATGGCTATGCTGCGATAGACATCTTCCTATGCGGATACCGCCACGACCTTGATGGCGCCTTGGCCTGCATCAAATCGTTCCTGCAGTCGGAAGATGCCATCGTCCGAGTGATCGAACGCGGATTCAGCTGCGCCCCGAACATTTGATGAAAGTTTGGATTCAGAGAGATCGGGGCCTGACGAAAGCCGGGCTTGCCAATTCGATCTGATTAACGGCTTTGGTTCCTTACCACCGCCGATCGCTCATCGGCTGCTTTCGCTTCCAATGTCGGTCTTTCTTAAGGCTGACGACGCTGTCTGGACGCAGACGTCTTTTGTCGGATATGGACTGATCGAGCAGCGACCTTAAGGCGAACTCTTGCTAGAGCCCGTCCCGGACGCAGCCGGATCAATGGGCGGCCTTCCACCATCCGAAAATCGCAAGCGCCAGGGCCGTTATGGCGAGCCCTGCCAATCGGGATCCGGGGTCGGAGTTTTCCTGGCCAGGTGGGTCGGGATACAGGAACGCCGCAATTGTCATTAAGCCGCCAGCGGCCACGCTGCGCATGGTAACTTCATTGCCCGGCACATCGCCGTCAAAAATCGCGGGGATCACAAGCAGTGCGCCAAAAGCAACGATCGCCAAAGTCAAAAACCAACTGGAGACTAAAAGGTCTCTTTGAGCGTGTGCAGGAACTGCAACGTCATTGGCGTCTTTCGCCAATTCGTTGATTTCTGGGGTGCTTGCCGACGGCCCGTCGTCAAACCTCGATCGCTTCCTCTCGCGGGAGGCGCCAATGTAGGCTTTGCCAACGACCAAAAGGCCGAAGGGCATGCCTGCCAAGACGCCCAAAGCCCAGGAATCCGGCACTTCTAAGCCCATTACGACCACAGTGATGATGAAGGCGAGAAAGCCAATCACTTGCGCTGCGCTCGGCAGGGGACGTGTTGACTTCGCAATTCGCATTCGACGCTCCATCCAATCCAGCCCTCTTACCGGAACCGATCGCTCGCCCGACATTCCCGCAGTAATCGAGTCCCCCTACCCCCAAGAAAATATAGGATGATTTAATTTCTGAACCCGACCACGCACGCGCACTCCGTACTTAAAGATTTTTTGCGCCGGGGAGCCGTCTACACAAGCGGTGCATATGCACCTCTTGGCTTGTTTCTTTGCGGACCTGTTGGAACTCATCATGCATTGGGGCAATGCACACCCAGTCGCCGCGAAAGTTATGACGTTTCTCCCATTGTTCGTGTTGCCGGCCGTCGCCATCGTTCTTCAGCGTCGGCGCAATCGCATTTCGCGCGGTCAAGCGACGAGAGGCGCCTGAAACCCGAAAGGCTGGTTGCGAGACGGAAAACTGCCAGGCCGCTTCCGCTTCCAGAACCAGACGCTCGCGCAACTAGTTTGAGTTCCCGATAGCTGCCAGGCAGCTAGCCCATCTGTGGACGCCCCGAGCAACGCAAGCGGT
>JBMOGG010000137.1:0-8489 GCA_049318505.1 Sphingomonas sp. | reverse complement strand
GCGCTGAGCGGCATGTCGAGCCGGCCGAACCCCTTCATGAGCTGATCGACGACTTCGCGTAGCTTCGCTTTGGCATCGGGCAGCGGCTCGCCGTGGTAAGCGGCCGAATTCGCCATGTGCATCATCGATTCGCCCAGTGCGTCGGCGCGGCCATTGCTGTCGCTATTCCAGTCCCATGTGGCCAGCAGCTGCTGCGCGCGCAGCAGGTCGGGCTCGTTCTTCAGGTCGAGCGCCATCAGCTTTGCCATCCATCGCCCGGCAAACCCAGCCTTGCTATAGGCGGTATCGAACTTGATCTGCAACAGCCGTTCGGGCGTGATCTGGCCCTTCTCCGCCGTCAGGAGTTCCATGGCGCGGACGATGCGGTTGGTCATCCGCCCCTCGATCCCCATCAGCGGTGAAAAGCTCTTCCGGTCGAGCTCCGAGCCCGGTCCCGCCGCCAGGAAGGGCGTGTTATTCGCGTTGACAACCCAGCCCGAAGCGGGGCTCACGATCTTGGGCATACGGTCAAACCCCAGATTGCCCTGCCACATTGCCGACGAGGTATCGCCCGGCATCACGCCGGTATAGTCGAAGCCGGGTTTGCGGGGCGGGAACAGCGCATTGTAGACATAGGCGATGCGCCCGGTCTTGTCGGCGTAGATGAAGTTCGTCGCGGGAATGCCGCCGAGCGACATCGCCGTGGTCCATTCGTCCCAGTTCTGCGCCTTGCCGATACGGTAGTATTGCTCGATCATCCGGGCGCTGTCGATGCCGGCATAGCGGATCGCAAAGGCACCGTTCTTGTTAACGATGACCGGCCCCTGCACCGCGCGGTAGACGGTCCGGGGGATGGGCAGCATGAACGGCCCGAACTTGACCGGCAACCAGACGCGCGTGCTTTGCAGTGGCAGCCATTTGCCGTCGTAGAGGTAGTGCGTGCCATCGTCGTTCAGGACGAGCTTGTAGACGTCGATCAGATCAGGGTCGTTGACGGTGTTGGTCCAGCCCAGATTGCGGTTATGGCCCATAGGAATCATCGGCATGCCGGGGAAAAGCGCACCCGTCATGTCGAGACCCTGCGCCGAATGGACGCTCGCCTCATACCAGGCGACCTGCCCCTCATAGGGCTGATGCGAGTTCGAGATCAGCCAGGTCTTGCCGTCGCTCATCTTCGACGGGGCGACCGCAAAGGCGTTGGAGCCATTGATCGACGGATCGCGGCCGACAGGTGTCATCGGGGGCACGGTTGTGGCTGGCGGCGGCTGGTCGGTGCTCAGCTTGCCAAGCACGGCATCGAGCCCGAAGAAAAACGGTGTACGCAGCACGAAGCCCGCCGCGATATCCTCGCCATTCACCGGGAACAGGCGGCTGAGCCGGACCTCGCCGGGATGCCGCGCCGCATAGAGGTTGAGCCCCGCCGCATAGGCATCGAGCAGGGCGCGGACGTCGTCGGGCATTTTGGGATATTCGCGCGCCGCCGTTTCGCGCGCGCCGAGCAGATGCTGGACATAATCGATTCTGGCACCGTCACTGCCCAGGATCGACCCGGCGCGCCCGCGCGTCATCGCGACGACCTGCTCCAGCGTCGAGAAATCATCCTCGGCATGGGCATAAGCCAGGCCATAGGCAGTGTCGGCATCGGTCGTGCCAAAGATGTGCGGGACGCCGAATTCGTCGCGGACGATCCGCGTGTCATAGGTGCGGGCCGGCGGCGGGGCGGCTGCCGTCGCGGTCAGCGGTTCCCAGACCAGCCCGGCAAGCGCGACAAACGCAATGAGCACCAGCAGGCCCAGCCCGATCCGTTTCAGCACTCATCACCCCCGCTTATCCTTGACGTAAACGTAAAGCCGATTGCAGGGCGCGCCGCAAGGGGCGATATCACGCGCCGTGACCGCCCCCTTTCAGATTCGCTTCGCCAAGACGATTGCCCTCGCCGCCGGACTTGCTTCGGCAGCAGGGTTTGCGCCGCTCGTCTTATGGCCGGTGGCGATCCTCTCCGTTTCGCTGCTGGTCATGCTCGTGGCACACGCTCCCGATGCGCGAGCTGCATTCGCTCGCGGCTGGGTCTTTGCCGTCGGCCATTTTGCATGTGGCCTCAACTGGATCGCCCATGCCTTCGACTTTCAGGACGCGATGCCGCACTGGTTCGGCTATGGCGCCGTCATCGGGTTGAGCCTGTATCTCGCCGTCTATCCGGCCGCTGGCGCGTGGCTCGCCTGGCGGATCGGGCGGGGCGCCGGACGCGGACGCTTCAGCATCGGCTTTGCCGCAGCATGGATGGCGACCGAATATCTGCGGGCCACGCTGTTCACCGGTTTTGCCTGGAACCCCCTTGGCGTCGTCTTGCTCGACACCCCCGCATCCGCCTTTGCCCGCTGGATCGGGACCTATGGCCTGTCGGGACTGGTCGTCCTCGCCGCCGGGCTCATCTGGTGGATCGCAGCCTGGGCGCGCGATGCAGCAGGCGGCGGCCGTGGGCGCGATCCGGCACATCTGGCCGCAGGCGGCGGGGCGATCCTCGTGTTGGTGCTGGCCTATCTCGGCCTGCCCGCCAGCCTTGCGCAGACGCCGGCTGCCATGCGCGAACTCGGCCCTCTGGTCCGGGTCGTGCAGCCCAACCTGTCGCTCGCCCAACAGCGCAATGGCGATGCCGACGAACATAATGTCGCCCGGATGGAAGCCCTGAGCGGCAGGCCTGGCCCCACGCCGCGCCTGATCCTTTGGCCCGAGGGTGCTGTGCCCTATTATCTCGACGAGGAAAGCTGGGCGCGCGACCGGCTTGCCCGCTTGCTGGGGCCCCGCGACGTGCTCATGACCGGCGGCAGCACGCTGATCTACAATAAGGCCGGCGACCTAACCGCAGCGCGCAACTCGGTCTATGCGCTCACCCCCGACAGCAATGTCGCGGCGCGCTACGCCAAGATGCATCTGGTGCCCTATGGCGAATATCTGCCGATGCGCCCGGTGCTATCGGCAATTGGCTTGGCGCGGTTGGTCGAAAGCGACGTCGATTTCATCCCCGGCGACGGCGCGCTGACGACGCAGGTGCCCGGATTTGGCAGCGTGGGCGTCCAGATCTGCTACGAGATCATCTTCTCGGGGCAGGTGGTTGACAGCAAGAGACGCCCGGAGTTCATCTTCAATCCGTCGATCGACGCCTGGTTCGGACGCTGGGGGCCGCCGCAACATCTGGCGCAAGCGCGGCTACGTGCCCTCGAGGAAGGACTGCCGATCGTTCGCGCGACGACCACGGGAATTTCGGCGGTGATCGACAGTCGCGGTCGGGTGCTGGCGGCACTTCCGCTCGATCGCGCCGGATTCATCGCGACGCGCGTTCCGGCCGCGGAACTGCCCACCTTCTTTGCGCGCTTCGGCAATGCCGTGCCTCTGATGCTCGCGCTACTGCTTGCCATCGGTGCCATTGCGCCGCGCTTTCGGCGACGCTAAGGCACGCACATAAAGACATCTTTATATCTGATTCCGAAAGGCCTCTTCGATGCGTCCGCAATTCCTGTTCACCTCCGAAAGCGTGTCCGAAGGACATCCCGACAAGGTCGCCGACCAGATTTCGGACGCCGTCGTCGACCTGTTCCTGTCGAAGGATCCGGAGGCCCGGATCGCCTGCGAGACGCTGACCACGACCGACCTCGTTGTGCTGGCCGGCGAGATCCGCTGCAAGGGCGTATTCGACCTCGACACCTACCCCGAAACCGAAGGCTGGGCACCCGGCGCCAAGCATGAGATCGAGGCCGCGGTTCGCGCCACCGTCAAGCGGATCGGCTATGAGCAGAAGGGTTTCCACTGGGATACATTCGAGTTCATCAACCGCCTGCATGGCCAGTCGGCGCACATCGCCCAGGGCGTCGATGCCAGCGGCAACAAGGATGAGGGCGCGGGCGACCAGGGTATCATGTTCGGCTATGCGACCGACGAGACCGACGGCCTGATGCCGGCCACGCTCTATTATTCGCACAAGATCCTCGAAGAAATGACCAAGGACCGGCATTCAGGCGTGGCACCGTTCCTCGAGCCCGATGCCAAGAGCCAGGTCACGCTGGAGTACATCAACGAAAAGCCCGCGCGCGCGACCGCCATCGTCGTGTCCACGCAGCATGCAGACGATTATTTCTATCACGGCGGTGAAGGTAACCCCGAAAAATACGCCGTGCTGCGCGATTATGTCGTCGGTGTGGTCAAGAAAGTCATCCCGGCCGAACTGCTGGGCGACTGGACCGAGTATTTTATCAACCCGACCGGCTGTTTCCTGATCGGCGGTCCCGATGGCGATGCCGGCCTGACCGGGCGCAAGATCATCGTTGATACCTATGGCGGCGCGGCACCGCACGGCGGCGGCGCCTTCAGCGGCAAGGACCCGACTAAGGTCGACCGCTCGGCCGCTTATGTCGCGCGCTACATGGCGAAGAACGTCGTCGCTGCGGGTCTCGCCCGTCGCTGCACGATCCAGCTCGCCTATGCCATCGGCGTGTCGAAGCCATTGTCGCTGTACGTCGACACGCATGGCACCGGCACCGTCGATGCCGACAGGATCGAGGCGGTTCTTCCCAAGCTCGTCGACCTCACCCCGCGCGGCATCCGCACACATCTGCAGCTCAACAAGCCGATCTACCAGCCGAGCGCCGCTTACGGCCATTTCGGGAGGACCCCGGACGGCGACTTTTTCCCCTGGGAAAAGACCGACCTGGTCGACGCGCTGAAAGCCGAGCTGGCCTAACGACAGCGCTACGCGTCGCGCGATTGGCACGCGCGGGAACGCTGGCTAAGGCCGCCTGCATGAATGATCCCATAACCATCGGGCGGCTTTATGGCCGGCGCGCCGGGCACAAGTTGCGCGTGGCGCAGGCCGAGCTGGTCGAAGATCTTCTGCCGCAGCTTGCCGTGCCCGAGGGGCCGCTCGATGCCTGTACACTGTTCGGCCAAGATCGCCCGCTAGAGCTCGAGATCGGCTTCGGCGCGGGGGAACACCTCGCCGGGCAGGCGGGCATGCGGCCGGGCACGGGGTTTATCGGCTGCGAGCCTTTCCTGAATGGCATGGTCGGCGCGCTAGGCCATGTTCGCGACACTGGTCTTGTTAACGTCCGCCTGCACATGGGCGACGCGCTCGACGTGCTGAACCGCCTGCCCGACGCGTCGCTCGATCGCGCCTACCTGCTCCACCCCGATCCCTGGCCCAAGGCGCGCCACGCAAAGCGGCGCTTCATGAATGCCGGGCCCATCCAGTTGGTCGCGCGCAAGCTGAAGCTGGGTGGCGAGTTCCGCTTCGGTACCGACCATCCCGTCTATGTGGCGCACGCGATGATGGTGATGCAGCAGCAGGCGGGGCTGTTCGACTGGCAGGTCAGCAGTGCTGCCGATTTCCTGGTTCGCCCCGCCGACTGGCCCGAGACGCGCTATGAACGCAAGGCGCGGCGGCTGGGCCACGAAGTCTGGTATTTTCGCTGGAGGCGTATTTAGGGATACCAATGGCGTAGAATTACCTCTTTTAATCAGTAGGTCGCTGGTTCGAACTCAGCAGGGCTCACCACTTTTAATAATATTATCAAAAACTTGCATGCGCAAGATTACAGGACGGCGATCTGCCATTCTCCCTTAGGTAGCATTCTAGGTAGCACGCCGTTGAAGACGCTTTCCGGGCGGCGTTTTCATCAGGCTTTGGCCAGTACACTGACGGATCGACTGCTAGCTTTGGTTTTGGTGACGATCACGGCTTGAATCGTCGATCCAACGCCCGTCGCACTGAGTATGGGTTTTATCGAGTTTCGTCGGCATTGCCGCCGTTCGCGGCTTTGCGGTGGAAATGCAAAACCCATCGTTCATCAACGCCCCCAGCTATGGCACCTTTGGTGCCGGTTGCTAACAAGCAGGTTGCGACCACAATGCGACATTTAGTGGCGTCGCTGCTGATGTCCGCTAATTGCGAAACCTGCCTTTCTCGGCACGGCTGAAGATCGCTGGTGAGCGCCCTGTCGCACACGTTGGCCCCAGGCGAGCAGCAAGGGGCCAACGGCTCAAATCTAAGTGGAGCCGAACTTCGGGGCTCAATTGTTTAGAACAAAGTCCGTCACCAGTCGATTGAACTCGGCGGCATGTTCGATCATCGCCAAGTGGCCGCAGCGATTGAGCAGCACGAGTCGCGAATTCGGAATGTGGGCGACCAGCATGAGCGAATGTTCTTATGGTACAACGCGGCCATCGCGCCCTTGGATGAGCAAAGTGGGGATCTGCATCTTCATTAGCTGGTCCATCGGCGCCCAGCGGTTGATCGGGCCGCCCTTGGCCAGCATGTCGAGGAAGTTGGTGAGATGCTCGGGATGCGATGTCGCGGCATCCGAACAGGCCTGGCACAGTTCGGGAGTGGCGAAGGTCTTGTCGTAGACCATGACGTTGACCAGCGCCTGCATCGCTTCCGGGGTCGGCGTACGATAGGCCTGTTGCAGGTACTTGAGGCCCTCGGTCGGGCCGTCGCCGGCGCTGAAGAGGCGCGGCGTCGGGCTCGAGCCCGGTCCCATGGTGATGATATGGCTCACCCGATCGGGGTGATCGACGGCCACAGCCAGCGCCACGTTCCCGGCCATCGAATTGCCAACCAGCGCGGCCTTTTCAATGCCGAGCGCGTCCATGAACTGGATCGTCGCGCCGACGTGGTCGAGCGTCTCCTTGGTGCAGGCCTGAGAGTCGCCCCAACCCGGCATATCGAGCGCATAGACGTGGAAGTGGCGGCCCAGTTCCTCGATATTGCGCGAGAAGTCGCTCCAACCGGTCGCCCCCGGACCGCTGCCGTGGATGAGGATCAACGGATGGCCCGATCCAGCCTCATAGTCGCGCAGCTTCCAGTCACGGGTCTGGATATCGCGGGCGGCATCAGCCTGGGTCAGTAGCATGGGGCAAGTCCTTTCATGGGATAGGCAGTTCAAGAGGCGGCGGCTTCAGTCCATCCAGAGCCCGCCGTTGACGTCGATGATCTCGCGGGTAACGAAGGCGGCATCCGCCGAGCATAGCCAGGCGACAGCACCAGCGACTTCCTCCGGCCGGCCGAGCCGTCCAGCCGGGATCTGGCGGACCAGCGCTTCGGGAAAGTTCGTTGTCATCGGACTGGCGATCGGCCCCGGCGCCACTGCGTTGACGGTGATACCCAGCGCTGCGAGTTCCTTGGCGAGGTAGAGCGTTAGCGCATGGACACCCGCTTTCGTGCCGCCCACCACGTCAGATCTGCACGGAGGATCAGGCCGCCGAAGCTGGGGTTTTCCGGATCGCTACAAAGGCCCCGCCCAAACGGCGCCTGTCAACATGGCCCCGGGGCGCTGGCCAGGTTCAGGGCACCATGACAGGAACCGAAGACCGTCCCTTGGCGGCTTTGGCGAGCTTGAGATCAAAGCTCAGAAAGGCAATGCAGCCGTCGGCTTTGGCAAGATGCAGCGCGTCCGCGAAGTCCATGCCACCCACCATACCATCAAGAGCAGAGGCCAGCGCCAGCGGATCTTCAACGGCAACGCCAGGCAGTCCGGCCAGACCTGCAAGGGTAGTCCCGATGGCTTCACTCGAAAAGCCGTACCCGCTGCGAAGCACCCACTCGGTTTCGAGTAGAACCGTCGTCGGGATGAAAATATCGCCAGCCGCGATGGCCCGGCGCGCCACCGCAGCCTGAGCGGCATCGTCCGCCGTCAGGAAGCGGACAATCACATTGGTATCAATCGCGCGCACGTCGCTCGGCCTCCTGCGCGATCACTGCATTCATGTCGTCGATAGACAGCGCTGGTCCCTCATGCCGCATCGATCCAAATAGCGCATCGATGCTGGAAGCGGCAAACACCGGTGTGGATTTGAGGAGAACGCCCTCCGGCGTGTTCTCAACCGTGAGCCGCGTTCCCGCTCCCCATTGGAGCTGATCGCGGATCGCCTTGGGCAGAATGACCTGGCCCTTGGTCGAGATGACAGTCGTCAACCGGTGGTGAACGCCCACAACCCACTCTCCAAATGTAAGACGTAGGTAAGATAGAGCTGTAAGTCCTCATCGGCAAGAGACGATTTGCAACGCTTGCCGGAGCGCTGGCGGACGCGAATAGCGGTAGGGGTGGCCTCCTATGGCTAGCCGAAATTGCAAATCCATTTGCGCCGCCGGCCAATCTCAAGAAAGAGCTGCTATCAGCCACTCGCGCGGCGAAGAGATTGTCGCCGAGCTTGCTAGGCTGGCTTCTGCGCGACATTTGTCCACGCCTACCGTTCGCTGGCAGCAGAGGTCGACGCGGTGGCCTGTGTCGATCCGGTCGAGACGGCTGCGGACAAACTCAGCGCCTTCGCCTGGCGGGCACTCACACGCGACCGCGCGTCGCCGAAGGATGATCTGGCAATCGTGCGCCATCTCCACGACCTTGCCGCACTGGAGCCAGCGGTTATCAAGCACTCCGTTTTTCCCGGTCTCCTCGCGGAGACCATGCTTGCCGATACGGGGAGAGGGAGCGAGATCAGCTGGCCCAAGTCGCCGGCGGAGC
>JBMOGG010000136.1:0-8561 GCA_049318505.1 Sphingomonas sp. | reverse complement strand
GCCAAGAAAACCGGGCCAAGAAAACCGAGCTGGCGGACGTCTAAGATTTGAACAGAATGAAGGGCAGCTCACAAGGCCTGCTTAGTAAGCTGACTGTGACCGAAAACTTGTCAGCTACCGCCTCTCCGCCAGGGTCGTTCGATATCAGCGTTCCAGTGATGCCATTTGATTGATGGACGTCCAAAAAGTCGTCGCGAGCCGACATTTTCTCAGCCGTCACCTCGGTTTCCTGCCGTCACCCCGGCGCAGGCCGGGGGCCATCGTGACGCGCGCGCCGAGGACGACGACCGATTTGCCGTTGCCGAAGTTGCTGCCCGTATCCGGCAAGGCGGCAGCCTTGCCCGCCTCTAAACAGGCCCATGGCCTGCATGGCACCAGCGGCGTCAGCAACGCCGCCACTGGCCCACAGACGCTGTAAAGTCCATCGACGCGTAAGCATTAAGATCCCCTGGTGATGAAAAACGCGTTTCAGGAGCGTCTACAGCCGTGTCTTGCTTGAGATAAGTAAGTCATCCGCCAACTAAACACGCCAACGTTAACAATCAACCACGCGTGGATGTTTGGACTAGGATAATAATTAATTCACGTCCGAAGGCGCGAACTCATCGGTCTCAGGTCGTAAGTAAATTCTAAAATTCACGAAAAGATAATTGAAAATTTTGCATTTCGTGTTTCTTAACTGGTCACGGATGGGCCCGTCCATACGGAATATGTACGAAGCCATCGGACGAGCCGATCGTTGAAGAGCAGGCTGAGAAAATTTAGCGGGTTTGCAGGATTTTCGGTGGATTCACGCGTCTTGCGACTTGCCGGAGCACGAAACTGCTACGGATGCGCGAGACATGCGGCAGGATCGACAGCTCTTCCCGGTAAATCGTGCCATAATCATTGAACGAGCTGACGTGGATGAGGATCAGGAAGTCGGTGTCACCCGATACGAACCCGCAATAGGAAATCAACGGGCATTTGACGACCTCCTGCTCGAATTCCTGCAGGACATGTTCGGCCTGCGAGGCCAGTTCGATCGAGACGACAACGACGCCGCTGAAGCCGAGTTTGGCCATGTCGAGCCGCGCATCATAGCCGGCGATGACGCCGCTTTCCTCCATGACCCTGCGCCGCCGTGCGACCGAACTGCTCGAAAGATGTACCCGTTCTCCGATGACGACATCGGACGCGCGCCCATTTTCGGAAAGCGCGCGGAGGATTCGGAAGTCGGCATCGTCGAGCGTGAGTTTACCAGAATCTTTCATAAATGCCCCCCGGCGCGACGAAATCTTGCAAAGCTATGTGTAAAATCATCTCAATCTGCGCAGAGCCCTAACATTCTTTCTGATAGCATCAACGCATAAACCGGCTGGGCAGGCGTCTGGGGAGACCGCCTGCCAATTGACCGGGATTTTGCGGGGAGGACGCTTGAACTACGCGACACACGCGCCACTCCAGGGGGACTCATGGCCACGACACAATTAACACGCGCACGCCTTCTTGCTGCTTCGACGCTGCTTTCGGTCAGCGCCCTCACGACACCCGCTTTCGCCCAGAGCGCGTCTGCCGATGCTAAGGTTACCGAACCGGCAGCCGAGGGCGGCGACATCACCGTGACGGGAACGCGCATTGTGCGCGACGGCTATAATGCGCCGACGCCGGTGAGCGTCATCAGCATCAAGGAACTGAAGGCCGAAGCGCCGGCCAACATCTCCGACTTCGTTAACACCCTGCCCGCAGTGCGCGGCAGCGGCACGTCGGCGACCAGCAATGGATCGCTCAGCAACGGTGCGGCGGGTATCAATACGGTCAACCTCCGCAGCCTGGGGGCGCAGCGCACGCTGGTCCTGTTCGACGGCCAGCGCTCGGTTGCCTCGGCAACCACGGGTACGGTCGATGTCAACACCTTTCCGCAGGCGCTGATCGAGCGGGTTGAGGTCGTCACCGGCGGCGCGTCGTCGGCCTATGGGTCGGACGCGGTTTCCGGCGTGGTCAACTTCATTCTCGACAAGAAATATGCAGGGGTAAAAGGCGCGTATGAATATGGGGTCACCACCTATGGCGATGGCGCGAACCACAAGGTCGAGCTGACCGGCGGCTTCAAATTCGCGGGCGACAAGGGCCACATCCTGCTGAGCGGCGAGGCGTTCACGCAAAAAGGCATCCAGTCGATCGATCGTGACTGGAACGATTCGGGATTCTTCCAGATCGACAATCCGGCAGGGCTTGCGTCCGCCGGGCGCGCGGGCACCTGTACCGCGCCTGCGGGTTATGTCGCTGGCACGGCGATCGCGGGTTGCGGTCCTGCGCGCTACATCGGGGGCGGGATCGGTACCGGCCAGTTCACGCCGGGTGGCCTGATCAGCACAGGGCCTTTCCGCGGGACTTACTTCGGGGCGATCGACCCGAGCACGGGTCGCGCGACCGTCAACCAGCTCGCCTTTGGCCCAACCAACGGCCAGTGGATGATCGGCGGCGATTATAACATCACCAGTGCCGGGCATCGCAGCAGCGCGACTTTGCTGCCTTCGGAAAAGCGGCTGGGCGCGTTCGGGCGCCTGAGCTATGAATTCTCACCGGCGATCGAGCTCTATGGCCAGTTCGCCTATAGCAAATATCGCGGCCAGAGCTTTTACCAACAGACGCCCACGACCGGCACGACCATTCAGGTCGCACCGACGACCGCCAACGGCAATCTCATCAACGCCTATCTGCCCGCTGCCTTCATCGCGAGCGTCAACGCCTTCAACACGGCCCAGCCGACGGCGGCAACGCGCATCTCGACTGTCGCGCTCGGCACCAGCAACATCGGTATCCCGCCGCAGGGCAGCGACAACACCCGCGAAGTCTATCGCTTCGTCATCGGCGGTAGCGGCAAGTTCGACCTGATCGGGGCGGATTGGGCTTGGGATGCCTATTACCAAAAGGGCGTCGTCAAGACGAATGAACTGCTGACCAATGCATGGAACCTGTCGCGCATGACGCTGGCAACCGACGCCGTGTTTGCGCCGGCGGGCAATGCCATCGGTGTTGCAGCGGGGACGATCGTCTGCCGTTCGACGCTTACGGCGCCGACCAACGGCTGCATTCCGCTGAACCGGCTGGGGGTCGGCGGCGCGAGCAAGGCCGCGATCGATTATGTTCTCTACAACGGCCAGCAACCCTTCCGGAATCAGACGCTGAAGCAAGACGTCGCGGCGATCAATTTTTCGACGAACAACCTTTTCGACATCTGGGCGGGTCCGGTCTCGCTGGCATTCGGTGCGGAGTATCGCAAGGAATCGGTCGACGGCGCGGTCGATCCGCTGTTCCAGCCGATCGTCACCAATGGCGTGACGACGGGCACCTGGATCTACGGCAATTATCTGGCGACCAAGGGCCAGTATAACGTCAAGGAAGCCTATGCCGAAACCGTCGTGCCGATCATCAAGGGCATGGACTTCAACGGGGCGTTCCGTGTCACCAACTATTCCACGTCGGGCACGGTCACGACATGGAAGGCCGGGCTGACCTGGCAGGCCGTTGAGGATATCAAGTTCCGGGGCACGATTTCGCGCGACATCCGGGCGCCCAACCTGGGCGAATTGTTCGCGCCAGGTGTCGGGCGGACCAACACCGTCAACGTGCCGATCGCAGGGGGCAGTGTCCGCGCCGATCAGTTCAATGAATCGACGGTCGGCAATGCGGCGCTCGTGCCCGAAGTCGCGAAAACCTATGGTGGGGGTGTCATCCTGACGCCGCGTTTCTTGCCTGGCTTCGCTCTTTCGGTCGATTATTTCGACATCACGCTGAGTGGGGCGATCGCCTCACTGACCGCGCAAACGCTGACCGACCAGTGCTATATTCAGGCAATTGCTAGTGCCTGTTCGTTCATCTCCACAACGGGTGGGCGCGGGGTCACCACGCCTGGACTGCTGGTGACGAGCATCGAGATCAAGCCGATTAACTTTGTCAGCATCAAGACGCGCGGTATCGATATCGAGGCGAGCTATCGGCGGCAGATCGGGCCGGGCACGCTCGGCCTGCGCGCGCTCGCATCCCATGCGGTCAGCCTCTACACCAATAATGGCGTTGACGTGCCGACCGAGGCGGCGGGGCAGAACTCGGGTAACTTGCCCAAGTGGACCTACCGCCTGTCGGCCGGTTATGATCTCGACAGTGGGCTGGGCTTCCAGTTCATCGGCCGAGGCGTGAGCGGGGGAGTCTATGACAACAGCTTCATCGTGTGCGACACCAATTGCCCGGTCTCGACCGTGGCCAACCGCACGGTGAACCAGAACAAGATCGCGGGGGCCTTCTACCTCGACTTCAACGTAAACTATGCGTTCAAGATCGACAGCGCGAAGGGACAGCTCTTCCTGTCGGTCAGGAACTTGCTGAACACCGACCCTGTTCTTGTCGGCAATGGCCCAACAGGCAACAACACGCCAGCCTATCCGCAGACCAACCGTGTGCTGTACGATGTGCTGGGGCGGGTGTTTCGCCTTGGCGTCCGGTTCAGCCTTTAGGCCGCGCCGTCGCCCGGCGGCATGTTGCTGCCGGGCAGTGCCCGATCCGATTACCGCCCTTAGAATTTTCGCTAATCAACCGCCAGGGAGAGATAATCATGCCCATCCGCAAACCCCGTTTCATAAAAGGCCTGTTGCTCGCGACAACCTTGTTTGCGTTCGCTTCGCCGGCACATGCACAGGCCGATCCCGCATTCAAAGCTGAGGTCGCAGCACTCATCGATGGCAAGGCCAAGCTTGTCCAGGAAATGGTCGATTCGATCTTCAGCTTTGCTGAGCCCGGCTTCCAGGAGTTTAAGACGCAGGAATATCTGACTGCGATCCTTGCCAAGAACGGGTTCAAGATCACTCAGGGCGTAGCCGGCATTCCGAGCGCCTGGACAGCGACCTGGGGCGAGGGCGGTCCATTGATCGCGATGGGCAGCGATGTCGACGGCCTGCTTGGCGTCTCGCAATATCCCGGCATCACGTCGCTGAAGCCCATGGTCGAGGGTGCGCCGGGGCATGGCGAAGGGCATAATTCGGGCATGCCGCTGATGATTGCGGCGGCGCTCGCCACCAAGGAAGTGATGATCAAGCACGGCATCAAGGGGCGGCTGATGCTGTGGCCCGGCATCGCCGAAGAACTGCTTGCAACCAAGGCGTACTATGTCCGCGAAGGTCTGTTCAAGGGCGTCGACGCCAACATCTTCACGCATGTGTCGAGCGATTTCTCGACGTCGTGGGGACTAGGCGGCAGCAACGCGCTGGTCTCGGTCGAATACACCTTTACCGGATCGACGTCGCATGCCGCGGGCAATCCTTGGGACGGTCGTTCGGCGCTCGATGCGGTCGAGATCATGAATGTGGCACTGAACTATCGTCGCGAACATCTGCCGCTCAGCCAGCGGATGCACTATGTCATCTCCAACGGTGGCGGGCAGCCCAACGTCGTGCCGGACAAGGCATCGGTCTGGTATTACTTCCGCCAGAACGGCTTCAAGCAGGTCCGCGATTTGTACGAGATCGGCAATACAGTCGCTGAGTCCGCTGCCAAGGCGACCGAAACTTCGGTGACGCGCCAAATACTCGGCTATGCCGCACCGAACTATGGCAACAAGCCGATGGCCGAGGCCGCCTACGCGAACATCAAGGCGGTCGGCATGCCGCAATGGACGGCTGACGACCAGGCCTTCACCAAGGCGGTGCAGACCTCGCTCAAGCGCCCGATCAAGCCGCTTGCGACGACCATCAGCGAGATGAACGGTCCGGAAATCCAGCGCGTGCCGACGGGCGGCGGGTCGGATGACATCGGCGACATCATGTGGAACGTGCCGACGATCACCATCCGATTTCCGTCGAATATTCCCAGCATGATCGGCCACCACAAGACGTCAGCGATCGCGATGGCGACGCCAATTGCGCACAAGGGCGCGGTCGCAGGCGCCAAGGCGGTGGCGATGACCGTCCTCGACCTGATGACGACACCCAAGCTGATCACCGACGCCAAGGACTATCAGCAGAATGTCCAGCTGAAGGACCAGAAATATGATCCGGTCATCACGGCGTCGGACAAGCCCGCGATCTGGTTGAACACCGAAACCATGCGTCGCCTGCGGCCGAGCATGGAGAAGTTCTACTATGATCCCAAGAAATACCCGAGCTACTTAGCGCAACTCGGCATTGCTTATCCCGGCACGGCCCCTGCCAATTGAATCCAGACTGGACGCAATGCCGTTTCATCCTACTCGCGGCGCTCCAGATGAGTGCCGCGGGGCCTGTTCTGGCGCAACGCACGCAGGAAAACGCGGTCACGGGCGCAAGCGACGCGTTCGGCTCGGCCGTTGGGGGTGAAAGGATCGGGCTCTATACGACCGATGACATTCGCGGGTTCAATCCGATCGAGGCGGGCAACGCGCGGATCGAAGGGCTTTATTTCGACCAGCAGGAGCGCCCGTCGAACCGGCTGATCGAAGGATCGACGATGCGCGTCGGGATCACAGCGCAGGGGTTTCCGTTTCCGGCGCCTACGGGGATCGTCGATTACCGGCTGAGATTGACTCGCCCGCAACCCGGGCTGACGCTCGAGATCGAACGCAGTGCGTTCGGTGGCTTTGTAGCCTCGGCGGAGGCCAATCTTCCGCTCGACCACGACAGGCTGGTGCTGTCGCTGACGACGGGCATGCGGCGCAACGTCCAGCCACAAGGCGGACATAACAACACCCGCGCCTATGGCGCGTTGCTGCGCTGGCACCCTTATGCCCGGGCCGAAGTAACCGCTGCCTTTGGAGGCTTCGGGCAGCGGGACGAGGACCCTGTGCCGAGCTTCTTCCCGGCGGGCGACGCCTTGCCACCCGAAACCACGCGCGGCGTGTTTCTCGGTCAGGACTGGAGCCGCAGGACCAGTTATAACCAGCTTAACGCGCTGATTGCCAAGTTACCCTTTGGTAACTGGCGCGTCGATGCCGGCGTCTTCCGCTCGATCAAGGTGACAGGCTCGACCTTTTCGGATCTCATGCGCGGCGTGCGGCCCGACGGCAGCGTGACCAGCCGCACGATTATCGCCGATGCCGACAATGCTGACCGATCGGTTTCGGGTGAAGTGCGGCTGAGCCGTACCTTCCGCACCGGACCGATTGTCCATACGCTCATTGCCTCGGCCAGGGGGCGCGCCAAGGATCGTGACTTCGGTGGACAGGTCGCGTTGGCGCTGGGGCCGAGCACGATCAATGCGCCCGATCTTCGCGTCCGTCCGTCTTACACGCTCGGCCCGAGCGATTATGACAGGGTCCGCCAGACGACGCTGGGTGTTGGTTATGACCTGAACTGGCTTGGTCGCGGCGCGCTCAATCTTTCGGTCTCCCGCGCCGATTACCGCAAGGCGATCGACTTTGTGGCGCCCGCGTCGCCCGACTTGCGCGTGTCGAGCACGCCCATTCTCTATAATGCCAGCGGATCGGTGGTGCTCACCCGTCGGCTCACGGTCTTCGGGGGCTATGTAAAGGGGCTCGAGGAAAGCCTGATCGCGCCCGATATCGCGACCAACCGCAACGAGGCCCCGCCCGCGATCATTACTGAACAGGCCGAGGCGGGCGTGCGTATTGCTGTTGCGCCGAAGGTCACGCTCGTGGCTGGTGTCTTCACGGTAAAAAAGCCGTATTTCGGGCTCGATCCCGCGCTGCGCTTCGGCCAGCTCGGCACGGTCGAAAATCGCGGCGTCGAGCTGTCGCTAGCAGGCACGTTGCTCCCGGGTCTTACTGTCGTCGCGGGTACCGTCCTGCTCGATCCGCGCATTTCGGGCGAGGCGGTAACGAGCGGGCGCATCGGCGCACGCCCTCTCGGATCGGTCAGGCGGCGCAGCGTGCTGAATTTCGACTGGAAGCCGGCGGGCCAGACACGCTGGTCGTTCGACTATGCGATCGAAAGCCTGTCGTCGCGGATCGGCAACCTCTCGAACCGGCTGGCCGCCCCGGCGCGAAGCACGCTGGCGCTCGGCGCGCGCTATCGCCTGAAGATCAACGGGGCCGCGGCGCTCATGCGGGTACAGATCACCAATGTCTTCAATGAATATGGCTGGCTGGTCAGCAACAGCGGGGGCTTCACCTATTCGCCCGGGCGGACGGTGCAGGCGCAGCTTGCACTCGACCTTTGAGTCGGCACCGGGACGGCACCTTTGCTATTTAGGCGCGTTGCGTCTATATGAGTTAGGCTGAACGTCGCCTGCGACGGATATCGGGCCGCTTACGCCCCCCTTTGTCCCTAAACTTGCTTCACGACGCCGGGATGGTCCGCACTTGGCCCATGCCCGTCAATTCGGACTAAGGAATGCCCGATATGATTACCGGAACAGTCAAATTTTTCAATGCCGACAAGGGCTATGGCTTCATCGCGCCGGAAGGTGGCGGGGGCGACGCCTTCGTTCACATCTCGGCCGTCGAGCGTGCCGGCATGCGCACCCTCGATAAGGACCAGCGCGTCACCTACGAGCTCGAAACCGACAAGCGCGGCAAGACCTCGGCTGTGAACCTCCAGTCGGCCTAACAGGCTAATGGCGGCGGCGGCAGGGGAAACCCCGCCGCCGCCGTC
>JBMOGG010000135.1:0-8626 GCA_049318505.1 Sphingomonas sp. | reverse complement strand
CATCGCCTTGCACATGATGTAACTCAGGATTGCACCTGAGGAACCGACCAGTGCACCGGTGATGATCATTGCTGTGTTATGCAGCGTGAACCCCATCGCCGCTGCCGCCCAGCCCGAATAGCTGTTGAGCATCGACACCACGACCGGCATGTCAGCGCCGCCGATGGGGATGATCAGCAAGAAGCCTATGGCGAAAGCGAGGACGGTGATCGTCCAGAACACCCAGGGTGACTGGTCCTGCGTGAAATAGGCCGTCAGCGCGACAATCGCGCCGAGCACCGCCAGATTGATGACGTGCCGCCCCGGCAGCATGATCGGCTTGCCGCCCATATTGCCATTGAGCTTCAGGAACGCGATCACCGAGCCACTGAAGGTGATCGCACCGATGGCGATACCGAGGCCCATTTCGATGCGGCTGACCGGCTCGATCTCGCCCATCTCATTGAGGATGCCGAACGCACCTGGATTGAGAAACGCCGCCGCCGCGACGAGCACGGCCGCCATGCCGACCAGCGAGTGGAATGCCGCGACAAGTTGCGGCATGTCGGTCATCGCGATCTTTCGCGCGGTTACGACACCGATCACCGCGCCGATGGCGACCGCGATCAGGATTTCAAGGAACGTGGCGTTGAGATGCGTGACGAGTGTCGTCCCGACGGCAATCGCCATGCCGATCATACCAAGCCGGTTGCCCTGCTGAGACGTCGACGGCGACGACAGGCCGCGCAGGGCCAGAATGAAGCAGACGCCCGCGATCAGATAGGCAAGGCCGACCCAGGGGTTTTGTGCGACGTGCTCCATCCCTCTAGCGCTCCTTCTTCTTGTACATCGCCAGCATCCGCGCCGTAACCGCGAACCCCCCAAAGATATTGACCGAGGCCAGCACCACCGCGAGCAGCCCGAGATATTTCGATATGTCCGACCCCGGCGCGGCGCTTGCGATGAGCGCGCCGACGATGATGACGCTGGAGATCGCATTGGTCACCGCCATCAACGGCGTGTGAAGTGCAGGGGTTACCGACCAGACGACATAATAGCCGACGAAACAGGCCATCACGAAGATGGAAAGGATGCTGATGAAGTCCATTGTGCTTTCCTATGCGGCCAGTCGGCGGGGTTGCGGTACGGCTCGCCCTAATTCTTGCGTGCCCTCGATCCAGCACTCGATCGCGTCACAGTCGTTGTCGAGCGCTTGCTGCGGCGTCTCGCCGTCCGAACGACAGCCTGAAACTTCGGGGGCAATAGCGGCAAATCCCCCGCCGTCTGCTTCAGACAGCGGCATGATATCGACTGCGTAATCCTGCGGTTTCATGCAGCGCTTCCTCGCACGGCATCGATAAAGCTGACAAGGTCACGGGCATAAACCGGTGTGATGGGCCGGTGCGCCGGGATCTTCAGAATTTGCGCCATCGTTTCGTGTTTCACCTTGTCATGTGATCGCTTGCGCGCATTACGTGCAAACAATCCCGAAACCGTTTCAAACGGATATGACATCTGCGATCCGCCAGTCACGCGGATTGAGTCACACGGACTGGCTCGCATCCGCTCGAGAAGCTTTTCTGCAACAGCCATTTACGCAGTTAATAACCGCTCGTTCACGACCTTGCCGCCCTGCGTCAGGCGGATCGCGTTGCCGATTTCCTCGTCGAGCACCGGCTTGCCCGCTTCCTTGTCCCAAAAGGCACTGAGGAAGTTGTAGAGGTTGCGGCTGAACAGCGCGCTCGCGTCAGTGGCGAGGCGCGACGGCACATTCTTGTGGCCGACGATCTTCACGCCGTGGATCTCGACGACCTGCCCGGCGACTGCACCCTCGACATTGCCACCGCTTTCAACCGCCAGATCGACGATGACACTGCCGGGCTTCATGCTGGCGATCTGCGCGTCGCTGATCAGGCGCGGCGCGGGCCGCCCCGGGATCAGTGCGGTCGTGATAACGATATCCTGCTTGGCGATATGGCTCGACACGAGCGCGGCCTGTGCGGCTTTATACTCGTCGGACATTTCGGTGGCA
The DNA here is from genome assembly GCA_049318505.1 of Sphingomonas sp. Classification (GTDB taxonomy): domain Bacteria; phylum Pseudomonadota; class Alphaproteobacteria; order Sphingomonadales; family Sphingomonadaceae; genus Sphingomonas_O. Next base: position 6,615 of record JBMOGG010000135.1, on the reverse strand, counting down.
TAGCCGCCGGCACCTTCGCCCTCGATGCCCTTTACGTCTTCGACGAAGATGGCTTTGGCGCCGAGCGATTCAATCTGTTCCTTGGTCGCCGAGCGCACGTCGGTCGCCGAAACCTGCGCACCCAGACGCCGCGCGGTCGCGATTGCCTGCAGCCCCGCAACGCCCACGCCCATGACGAACGCGCGCGCGGCGTTTACCGTGCCCGCTGCCGTCATCATCATCGGGAATGCCTTGCCATATTCGGCAGCGGCATCGAGCACGGCCTTGTAGCCGCTCAAATTCGATTGCGACGACAAGATGTCCATCGACTGCGCGCGCGTGATGCGCGGCATGAATTCCATCGCCAGCGCCTCGATGCCGAGTGCGGCATAAGCATCGACACGCGCGCGTTCGCCGAACGGGTTGAGCCCCGCCGCCAGCCAGGCGCCCGGCTTCACGCCCGCAAGACTTTCCGGCGTCGGTCCGGCTACGCCGAGCAGGATGTCCGCGTCGGCAATCGTCGCTGCGCGAGGTGCAACGGTTGCGCCTGCCGCTTCATAGGCGGCATCGTCGATCGCCGCCGAAACGCCCGCACCGGCCTCGACCGCGACGCTCGCGCCCAAAGCCACGAACTTCTTGACGGTTTCGGGGCTGGCGGCGACGCGGCGCTCACCCTCGGCGGTTTCCTTGAGGACCCCGATTTTCATCAGGCGATGATGACGACGACGACGGCGGTAACGATGAACGAGACGATGGCGCCCCATTTGAACCAGCCGAGGAACCCTTCGTAGGAGGCGCGGTGAGCCGAAATGTCCATTGCGCCTGCTTCCCCGTTCGTTTCGCCGTGTCCGGCCATGTCTTGTCCTCTAGATCGGTGAATACCCCTGTCTGTCCATAACCAGACGACAAGTCGGGTCAAGAGTTTCACTGCGCTTGGCGGCAGCCTTAAGAGCGCCTTTACTCTCCCGCGCTATGACGGTGTTCAGGATAGAACTGGACGATACGCAAACACATGACGCCAAACGGGACTCGCATGTTGATGCTCGTCGATGCCGAGCCTGCGCACGCACGGCTCGTATCGGCGCTCGCCGCCCGTGCCGGATGGCGCACTGTCGTTGCGTCCGAATGCGAAATTGCCATCGCGACCCTCGGCACCCGCGACGGCATGATGCTCGACGCGATTCTCATCGACGTGGGCGACGATATTGCCCCGCTGATCGAGGAGTTGCGCGCGCGCCGCCCGACCCTGCCGATTCTGATGCTGACGGCGAATAACTCGATCGACCTTGCCGTCACGGCGATGCGGGCCGGTGCCTCTGACTATCTGGTCAAGCCGATTGCGCCCGAACGCCTGCTCGCAGCTCTTGAGGTCGCGATCCAGAACGGCACCGATGGCGGCGAGCTTCGCCCGCTGACGGAAAAGATCGAGGCTGTGCTCGGCTTTGACGAAATCGTCGGCTCGGCGCCGAAATTCCGCGCGGCCCTCGCCATTGCCGCCAAGGCAGCGCGCGCGCGCGTGCCCATGCTCGTCGAAGGCGAATCGGGCGTGGGTAAGGCTGTGATCGGCGAAGCCATCCACACGGCCTCCCCGCGCGGCAAACGCCCACTCGTGGTCGTCAATTGCGGATCGATGCCAGCGAACCAGATCGAATCCGAGTTGTTCGGGCATGAAAAAGGCGCCTTTGCCGGCGCCTTCACCTCCCAGATCGGCAAGCTGATCGACGCTGACGGCGGGACGCTGTTCCTTGACGAAGTTGGCGAGCTGCCGGTCGAGGCGCAGGTCAAGTTGCTTCGCTTGCTGGAGACGGGCGAAGTGATGGCAGCGGGTGCGCGCTATCCCCGCGAGGTCGACGTCCGTATCGTGGCGGCGACGAACCGGCCGCTGCTCGACCGTGTCGCGGCAGGGCATTTCCGCGAAGACTTATATTACCGGCTTGCCGCCGTTCAGCTGACCATCCCGCCGCTGCGCGAACGGCGTGCCGACGTCCCGGCACTCGCCCGCCACCTGCTCAGCCGCATCGCGCGCCAGCCGGGCCTGCGTGATCTCGGCATCACCGACGAGGCGATGACACTGCTGTCAGGCTATAGCTGGCCCGGCAATGTCCGCCAGCTCCACGACGTGTTGTTCCGCGCCGCCGTGCTGTGCGAGGGCGACGCGCTGACTGCCGGCGACTTCCCGCATATCGCTGCGCAGTCGCTCAACACGCCGCAGCCGGGCCAACCCTCGGGCGCGGGTGTCGCGCTTTACCAGCCCGACGGCAATCTACGCGCGCTGGATGCCATCGAGGCCGATGTCATCCGTTTGGCGATCGGTCACTACCGCGGGCGAATGACCGAAGTCGCACGGCGCCTGGGGATCGGGCGTTCGACGCTGTACCGCAAGCTTGCCGAACTGGGAATCAGCGACGCAGCCTGAGCCTGTGACGCGCGACTAGGCCCGCTTGACGGGGGTCGGATCGCCAAGCGCCGCAAAAAGCTGCTTTCGCAGCGTCGGAAAGCGCCACCCCATATGCCGCCTGCCCATATGCCGCCTGCCCATATGCCGCCTGCCCATATGCCGCCTGAATGTCGAGGTCAGGGTGCGCGAAATCGAGCGCCGCCGGCAAGGCGTCATCGTCCTTAAGCGTAACGCTGGCAACGAGCGCCGCTTCGTCAAGCCCAAGCGCTATCGCCAGCAACCGCATGCTCGTTACGCGCAACCGGAATTCGACGTCCATGGGACGCGCCGATTCGGCAGCTTGCTTCTTGACCACGGCGCCCCGCAGGTCCCAGCCTATCTAGCCGCTCAGCCCCTGATCGCGCAGCCCCCGCCAGATTTTCAGCGCCTGCACCGTTTCGGGCACATCGTGCACCCGCAAGATCTGGGCACCTTGCTCTGCGGCCTTGAGCGCAACAGCGATGCTCCCGCCCAACCGATCCCCAACCGGCGCTTCGCCGGAGAGCGCGCCGATGAACCGCTTGCGGCTTGCGCCGAGCAGCACCGGGCAGCCAAGGCCATGGAACAGCGCCAGGCCATTCAGCAGCGACAGATTCTCCGCAACGCCCTTGCCGAACCCGATACCGGGATCGACGATCAGTCGGTTGCGCGCGATGCCTGCCGCTGCCAGCGCATCGATCCGCGTCTCGAGCCAGTCATAGGTTTCGATCAGCGGGTCGCGATAGACGCCGCCGTCGTGCAGCGATCTGGACGCATCGGGCGAATGCATGATGACGATGGGACAAATCTGCGCCGACAAAAGCGCGAGCGCCTGAGGATCGTGGCACAACGCCGACACGTCGTTGACCAGTGCTGCCCCCACGCCGAGCGCTACACCCATGACAGCTGCCTTTCGCGTGTCGATGCTGACCGCAACCCCGGCACGCGCCAGCCGCTCGATCACGGGCTGGGTGCGGGCGATCTCGTCGCCCTCCCAAACCACTGCGGCGCCCGGACGTGTCGATTCGCCGCCGACATCGATGATCGCCGCCCCCGCCGCCGCCATCGCAACGCCAGCGCTCGCCGCCGCCTCGACATCGCCGAATTGCTTGCCCCCATCCGAAAAACTGTCGGGGGTTATGTTGAGAATGCCCATCACCTGCGGCTGGTCGAGCCGCACGGTGCGTTCGCCGAGAACAAGTGGGGCACGCGGACTGGTCAGCCGCGCAAGCGCTGCAATGGCCCGCGCGTCCCCCGCCACGACACCGTGGACGTCGTCGACCGGCACCAACAATTTGGACACGCGCCTGCCGCTATCAACGGCAATGACTTCAATTGCCGAGAAGAAAGACATGCCGCCCGCCAGCCGCATGAACTGGCCGTCAAAGCCAACCGGGGTATCGATGAACGCGGTTGGCCGAAGATAGCGACGCATCAGGCGTGCTCGCGTGCAATGCGTTCGAACACGGCGCGCACTTCAGACGTTGATGCGTCGGTGACAGCGCCCGCTGCGACTTGCGCCTCGTTCCACAGCCAGGACCGTGCCGGGTCGTCAAGCATGGCCCAGTCGGGAAAAAGCCGGACCTCGGCAGGTTCGGAGGCGAGCCGCGTGATCGCAAGGTGCCGGTCATCGCCCGAGATGCGCGCATAGGTCGCCTCGACGGCGGCCTCGGGCCCTTCGAGCAGTTGCAAATAAATGTCCCTGCGGCACACCAGCGCGCCGGTCAGCCCGTCACGCCTATTGTTTCGGCGTGAGATCGACAGGATGCCATTGAGCATGGCGTCGTCGAACCCGAAGGGCTCGGACATATAGATGAGTTGGTAGATGAGTTGGTGGGTGGTCATCGCGACAGCCTAGGGTGTGATCGGTCCCACCGATAGGTCAAGGCTCGGTCGACAGCAGATAAGTTTGGCGCAGCGCGTCGATCGGCTTGATCATGTCCCCATCGGCATAGTGCCAGAAGGTCCAGCCGTTGCAGGACGGCGCCGCTTGCAGCAGCGCGCCGAGCTTGTGGATGGTCCCCACCTGGGCGCCGCACATCAGCGAGCCATCGGCACGGACCTTTGCGACCCAGCGGCGCTTGGCATCGAACACGTCGCTGCCGGGCACGAGCAGGCCCGTCTCGACCAGCGTGCCAAAGGCGACACGGGTGGCTGCCGTCGGCGCCATCATTGTCGTGACAGCGCTTTCGTCGAGCGGCAGCGCGGCCGCGATCCGTTCGAGCGCCACGTCGCAATAGGTTGGATCGCGTTCGATACCGATGAAATGCCGCCCCAGCCGTTTGGCAACCGCGCCCGTCGTGCCGGTGCCAAAGAAAGGGTCGAGCACGACATCGCCGGGCTTGGTTGCCGCAAGCAGGACGCGGTACAGCAAAGCTTCGGGCTTTTGGGTCGGATGCGCCTTCGTGCCGTCACGCTTTATCCGTTCCGGCCCGCCACAGATCGGCAGGCTCCAGTCGCTGCGCATCTGCAATTCGTCGTTGAGCGTCTTCATCGCCCGATAGTTGAACGTGTAGCGCGACTTTTCCGACCGGGCCGCCCAGATCAGCGTTTCGTGCGCATTGGTGAAGCGCGTTCCCTTGAAATTGGGCATCGGATTGGCTTTGCGCCAGACGATGTCGTTGAGGATCCAGTAGCCTTGGTCCTGTACCTTGGCGCCGACCCTGAAGATATTGTGGTAGCTGCCGATCACCCAGAGCGTCCCATCGGGCTTCAGGATGCGCCGCGCCTCGGCCAGCCAGGCGGCCGTGAATGCATCATAGGCAGCAAAAGTGTCGAACTTGTCCCAGTCGTTGTCGACGGCATCGACGCGACCGCCCTCGGGACGGAACAGGTCACCGCCGAGCTGCAAATTATAGGGTGGATCGGCAAAGATCATGTCGATGCAACCGTCAGGCAGCGCTGCCATCGCCGCGATGCAGTCATCCATGAGGATCGTGTCGAGCGGTAAAGCCGCAACGGGCGCCGCCGCCTTCAGACGTTCAATTACCCCCATCGACCTGCCCCCTTATTGTCGGCGCATGAGTGAGTCCGGGCGAGTCCGGCGTCAAGGGCATAGTTAACAAAGAGTCTTAAGAACCCCTTACATCCTAAGCGGAACGAAACGAGTCTGTGCGGATATGTAGCGGCACTCTTTACACCCGGACTCAACTAATGGGGGTGTGTCCTGCCGGACTCGCTGCACAAAAATATTTCGCGACGGGTGCAAAACTACGGCGGTGGAGCGGCGTGGGCCCGTGTTCGGCGAGGCCGCGCAGATGTTCGGGGGCGCCATAGCCCATGTTGGTCGACCAGCCGTAATGCGGGTGCTCGGCAGCAGCCGCGCGCATGATGCGGTCGCGATGTTCCTTGGCGATGATGCTCGCAGCCGAGATGCACGGCTCGATTGCGTCGCCGCCTATGATGGCGCGTGCCGACCAGCGCCATTCGGCGACACGGCCAGCGGGCGTGAGGTTACCATCGACACGTACCTCGACGATCTGATCGCAGCAATTGAGCGCACCGACAGCGCGCGTCATTGCCAGCATCGTCGCGCCGAAGATGTTCAGCCGGTCGATTTCCTCGACATCAGCCACGCCGACAGCCCAGCGACACCGGCGCTTGATCGCCGCCTCGAGTTCGGCCCGCCGTGCGCCGGACAGTTTTTTCGAATCATCGAGGCCCGACGGGCGCGGCTTGCACAGCACGACCGCCGCTGCGACGACCGGTCCCGCCAGCGGTCCCCTACCCGCCTCATCCACACCCACGATCATAGGGTGATCCGCCACGGCGGATAACGCCTAATCTCCGCTGCCTGATAGAGCACGAGCATATTGCCCGAAGGATCGACCGCGCGCGCTTCGCGCCAGCCCCAGTCCTCATCGCGAGGCATTTGAACAAAGCGGATCCCGCGCCGTGCCAGATAGGCGCACCATGCGTCGAGCGCGCCCGATTCGAAATAGACCGTCCCGGTGCCGCTATTGCCTGCATGTATTGACAAGGTGACACCGTTGGCCGCTTCGAAGCGCGCGTAGCCATTCTGCGGACTGTCAACGATCTGCTGCAACCCCAATTGGCGGTAATAAGCGGTCGAGGCGTCATAGTCGCGCGCGCCGAGCGTGACCTGGTTGAGCGCGGGACCCATCAGCAGTCCGTCGTTGCGGACTTGGGCATGCCCCATCGGCCCATGCCCGCTGCCAAGGCCCGGCGCCGACAAGAGGGCGAGCCGGACGAAGTCGCGT
>JBMOGG010000134.1:0-8665 GCA_049318505.1 Sphingomonas sp. | reverse complement strand
GATCGACAGGTCGATCATATTGGTTGCGAAGGGGGACGCGCCCGACGGGCGCAGCGTGGCAGCAATGTTGAGCACGACGCGCGGTGCACAACGATCTTCCTGGGCGGCTTGGACGTAGAAATTGGAAGCGAGAGTGAATGTCATCACGATTGCCCGTCGACAGGAAGGCGAAGGGTTGCGCATCAAATACTTAGCGGGAGCCTAAGGTCCAGGGTTAACGACGAACCGTTCACCGCTTTCGAAACCGTCGGCGATCAACGAAATCATATATTGCGCGACAACTTCTGGATCTTTCAGCAAGGCCGGATCTTCGCCTGGGTAGGCTTTAGCACGCATCGCCGTACGCGTTGCTCCGGATCGACGATCGCGACGCTGACCCGCCCGGTCGTTTCGTCGGCATAGGCCCCGAGCAACGCGTCGAAGCCGGCCTTTGACGCGCCATAGGCCCCCCAATAAGCGCGTGGCGTGGTGCCGACGCTCGAGGTGATGCCGATTACTTTGCCGCCTGGGGCTGCGCGGAGCATCGCGTCGAACGCAGCGATCATTGTCGCCTGGGCCGTTACGTTGAGTGTCATGACGCGCCCGAATTCCTTGGGGTCGATATGCGGCACGGGGGTCAGCGTGCCGAGCATTGCGGCGTTGAGCACGAGCACGTCGAGGGCACCCCACCGCTCCGAGATTGCCGTTGCCAGCCGCCCGATCGAATCGCCATCGGTAAGGTCCATCGGCGCGATCGTGGCACTGCCACCTGCATCGTGAATGCGGTTCTCGACGTCTTCGAGCCCAGATGCCGTCCGTGCTGTTAAAACGACGTGATAGCCAACCGCTGCCAGTGCTTCAGCCGTCGCCGCCCCGATCCCGCGTGAGGCGCCCGTGACGAGCGCCAGCCTACCCTCACTCAAACCACACGCTCCGCAAGCATTTCGAACTGATCCTCAACGGCGCTTTCATCCTGGTCGGTCAATTGCGTCGGATAATCGCCCGTGAAACAGGCATCGCAATATTGCGGACGGATATCGGCTCGCTGGATTTCACCGAGCGCGCGGTAGAGCCCGTCGATGCTGATGAAGCCCAGCGAATCGGCGTGGATGAAATCCTGCATGCCGCCGACGTCCAGCTTGTGTGCAAGCAGCTTGGTTCGCTCGGGCGTATCGACGCCATAGTAACAGCTGTGCCGCGTGGGCGGGCTGGCAATACGGAGATGAACTTCGGCAGCGCCCGCATCGCGCATCATCTGCACGATCTTGAGACTGGTCGTGCCGCGCACGATGCTGTCATCGACAAGCACGATCCGCTTGCCAGTAATCAGCGCGCGATTGGCGTTGTGCTTCAGCTTGACGCCGAGGTGGCGGACCTGATCGCCGGGCTGGATGAAGGTGCGACCCACATAGTGCGAGCGGATGATCCCCAGTTCGAATGGAATGCCGGACTGCTGTGCATAGCCGATGGCCGCTGGCGTTCCCGAATCGGGGACCGGCACGACCAGATCGGCTTCCACCGGATTCTCGATGGCCAGTTGCGCCCCGATGGCTTTGCGCACGTCGTAGACGCTGAGACCGGACGATGAATCCGCCACGATCGAATCCGGTCGGCTGAAATAGACGTGCTCGAAGATGCACGGCCTCGGATGGCTTTTCGGGAATGGCTTGACTGAACGCGTTCCGTTCGCCGTCACGATGACCAGCTCGCCCGGTTCGACCGTGCGGATGAAGTTTGCACCGACGACATCAAGCGCCACCGTTTCGGAGGCAAAGATCGTCGCGCCGTTCAGTTCGCCCATGACAAGGGGGCGAATGCCAAGCGGGTCTCGACAGGCGATCATGCCTTCGGTCGTCATGCAGATCAGCGAATAGGCGCCCTCAACCTGCCTCAAGGCGTCGACAAACTTGTCAAGCAGTGTGCGATAGGTACTCGTGGCCACAAGGTGGATAAAGACTTCGGTGTCGCTGGTCGACTGGAAGATCGATCCGCGCCGGATCAGCTGGCGCTTGATTGCCATCGCGTTCGAGACATTGCCGTTGTGCGCAATGGCAAAGCCACCGGTAGCGAGGTCGGCATATAGCGGCTGGACGTTGCGTAGCGCGGTCTCACCCGTGGTCGCGTAACGCACATGGCCGCAGGCCATGGGGCCAGGAAGCGCACGGATGATGTCGTCGCGGTCGAAATTGCCGGCAACATGGCCCATCGCGCGGTGGGTGTGGAACTGCTGCCCGTCCCAAGAACTGATTCCGGCGGCTTCCTGTCCGCGGTGCTGCAGAGCGTGAAGGCCAAGTGCCACCAGCGCGGACGCTGATTCGGAGCCCCGCACACCGAAAATGCCGCATTCCTCGCGGAGTTTGTCGTCGTCGAACGGGTTCGTCGTGATCAAGGGGCGGGTCCGTTGTCGGCGTCGGATGCCGCGCCTATAGGGGTATGAAGCCGCGCTGTCTCGTTTTTGTAACAGGAAATTTCGCCTTGGCCGATGATCGCGAGACCGGGACCCTCCTGGACCCCAAATGGGACGCCGATGGCCTCATCACTGGGGTGGTCACCCACGCCGAGACGGGCGACCTGCTCATGGTCGCGCATCTGGATGCCGAGGCGTTGGCCTTGACCCAATTGACCGGCGAGGCGCATTTCTGGTCGCGAAGCCGCGCGCGGCTGTGGCGCAAGGGTGAGGAGTCGGGCAACGTCCTGCGCGTTACCGAGTTGCGGATCGACTGCGACCAGGATGCCCTGTGGATAAAGGTGCTTCCGGCGGGCGCTGCGTGCCACACAGGGGCCTCAAGCTGCTTTTATCGCAAGCTCGCGGCCGATAGCCTTATTTCCGACTGACTGCTGTTTGCGCGCGAATGATCAAGCGACCCTCCCAGCGGTCTTCCGTATGGTGTTGCGAAGCTGTTGCACCTTACGTTTACGTCAACTAGAATGTGTTCATGGCAGATATCGGTTCGCATGCGACGCTCGACACACCAGATTTCCGTGATCGACACATTTATTCGATTTCGGACCTCTCGGAGGAGTTCGGCGTCACGGCCCGCGCACTTCGCTTTTATGAGGATGAAGGGCTGATCGCCCCTATCCGGCGGGGAACGACGCGCATCTACACTAAGCGTGACCGGGCGCGGCTGGCATGGATACTTCGGGCCAAGCGGGTCGGATTCAGTCTGTCGGATATTCGCGAGATGATCGACCTATACGACGTTGGCGATGGCCGTGCGACGCAGCGTCATGTCACCATTGAGAAATGCCTCGCGCGTATCGACCTGCTCAAACGGCAGCGCGCCGACATCGACGCCCATGTCGACGAACTCAATCGCTTCGTAAAGACCGTCCAGGCTGCTGAAACCGAAGCGCACTGACGAGCGAACAAGGAACAATCATGCCGCAGTATAATGCCCCCGTCCGCGACACGCGTTTTGTCCTCGACAGCGTGATCGGCCTCGATCGCTACGCCAATCTCCCTGGGTTCGAAAATGCGACGCCCGATACGGTCGACGCGGTGCTGGAAGAAGGCGGACGCTTCGTCGCCGAGGTGCTGTTCCCGCTTAACCTGTCGGGTGATCAGGAGGGCTGCACTCGCCATGCCGACGGATCGGTAACGACGCCCAAGGGGTTCAAGGAAGCCTATAACCAGTTTATCGAGGCGGGCTGGATGACGCTCGGCGCGCCCGAGCAGTTTGGTGGGCAGGGCCTGCCGCATGTCGTCTCGACCGCGTTTGAGGAATATCTGATTTCAGCGAACATGGCCTTCGGCATGTATCAGGGCCTGACCATGGGCGCCGTCGCCTCGATCCTCGTAAAGGGTTCTGAAGAGCAAAAGGCGACCTATGTGCCCAATATGGTCGCGGGCAAATGGGGCGGGACGATGAACCTGACCGAACCCCAGTGCGGCACTGACCTGGGCCTCATCAAGACCAAGGCTGAGCCGCAGGCCGATGGCAGCTGGTCGGTCACCGGTACCAAGATCTTCATCTCGTCGGGGGAGCACGACCTGACCGAGAACATCATTCATCTTGTGCTCGCGAAGACTCCAGGAGCGCCCGACAATGTGAAAGGCATCAGCCTGTTCATCGTGCCAAAGGTCCTCGTCAATGCTGACGGCAGCCTTGGCGCGCGCAATGCCGTTTCTTGCGGGTCGATTGAACACAAGATGGGCATCCACGCCAACGCAACCTGCGTCATGAACTATGACGGCGCGACCGGCTATCTGGTCGGTGAGGAGATGAAGGGCCTGGCCGCTATGTTCATCATGATGAACACGGCCCGGCTTGGTGTCGGCCTTCAGGGGCTGGGGATTGCCGAGGTCGCACGTCAGAATGCGGTGCAGTACGCCAAGGATCGTCGCCAGGGCCGTGCGCTGACAGGAGTAAAGGAGCCGGCGGCCAACGCAGACACTTTGTTCGTTCATCCTGACGTTCGCCGGATGCTGATGGAAGCCAAGGCGATGACCGAGGGCCTTCGGGCGCTGTGCCTTTGGGGTGCGCTGCAGGTTGACTTGTCGCACAAGGCGCAGACCGAGGAGGAACGCCAGCATGCCGACGACCTGATCTCGCTGCTCACGCCAGTCATCAAGGGCTACGGCACCGACAAAGGCTATGAGATCGCGACGGTAAGTCAGCAGGTTTATGGCGGACATGGCTACATTGCCGAATGGGGAATGGAGCAATATGTTCGCGATGCCCGGATTGCGATGATCTATGAAGGGACCAATGGCGTGCAGGCGCTTGACCTGGTCGGGCGCAAGCTGGCCAAGGACGGCGGGCGTGGCGTGCAGTTGTTCTTCGCCACCGTCACCGACGAAATCGCGGCGGCCAAGGCAGTGCCCGAACTCGCCGAGTTCGCCGGGCAGCTCGAAAATGCGCTGGGCGACCTTCAAGCATCGACTATGTGGCTGATGCAAAATGGCCTCGCCAATCCTGACAATGCGGGCGCTGCCTCGGTTCCGTACATGCATCTGATGGGCATTGTTGCGGTCGGCCTGATGTGGCTGCGCATGGTAACGGCGGCGCAGCGTATGATGGCAGCCGGGCAGGGCGATGTCGCTTTCCTGACGGCCAAGCTGACTACAGCGCGCTTCTATGCCGAGCGGATCATGCCAGACACGGGTTCACTGCGGCGCAAGCTGGAAGCGGGGGCCGAGAGCATGATGTCGATGCCGGTCGAGATGTTCGACGCGGCCTAGCGTGCGGGAAGATATCTGACCGGATCGACCGGCACGCGCGCACGGCGAAGTTCGAAATGGAGCGGCTCACCGGCCGACTTGCCGATCAACTGGTCCGCGCTAACGGGATCACCCTTTGCGACGGCGGCGGTGGCGATGCGTCCATAGGCGCTGATCCATCCGCCGTCGTGGCGGACGAGGATGAGACCGCCATATCCGGGAACCCCATTGCCGACATAGGCGACGGTCCCGGACGACGCGGCACGCACGCCGGCGCCCGGTGCTGCCGCAATGTCGATACCCTGATTGTTCTGCCCGTTACCCTGCGGCCCGAAGCGCCGAATGATTCTTCCCGTCAGTGGCCAGATAAAGCGCGTGGACCCTGTGGTTATGGAGGGCGAAGCAAGAGAGGGCGTTGCCGCCACTTGTGCAGGAGCGCTGCCGGTCACCAGATCGTCGATGCCGATCTGGAAAGCAGCGGCACGGGCCTCCAGCGTCATCGCAGCCGCGCCACCCGCCGGAAGCAGCAGCCGCTGCCCGACACGCAAGACGAACGGTTCGGTCAGGGCGTTTGCGTCGACGATCCGGTTCCAGGCGACGCCATAAGCGCGCGCAATCGCGATGCCCGTTTCGCCTGCGGCGACGATGTGAAATCGTTGCCCGTTTGCGGTGACGGCACGTGCCACGACCGGCCGCATCTCCCAAATGGCGCGATCATCCTTCAACTGGCTCAAGTCGACTTCGAGCCGTGGCGGTGGGGCCATTATGGGGACAACAGGGGGCGGTGGTGCTGCAGGCACGGTCACGCCAGGCGGGATACATCCCCCCAGCATCAGTGCACCACCCAGCGCCAGTCGTATCCTGCCCCCGCTCACGGACCGCAGCCTAGCAGCCAGCAAGCGCTTCGTTAAGGGTCGCCATGGACTGGTAATGGGTTAGGTCGAGATGAAGCGGGGTGACCGTGATGAATCCGTCGGCAATCGCTTCCAAGTCGGTGGCGTGCCCTGGCGTCTCCTGGGTCGCGCCCAGCCCGAACCAGTAATAAGGATAGCCTCGGGGATCGACGCCCTTCACGATCCTGGCACGTCCGTAATCATGGAAGCCCTGTTCAACGACTTTTACGCCTTGGACCGACGCGGGTGCGAGGGCGGGAAAGTTGACGTTGATCAACGTGCGCGGTGGCATTGCAGCGCCAATCAGCGGGCGCAGGACGCGCTCGCCCCAGGCCTCGGCGGCGGCGAAAGGCACGGTGTCGCCCATGCCTTCGCGGGCATAGACCTGACTGAGTGCGATCGAACGAAAGCCGGCGAGCGTGCCTTCCATCGCGGCACTGACCGTGCCCGAATAAGTGACGTCCTCGGCAAGATTGGCCCCGCGATTGACGCCTGACAAGATCAGATCGGGCTTTGCGTCGCCCATCACGACGCCCAGCGCCATCATCACCGCATCCGTCGGGGTGCCGCTGACCGACCAGCGCCGCTCGTCATGCTTGCGGACGCGCACGGGACGGCTGAGCGTCAGCGAATGGCCGGCACCCGATTGCTCTTCCTGTGGTGCCACGATCCAGATGTCGTCGGACAGGGTGGATGCGATCGTTTCGAGCACCTTCAGCCCCGGCGCGTTGATGCCGTCGTCATTGGTCAGCAAGATGCGCATCAGGGGACCAGCCTGGTCGCGCCGCCCATATAGGGGATGAGGACTTCGGGTACATGCACGGTGCCATCTTCCTGCTGATAATTTTCAAGGACTGCGACGAGTGCCCTGCCGACAGCGACGCCCGATCCGTTGAGTGTGTGGACGAAACGCGTGCCTTTTTCGCCGGTCACCCGGTAGCGCGCGTTCATTCGCCGCGCCTGGAACTCGCCGCAATTCGAGCAGGATGAGATTTCGCGAAAGGCATTCTGTCCCGGCAGCCAGACTTCGAGGTCGTAGGTCTTCTTCGCGGTGAACCCCATGTCGCCGGCACACAGCAGCATCCGGCGATAGGGAAGGCCGAGCCGGTCGAGGATGGCCTCAGCCGCCTGCGTCATCCGCTCATGCTCGGCCTCGGACTGTTCGGGCGTGGTGATCGACACCAGTTCGACCTTTTCGAACTGATGCTGGCGAATGAGGCCCCGCGTGTCGCGGCCTGCCGAGCCAGCCTCGGACCGGAAGCACTGGGTAAGCGCCGTAAAGCGTATCGGCAGATCGGTGTCGGACAGGATGCGCTCGCGCACCTGGTTGGTCAGGCTGACTTCCGACGTCGGGATCAGCCAGCGACCATCGGTGGTCTGAAAAGAATCATCGCGAAACTTGGGCAACTGCCCGGTGCCGAACATGGCCTCGTCGCGCACCAGTACGGGAGGTGCGACCTCTTCATACCCGAAATCGCGGGTGTGGACGTCCAGCATAAACTGTCCGAGCGCACGCGAAAGCCGGGCGACGGGTCCGCGAAGATAGGCAAAGCGCGCGCCGGAAACTGTCTGGGCGGTCTCGAAGTCAAGACCAAGCGCTGGACCGAAGTCGAAATGCTCCCGCGGCGCAAAACCGAGAGCTGGTGGCACACCCTCCACGCTGACGATCAGGTTTCCAGCTTCGTCCTCGCCCTCCGGAACGGCGGGATCGGGAAGATTGGGCAGGGCAGCGAGCAAGGTGTCGAGCTGCGCACCGACGTCGCTTGCCTCGCGCTCATGCTGTTCGATTTCGGCCTTGTCGCCGAGCTTTGCCTTCAGCGCGTTGATTTCGGCTTCGAGCGCCGGGCGATCGGCGTCGCTTGCAGCTTTCATCCGGCCAGTCAGCGGTCCAATCGCGGCCGAAATGCGGTTGCGCTCAGCGACCGCCTGTTCAGCCATGGTCATGCGCGCGCGGCGAATAGTGTCGAGTTGAAGGATGACTGACGAGGACGGCGCAACGCCCCTTCGCGCGAGCGCGGCGTCGAAAGCGGCTGGGTCGTCGCGGATCAGGCGGATGTCATGCATGGCCCCGCGCTATGGCGTCGGGCCGGCATGCTTGCAACCTTGACTGACGGCGTCAGTCAGCCTTGCGCTTTGCGAGCCGACCGTGCGCGACCAGTGCCGCGGCGCCGAGGCCGAAGAGGATGACCATCGGAGGTGCCGGAACTTCACTGGGAGGGCCGCTTGAGGTGGAACCGCCCGAAGAGCTACTGCCACCGGTCGACGTGCTGCCACTCGTTGAAGAGCTACCGCTCGTGGAGGAGCTGCCACTGGTCGACGAGCTCGCGCTCGTGGACGTACTCGACGAGATGCCGCTGCTGGTCGACGTCGACGATGAAACGCCGCTGCTGGTGCTGCTGCTTGTGGACGAGGATACGCCGCTGCTCGTCGACGATGACACACCCGAAGACGTGCTGCTCGACGAACCACCTGTCGACGAGGAGACGCCCGAAGATGTGCTGCTCGATGACCCACCGGTCGAAGAAGATGTGGAGGAGCCGCCAGTGGATGATGAAGACCCACCCGTGGAGGTCGAAGTCGAGGAACCGCCGGTCGATGTTGACGATCCGCCTGTCGAGGTCGAGCTGCC
>JBMOGG010000133.1:0-8700 GCA_049318505.1 Sphingomonas sp. | reverse complement strand
GCCGAGCGCAAACGCGCCAGGCGTCGCGAGGGCGGCATGTTCGCGACGCACCCGCAAAGTGTCGAACGCCAGGCAGAGCTCGAACAAGAGGCCAAGGCGTTGGCGACACCGTCAGCAACCGCGCTCAACACTGCTGAATACCGGGCCGCGCTTGCCCTCTGGTGGGTCGATTTCATCGACGACCAGATCAAGCTCAACGATTTCGGCGCGACCGATCTGCTGCTTGGGCAACTGGCCGACGGCAACTGGACCGGCGAGCTGCTCTACGCCCGCGGCGAACTCTATCGCTCACGCGGCAAACCAGAGGACTTCAAATCTGCCGCTGGTTTCTACAACGACGGCATCGCCAAGGGCGGTGCGCCGGTCGAGGTGTGGCGCGGACTGGGCGTGGCCCTGCTCCGCAGTGGCGATGCGCCAGGGGGACAGAAAGCGCTCAAAACCTATCTCGAGAAAAAGCCGGACGCAAAGGACAAGGCGATGATGGCAATGATGGCAGGCGTCACCTCATGAAGGGCGGGATGAAGGGTTTGGCCTTTTTGGGTGGCATTGCCGCCCTTACGCTCGCAGCGCCCGCCCTGGCGGGTTACAAGCTCATGCCAGCAGGGAAAACCCAGCCCGTTGGCAAGCTCGGCCTGTCGGTAACGCCGCCCAATGACTGGAACCGTCTGGGTGCCAAGATTGGGCGCAATGCCGAAAGCTGGACGCTCGACGGGTTGTCGCTCAACGACTTGTCATTCTACGCCGGGATCGAGGAGGGCAAGCCACTGTTCCGCGAAGTGGACAAGAAGAACAGGCCGTTGCCCAAATTCACTGCCTCGATGCTGCCGACCGATATCGTGTCACTGTTCGAGGGGAGCTACCGCGTAGCGGCGGGGACGTCGCTGTTCGAGATCGGCAAGGTCGAGCCGGTGATCTTTGCCGGAAAGCCGGGCGTGCACTTTAGCTATAGTTTCGTCCAGCAGGGTGAGGAGGTGCGCCGGAATGGTGAGGGTACCGGCGCCATCATCGGAGGCAAGCTGTACCTGGTCACCTTCGAGGCCCCGGTCATCTATTATTTCGACCGTGACATCGCGCGATATCGAACCCTCGTGGGCACCGCACGCGTCGGTTAGGCCTGGACCTGGAGCGCACCTCTGTCGAAACCTGGCTCGCTCACCGGTTCGGGCATGTCGACATCGTCCGGCATGGGGGGGCAATTCACTGGGCGGGATGGTCGGTTGCGGACTGTCGACGGGCCCATAATCGGGTTCGGGATTGGGAATAGTTGCCACTTGGCTTCTCCTTCCCCCCAGTAACGAACGATAGCGCAAACGGCTCCCTTGCCCTTCGCGGCAACCGCCCATATAGACGCGCGCCTTGCCGACGTACCGTTGCGGGCGTGGCGAAACTGGTAGACGCGCCAGATTTAGGTTCTGGTATCGCAAGATGTGGGGGTTCGAGTCCCTTCGCCCGCACCAGTCGCCATACCAAAGGCGTCCGGAGACGCCTTTGGTATGGCGACTCCTGAGCGAAGCGAAGGGGTGAAGCGACCGGCGCGCGAGCGTGGGAACGACAGATTTTTCGAGAGTGAGACACTGATGCAGATTGCCGAAACGCTGAACGAGGGCCTCAAGCGCGCCTTCCTGTTGACCATTCCCGCCAAGGACATTGAGGCGCTGGTCGAAGCCGAAGTGAAAAAGGTTGCCCCGCAGATGCGCATGCCCGGCTTTCGCCCCGGCAAGGTGCCCGCAAACCTGATCCGCAAGATACACGGCCCTGCACTGCAACAGGAAGCGCTGAATTCGGCGATCCAGGATGGCGTGTCGAAGCTGGTTTCGGACAACAGGTTCCGGCCCGCGATGCAGCCGTCGGTCGAGCTCGGCGAGAATTACGAGCCCGGCAAGGACGCGGAGATCAAGGTCGCGCTCGAAATCTTGCCCGACGTGCCCACGCCCAACATCGAGGGGATCAAGCTCGAGCGGCTGACGGTCGAACCCGATGAAGCCGCAGTCGACGAGCAAGTGGCCGCCCTGGTCGCGCAGCAAAAGTCGTTCGAGGACGCACCCGCCAAGCACAAGGCGGCGACCGGCGACCTGGTGACGATGGATTACCTCGGCAAGGTCGACGGTGAGCCGTTCGACGGGGGCAAGGGCGAAGACATGTCGGTCGAGATCGGCTCGGGCCGCCTTATTCCTGGTTTCGAGGACCAACTTGTCGGCGTCAAGGCTGGCGACGAGAAGCAGATCTCTGTCACGTTCCCGCAAGATTACAATGCAGCCTATCTTGCGGGTAAGCCCGCGACTTTCGACCTGGTGATCAAAAAGGTCCAGACCGCAAAAGCAGCCGTAGCGGACGATGCGTTTGCCAAGTCGCTCGGTCTCGAGAGCCTCGAGCAGTTGCGCGGTCTGTTCAAGGGGCAGGTGGAGCAGGAGCTTAACGGCCTGACCCGCACCTATATGAAGCGCAAGTTGCTCGACCATCTGTCGGAAACGCATGATTTCCCGGTGCCGCCGTCGATGGTCGAGGCCGAGTTCGAGCAGATCTGGCGCCAGCTGGAGCATGAAGCCAGCCATGAGGCCGACCCGGCAGCCGCGCGCGCCGAAATGGAAAACGACCGGGCAGACTACCACCGCATTGCCGAACGTCGCGTCCGCCTCGGCCTGCTGCTCTCTGAAATCGGCCAGGCCGGTCGCATTGAGATCACGCAGAACGAGATGAACATGCTCGTCAACCAGGCCGCGCAGCAGTACGATCCCAAGGATCGCGAGCGTTTCGTCGAGTATCTCCGCAACGAGCCGATGGCTCAGGCTCAGCTCCGCGCCCCGATGTACGAGGACAAGGTTGTCGATTACCTGTTCTCCAAGGCGGAGATCACCGACCGCACCTCGACGAAGGCAGAACTCGAAGCATTGATCGAAACCGAGGAAGGCGCAGGACATGATCATGTCCATGGCCCCGATTGCGGGCACGACCACGCGCACGACGACAAGCCCAAGGCCAAAAAGGCTGCGGCGCCGAAGAAGGCAAAGGCTGGCGAGAAGGCTGCATCTGATGAAGGCGAGGCAGAGGCCGAGAAGCCCGCACCCAAAGCGAAGAAGGGCAAGCCCGCCGTTGAAGCCGCCGCCATTCTCGAGGGCACGCTGTTGACCGAGGTTTCGGGCGACACAGCGCTGGTTGAGGAGGTTGTCGTCGACAAGCCGAAAAAGGCTAGCACAAAGCCGACCAAGGCTGCACCGAGCGAATGAGCAGCGGGGCGCGGGCAACGCTGGGTGCATTTTGCGTCTTTGGCGTTGCCGCAGTGCTTATCATGTCGCCCGAATGGTGGGCTGGGCTTACGATTACTCACTCCATTCGGTACAACCTTGTCTGGACTGAGCAGTTCCGCGATATGGCGCGGGAAGGCATATTGTACCCGCGTTTTCTTTTGCGGAGCTGGGATGGGTTGGGCAGCCCAACCTTTTATTTTTATCCGCCGCTTTTTTTCTGGATCGCCGCGGCACTGGACGCAGCTTCTTTGCAGCTACTACCGCTCGGCGCATTGGTTTCGGCCACGACAGCAACTGCACTAGCGGCTTCGGGTTGCGCCATGTGGGTATGGCTTCGCAGCAAGGGTGCCGAAAAGCCGATCGTATTCGCTGTCGCTTATATGATAGCGCCGTATCATCTTTACGATATCTATGTCCGCGGAGCGGTCGCCGAGTCACTAAGTTTTGCAATGCTGCCAATCGCAGCATTGGCGCTTGACTGGCTGGCGAAAGGCCGACGTGGGGGAATTGCGATGCTCGCGGTCGCTTGTTCGCTGCTGCTGCTGACTCACTTGCCGGTCGCGTTTGTCACGATCATTCTATTACTCGTCCCTTACGCGCTTTTCCTGGCAATATCTGCCGAAGGTGCGGTTACCTTTCTGGCGAAAGCAGCTGTCGGCGGGTTGATCGGGCTTGGCATCGCGGCTGGCTATTGGCTGCCCATCGTATGGCTCACGCCGTTTATCTCGGTCCATGCGTTCACGGGCCCGTTTTTTATGCCCTCGAACTGGTTTTTCTGGGCGCCATGGCGTTGGATACGCAGCGACACCTTCTCTATCATCATCCCGCTGACGGCGGCCTATGCGTTGGTTGCTCTGATTGCCCTGCGAAAAACGAGCCAATCGCTATTCTGGGGGGGCTTGTCCCTCGGGGCTGCTGCGATGGCTGGGGGCTTTGTCCCGTTCTTTTGGGATTTGCCCGGATTTACGCATGTCCAGTTTCCCTTCCGTTGCTTGGTTGTTGTCGAATTTGCGACGCTCACGGCGGCATCTTTGGCGTGGTCGACAGATGCGACCGTACGTTACCCCGCGATGGCTTTCGCGCTTTTCGCGGCTTGGCTGATGCCGCCTGTTGTCGCGCAGCGCGTCATTGGGACCCATCAAGTGGCGCAGGATAGGCTTGCCGAACTAAGCGCGCAACATCGCGATGCGCCAGAGTATCTGCCAAGAGGGTTGTCGATACCAATTGATAGCGAGTTGTTGCCCGATCCCATGATGGTGCAACTCCCCGCTGCTCCGCTTACTCCCCTTGCGACTGGCGGTCCCCAGACAATTGAGCTGAGCCCTTCTGCATCCGGCATGGTAGTTGTACGGCGATTTTACTACCCGCTTTGGCGGGTAACCGACGCCGAAGGTCGACTGATGAAAACATTTGCTATTGGCCCCAACAAATTGCTCGCTTGGCGGGGCCCGCCGGGAAACCATCGATATACTCTATCGCCGGGGCCAGCGCAGGGGGAGCAGGAAGGCGCCTGGATTACGATTTTTTCGTTGCTAGCGGCAGTTGTGACGGTCGTGCGGGTCGGGAAGATATGACCGCCCCTCCTCGCCTCGCTGTCCTTTTGCCATGTTATAATGAAGAAGCTGCAATCGTCCAGACGATCGCGGGGTTCCGCGCCGCGCTGCCCGAGGCGATAATCTACGTTTACGACAACAATTCGTCGGACCGTACCGTCGAAGTTGCCAAGGCTGCCGGGGCTATCGTCCGTACCGAACGGATGCAGGGCAAAGGCAACGTGGTGCGCCGCATGTTCGCCGACATCGAGGCCGACATCTATCTTATGGCCGACGGCGACGCGACCTATGAAGCCGCCGCCGCACCAGCCTTGGTTGCCCGCCTCATCGACGAACAGCTCGACATGGTCGTGGGCGCCCGCAAGTCCGAGGTTGAGGCAGCCTATCGCCGCGGCCATCGGTTCGGCAACGCCATGCTAACCGGGGTGCTCGCCCAGATATTCGGGCACAGCTTTACCGACATTTTGTCGGGCTACCGTGTGTTCTCGCGTCGTTTCGTCAAGAGCTTTCCGGTTCTCTCAGCCGGTTTCGAGATCGAAACCGAAATCAGCGTCCATGCGCTGGAATTGAAGATGCCCACGGCCGAGATCGTGACCGCTTATGCGGCGCGTCCCGAAGGGTCGGTGTCGAAACTAAGCACCTACACCGATGGCTGGCGCATCCTTCGAACGATTGCCATGCTGGCCCGGTCCGAGCGCCCCCTTGCGTTTTTCGGCTTCGTCGGCCTGGTCTTCGCGTTGATGTCGATATTCTTGTCGATCCCGCTGATCATCACCTATCTGAAGACGGGGCAGGTGCCGCGCTTTCCGACTGCAATCCTCGCCACCGGCCTGATGATACTGGCGTCTTTGAACTTCTTTGCTGGCCTGATCCTAGACACGGTGGTGCGCGGACGGCGCGAAGTGCGGCGGCTAGCCTATCTCCAATATCCCGCGCCGGGGACAGAAATCTAATCCCCACTTGAACCAAGCCTTTACACCGCCGAAATAGGGGCAGGCAAAAGGATCAAGGACAGATATTCGCATGAGCATGCCCGACCACGCCGACATTATCGGCGGCCTCGTCCCCATCGTTATCGAACAGTCGACGCGCGGCGAGCGCAGCTTCGACATCTACTCGCGCCTGCTGCGCGAGCGCATCATCTTCATCACGGGTGGTGTCGAGGACCATATGGCCTCGGTCATCACCGCACAGTTGCTCTTTCTCGAGTCGGAAAACCCGAAGAAGGACATCTACATGTATATCAATTCTCCGGGCGGTGTCGTCACGGCCGGCCTCGCGATCCATGACACGATGCACTACATCCGGCCCGAAGTTGGCACGGTATGCATCGGGCAGGCCGCGTCAATGGGCAGCTTCCTGCTTGCCGCAGGTCAGCCCGGCAAGCGCGTGGCGCTCACCAACAGCCGTATCATGATCCACCAACCTTCGGGCGGGGCGCAAGGAATGGCTTCGGATATCGAGATCCAGGCGAAGGAAATCCTTCGCATGCGGCACCGCCTCAACACGCTTTATGCCAAATACACGGGCAAGACGGTCGAAGAGATTGAGCGGGCGATGGACCGCGACAATTTCCTCGAGGCTGAAGAAGCCAAGGCATTCGGCCTGATCGACGAGGTGATGGACAAGCGTCCGGCGCCACCTGAGGAGGCCTGACAAGCCGTTGCGACCAGTTCGGAAGTCGGGCGTTAGACGATATTCAGCATTGCCCGTTAGATTCTTGACGGTAACATGACGGTCGTCGCGCCCGATGCGCGGCAGTAGGATTTGATTGATGACGAAACTCAGCGGCAGCGATTCAAAGAGCACGCTTTATTGCTCTTTCTGCGGCAAGTCGCAGCACGAAGTGCGCAAGCTAATCGCGGGCCCGACTGTGTTCATCTGCGACGAGTGCGTCGATCTGTGCAACGACATCATCCGCGAGGAGACGAAGTCGGCGCTGGTCGCCAAGAAGGACGGCGGTGTGCCGACGCCGCAGGAGATCTGCGACGTCCTCGACGATTATGTCATTGGCCAGAAAAAGGCGAAGCGCGTCCTCTCGGTCGCGGTGCACAATCACTATAAGCGGCTGAACCACGGGCAAAAGGGTGCCGACGTCGAGCTCGCGAAGTCGAACATCCTGCTGGTCGGACCCACCGGCTGTGGCAAGACCTTGCTCGCGCAGACGCTCGCCCGCATCCTCGACGTGCCTTTCACAATGGCTGACGCAACGACGCTGACCGAGGCAGGCTACGTTGGCGAGGATGTCGAGAATATCATCCTCAAGCTGCTGCAGGCGTCGGATTACAACGTTGAGCGCGCGCAACGCGGGATCGTGTACATCGACGAAATCGACAAGATCAGCCGCAAGGCTGAAAATCCGTCGATCACGCGCGATGTGAGTGGCGAGGGCGTACAGCAAGCCTTGCTCAAGATGATGGAAGGCACGGTCGCCAGCGTTCCGCCGCAGGGTGGGCGTAAGCATCCGCAGCAGGAGTTCCTGCAGGTCGACACGACGAACATTCTCTTCATCTGTGGCGGTGCGTTTTCGGGCCTCGAAAAGATCATCGGTGACCGCCTCCAGGGCAAGAGTATCGGGTTCGGCGCGCACGTCGCCGCCCCTGACGAACGCCGCACCGGCGAAATTCTGCAGAAGTGCGAGCCCGAGGATTTGCTGAAGTTCGGCCTGATCCCGGAATTCGTGGGCCGCCTGCCGGTTATTGCGACGCTCGAAGATCTCGACACGACGGCGCTGGTCAAGATATTGACCGAACCGAAAAATGCTCTTGTGAAGCAGTATCGCAAGCTTTTCGACATGGAAGACGTGGCGCTCGGCTTTACCGATGATGCGCTGGCAACCATTGCCAAGAAGGCGGTCGAACGTCGCACCGGTGCGCGTGGTTTGCGGTCAATCCTGGAAGGCATCCTGCTCGATACGATGTTCGACCTGCCCGGCATGGACGGCGTCGACGAGGTCATGATCGACAAGGATGTGGTCGCTGGAACGAAAGAACCGATTCGCGTTTATGCGAAAAAAGAAAAGGTCGGCGACGCCGCTTAACCCCTTGATTTGAGTTAACGCCTTGATTTGAAGACTGGCACAGCATGTTGTTATCCGCTTTGGGGTTCACGCGTTGGTTTTGGCCGACGTCGTAACATCTGAGGCTCCCCGGAAACTTCCTGTTTACGTCTCCGAAATGACTGGTCGCTATGGCGTGGTCGAGCAATTCGACTGCAGCCTAGGTAGCGTGAATGACAATCGAGAAAGGAAATCAGCTTAACGTTGATAGGGACGAAGGCCCTGCACGTAAGCTTTTTTCGAGTCTCAGCGGTCGCCTTAATCGCCAGCATCCAACGCCCGTTGCGTTGGATGACAACAGTCAAGCCCTGCTTGTCCTGCAAAACTATGAACAGTCTGGCCAAGGCTGGTTCTGGGCAACCGATGCGCAAGGCAATCTAACCTACCTGACCGACAATATTGCGGAAGTTCTGAAACCCAGCGGCGGCTCGCTGCTGGGGACTGAATTTGTATCGCTGTTTTCGCATGGGGAAGACAAGACGGGCAACCGTCGGACGCTAGCTTTTGCGCTGGCCAAGCAGACGAGATTCAACAAGCTTTCCCTGGTTGCTTCCAATGCGGAAAAAGAGCGCTGGTGGGAGGTTTCGGGGTCCCCTTATTTCGACGGCAACGGCGACTTCTGCGGCTTTCGCGGCAGCGGCGTCGATGTCACCGAACAGCGCCACTCAACCGAAGAGGCATCGCAACTGGCGATGTATGATGAACTGACCGGTCTGACGAACCGTCGGCGAATGGCGCAAGTCCTTGACTCGACGATGCAGGCATTCACGCAACAGAATCGTTCCTGTTCGATTCTTATGGTCGATCTCGACCGGTTCGAACAGGTCAACGACACGCTCGGGCA
>JBMOGG010000132.1:0-8752 GCA_049318505.1 Sphingomonas sp. | reverse complement strand
TTTTGGACGCCGATCACCCCGCTAACAGGATCCCTTTTGCACGCCGATCCACACAGGAGGACCTTAGCTCTGTCTCGCCGCCTTCTGATCGGCGTTCGCCTCGATCATGGCGCGAACGGCTTGCTGCGCTGGCTGTTCAGACGATCAGCTTTGCCGCTTTGCTCGCCGTTGTGAACCTTGTCGCGCTGCCGCTGTCGACAACTGCCGCGCAGGCCAGCGTCGCCGGCGCGATGGACAGCTATTTCGACGACATGGGTGCCGCCGCCAATGTCACCGGTCCCACCGCCTTCGATGGCCAGCGCGCCGGCTATTACAGCCTTGGCAACGTCTG
Source organism: Sphingomonas sp. (assembly GCA_049318505.1). GTDB lineage: Bacteria > Pseudomonadota > Alphaproteobacteria > Sphingomonadales > Sphingomonadaceae > Sphingomonas_O. The sequence continues at coordinate 8,421 of JBMOGG010000132.1, read as the reverse complement.
GACGCGCTTTCCCCAGCGAACGACCAACCTCGCGAACCTTCAACTTCCCAGCGCGCGTGCCGGCTGTGGTGGCATCGATCTGTTCGCTGGCAGCTTCTCGTTCGTCAATTCAGCCGAGATCATCGCGCTGCTGAAATCGGTCGCGAACAATGCCGTCGGCTTTGCTTTCAAGCTGGCGATCGACACCGTTTGCCCTGAGTGCTCGAAGATCATGGAAGAGATGCGCCAGGCGGCGCAGCTGATGAACAACGCCAACATCAATAGCTGCGAAACGGCACAAGCCCTCGTCGGCGGCATGTGGCCGAAGTCCGACATGGCGGACCGTTCGATCTGCGAATCCATCGGTTCTTCCACTGGCATCTTCACTGATTGGGCGGCTTCCAAGCATGGTTGCGGCAATCAGGGTCAGCGCTCCTCGACGCTCGAGAGCGTTGCCGGCAACCCCGAGTGGGCCGACATCAATACCGGCGTTTCCCGAAACTACACCTGGCACGTTCTCAAAAAGTCCCAATTCTTCGCGCCTTCTGGCGTCCTGGATCGCGAGCTGGCGCAATACGTCATGACCATGGTCGGGACGATCATCTATGTGCCCGCCAAGGATAATGCGCCCGGGGCTTTCAACCCCATTGAGGGCGACACATCCTCGTCGCTCGTCACCGCGCTTCTCGACGGCACCACGGCTGCCTCTCCGGTCAGGATCTGGCAATGCGACGCCAGCGAGCCGGACGACGCGTGCATCAATCCGGTTCTGACCACATTGTCCGTCCCGGCTTCGTCGGCCCTTCGTACACGCGTTGCCGCCCTCCTCGATCAGATGGTCACTGCAACCGTCAACGATACCGCCGTGCCACCCGCTGCGGTCGAGCTGCTTCAGGTTGCCTCGTTGCCGCTTTACAAGATCCTGACCGTCCAGGCCGCTTACAGTCGTGGCATCGCGAATGACGATCGCGCGACGCTTGCGGAGATCACCTCGGTCGATCTGCTGTTCGCTATCCTCGACCAGCTGACCGGCGAACTCGGCAAATCGAAGTCGTCGTTCATTGGCGCCGATCAGGACCGCATCGCGCAATGGCAGGCCCAGCTTGCCAATGCGCGGCAGACCCTGCTCGATCGCCAGTCCAATACCCAGGTCCGCGTTTCAGCGATCATGCAGATCGTCCAGCGCACCGGCTACATCGAGAGCGTCCTTCAATCGAGCATGTCGCCATCGATGTCGGCGACCTTTGACTGGAGCCGCGCCATCGGTGGCCGCGGGCTCAACTAGGCGCTGAGTGAAAGGACAGGCGGATGATCGAGGTCTTCACCATCGGAGGCGGCGAATACATCGTCAACGTGATGAACGCGGTCGCGGCCTGGACTGGCGATGGTGGCTATATCTCGCTCATCCAGGTCGTCTTCGTCATGGGCCTTATGTGGGGGCTGACGGCGCTGGCGTTCGACGCTAACTGGAAGCTCCTCGTCAACTGGTTCCTCGGCGCGACCGCGATGTACCTGATGCTGATGGTGCCGCGGATCGATATCCAGGTCACCGACCGCATCAACCCCGGGCTCGCTCCCAACACGGTTGCAAATGTGCCGCTCGGATTGGGGCTCGTCGCCGGTTTCACCAGCCAGATCTCTGACTATCTGACGACGGGCGCCGAGCTGGTGTTCGGCTTGCCCAATGACCTCAACTACTCGCGCAACGGCATGATCTATGGTGCCCGGCTCCTCGAGGCCACACAGAATGTCCGCATCAACGACCCCGAGTTTGCCTCGAACCTCGACGAGCATTTTCGGCTTTGCACCTTCTACGATATTTTGCTCGGCCAGAAGTCGATCGATGCCCTCGCGCGTTCGGACGATCTTCTCGCTGCAATGGGCCCTGGTTCGATCGCGCGATCGCAAAAATGGCTGACGCGCCAGCCTGCCGGCAACGTTACCTCCGAGATCATCACCTGTCGAATCGCCTATGATCGCTTCGTCGCCAGCTGGGACACGATGCAGACCCCGCTGGAGACGACGCTTGGCATCCAGCTTTACCCGCGCCTCTTGGGCGCGGCGGCGCGGACCAAGCTCCTCGCGGATCTGCCGATTGCCTATGACTATCTGACCAATGTCTCGCGCACCGCTTCGCAAACGCTGCGCCAGCATCTCGTCATCAATGCGATGACACAATCGCTCCACACGATGCAGTCCGGCGGCTCGCCGTCGTCGGTCGATGTCTATGCCCAGACCCGCGCCGAGATCCAGACGCGCAACACGTATAATTCGATCGGCGCGACCGCCATGAAATGGGTGCCGCTGCTCAACATCGTGCTGACGGTCGTCTTCTACGCGCTGTTCCCGATCGCCTTCCCGATCTTCCTCCTCCCGCGCGGCGGCGTCTCGGCGCTTAAAGGCTATGTCACCGGGTTCTTCTATCTGGCGGCCTGGGGGCCGCTCTACGTCATCCTCCACATGATCCTGATGCTGAAGGCGGGTGCCGATGTCGCCGCCGTTGGCGCTGCCGGCGATGGCGGCGTGACGCTGGCGAGTTATGTCGGGATTGCGGGCGTTACCGACGACATCGGCATTCTTGCAGGCTATCTGATCGCCTCTGTGCCTTTCCTCGCCGCCGGCATCGCCAAGGGGGCGCTGGCGATTTCCAGCCAGGCGACGAGCTATCTCGCACCGTCGCAGAATGCCGCTGAGGAAGCGGCTCGAGAAGCAAGCACCGGCAACATTGCCGTCGGCAATTCGTCGTTCGACACCCAGGCCTTCAACATGAAGCAGGGCAACCTTTGGACCACCGCCGGCCGCTACACGTCGGGCGCCGCGGGATTTACCTCGGTGCAGAATGACGGTTCGCAGACGTCGCAATATCCGGACGCGACCGTTATCGATGCTGGCAGCGCTATCTCCCGGCTGCCGTTCACGCCGCAATTGTCGAGCGAGTTGCAGGCCAGCTTTACCAGGACGGCCAGCGATACGCGCAGTCGTGCCGAGACGCTGTCGAATAGTGCGTCCTCATCGTTCTCCTCCGCCAATGCCCAGGCGGCAGACTTCCGGCGCACGCTCAGCGCCGGCACCGGTCTCGAGACTTCCTATGGCGCTGATGATCGCAACACGATCGGCACCACCTACGCCATGGTTGATCAGGCGGCGACGGCGCTCCAGAACCGGTTCGGGTTCGAGCGCAGCCTTGCCGAATCCTACGCCAATCAGGCGATGTTCAGCGGCAACTTCAACACCGGAATCGGGTGGCCTGGCAACCAGGGTACGGGGGGTTCAGGTAGCGGTGGCGGAAACGGCGTCCCCGCGTCCGGCCGTGTCGGCGTCGGGGTGTCGACCAGCGGTAGCAAGACATCGACGACGACGGGCACTGCTTCCGGCACCAACGGCCTTTCCGAGGCCAAGGACTTTCTCGAACAGACGTCGAAGAGCCAGAACTGGGGTCAACAGCGCGACAGCTTCTTTCGCGCCACCGGCAACAGCTCGAGCAGTGAACTTTCGGCGCGTTCGGCCAGTGTGTCGGCGTCTTATACCAAGGCCGAGTCGGTCGCGAATGAGGCACGAACATCATATGAGACCGCAGAGCGCCTTGAGAACGCGGCCTCTCTGCGCGATAGCAACGGCGTTTCGTTGAGCGAGAACCTGACCCAACCCTTTGTGAATTTCGTGCTGGCCGAACAGCGGGCGATGCCGGGTATTGCGCCGGACTGGAACCCGACACGCGGTCAGGCAGTAACGCCGGCTGAGATTGCGGAGCGGGATTTTTACATCGCTGAGTTCATCAAAGCCGAACAGGCGAAGGTCGTCGCTGGCGTTGAGCCGAGTTTTGTCGAGCCAACCCCTGCCGGCATCGCCCGGCCGAGCGCCAACACCCAGGCGCGGGTAAGAATGGCGGGCGCCAGCGGTATCAAGCAGATCGAGCAGACTCCCCTCCCCGTCGACGGCGATCTTCGGTCGCGCGCTGATATTGATGAGGTTCGGGGCGATCGCCGTGAAACTGTGGTTGCCGGAGGCCGCTACGTTGGCGGTGCGCTCGAACGCCGCGAGGAAGCGTTCGAGCGCGTTCGACCTACGATCACGCCCAATCCGCAGGAGACGTTGGATAATGTGGTTGGGAAGGATGACCGGTCAATCGGAGGCAACATCCGTGATGGAATCGAAGAGATAATCAAAAAGCCATGATGCCAGAAATTAGCTCAACGCCGCCCAAACAAGCAGGCCGAGGCAAGCTGCTATGAACGCCCAAAACCAGCCCCAAAAGACGCGATCAGGCGTGGCATTCTGCAACGCGAAGCGATCCAGCTGCTGCGTCTCGATGGCGTGGCTCAGCTGCCGCAGCCCCTCAAAACCTTCGACCTCGACCTTGACCGGCTTGTCGCGTGCGGCTTCCAGATCCGCGATGCGATCGCGGAGCGCCTGCAGCTCTTCCCTGGTGGGCTGGTCGGTCATCGGCACACTCAACAGAACTAGAACATATGGTGCACATTACCACATTTCGTGTCATGATTCCATCGTCATGGATGACCCGACCAAACCCGGCCCTGAAGAGACATATCCGACCGCCCTGCCCCGGTCCGGACGGCTCGAACTTGTAGCCCGCGACCTGACGCGGAACATCAATCGTCGCTATTCAATCGAGCATTGCGTTGATCTGTTCGGTGTCCACCTCGTCGAGACATCATGGGGTCGATACGGCACGTGGAGCCAGTCGAAGCGTGATTCCTTCGATGACCCGGCCGACGCTGACCGCGCTGTCAGAACCCATCTTCGTCGCCGCGCCCGCGCACCCCGCCGGATCGGAGTTGCCTATCGGATTGTCGGTGAAGGCTCATAACGCGATGTTGAGGGTCTTCTCCAGGGCAGCGATTTCCTCAATGATCGCATCGAACGGGGGCGGATCTCCAAAGATCATGGCGCTCATAGCGCGATAATCCTGTCGCAATGCGCCGGTCATGTCGCCTTCAGGACATAGTGCAAATGTCGGCGGATGCGCTGATTTCAGATCATAATCCGGCCGATCGAAAAATATCCGCGCATGGGCAACGCAGTCCTCACCGAGGGCGCGATTGGCGACGGCGGCGCTGCCGGTCTCCGATTGCAGGAGTTGATACAGGTCATAATAGTGGCGCGAAATTCGCTGGCCATCACCGCGCAGCTCGCCCCGGATTCCATACCATCGGCGCAGGCCGTGCAGGATGACAATCTTGTCCCAAAAGGTTCTCTCGGCGTCGACGATCACGACATTGGGAACGGTCAGGTCTAGCGCTGGCAAGTCGTCGTTGACATAGGGGGTAATGGCTCGGCTCGTGTTGGGATCCAGCGCCGATTTTGCGCCGGATTCAATCTTCACCGACTTGGCAATATAGGCATCGACCGGCGTCACGCTCGGGTAGATCATAAGCAGGGTTTGCAAGTCTGCTGCATCCGGCTCGACACGGAGAGCGCCCGCTTCAAAACCGTTGCGGGCGCCGGTAGCCGCTGCAATCGCCCCAAGAGCCTGCAGCAATGGGCCATTGATATAGGTCTCGCAGGCTGTCTTGATGGCATCGAGTGCCTGGTCGCGCTTGTTGCGACTGAGGGCTGCCAGTTCTTGAACCGAAGCCGGCAGGCCCAGGTCATCGCGAAAGACTGTCACGTCGATATCTTCCGAGAAGCGGTTGATCAAACCAAAGCCCTTCGACAGCGAGGTGCCCCCCTTGAACAGCAGTCGTGGACTATCGGTGAGGCCGTTGAACAAGGCGTCGAGCGTCCAGCATACCCAAAAGTCCTTTTCGATGTTCTGGGGCGTTGTCCCAAGCCGTATGGCTGTCGTTCCAAAAAGACCCCGTCGGGTTGCCACATCAGCTTGCAGAACCTCGTCAAAGGCCAGGTTCACGTGCGAGGCGCTTGATCAAGGGCGATAGGACGAAGCAATTCCTGCATCCATGACGGCAACGACGACATCCCGTCAGCCAGGTCATTCCGTAGTGCAGCGCCATGGACAGGGTCCTGTAGAAGCTTGGCGAGACGATCGAGCCACTGACTGTTGTCATCACCGGTCATCGTATCGCGCAACCAGTGAAGGGCCTGCACGATCCGCATGGCCGGGCGGCCTGCCCAGTAAAGCTTACTGGGGGCAGTTTGCTTGAAGGTGATCGTGAGATTGCCGAGCTTGATTGCCTTTGCCCGCGCGTCCGAATGGACGATTGTCTTTGCTGGCACTGCATTCGTGAAGCCCAGATCGTTGGCTGCGGTCATGCCATCGACGAGCACCCGGATCTGATCGCGGCGCGCAACGGCATCGATGACGGCTTTGGGATCAGCGGGGCTGTCCTGCTGCGTAAGGCTGTTATACCGGGGCTTGTCGTAGAGGCCGCGATCGATGCGGCGCAGGCTGCCCCATTTGACGAGGCGTTGCAGCGTTTTGTCGACGGCGTCACGGCCGGCGAGATCGAGGAAGTCGCTCGGCGTCCAAACGCCACCCGGCACACCACGGTCAACGCGATCGAGGATTTGCGACTTGAGGCCAGGCGGGAGGGCGTCCATGTCCGAAATCTGTAGCAGAATTTCGGACGCGGTCGAGTCAAAGTGTCCGAAATTTGTATCAGAACTTCGGACGCCCAAAGGGAGGCGCGATGAGGTGTCATTAGATGGTGTTGTGGCAACGCCTTGCCCAACTATTGCCGACGCCCTAGGCATCGATGACCGGCTTGAGCATGGACGTGTCTGCAGGCATTCCCGGCAAGCCGGCTGTCTGGAGATACTGGCTGACTGGAACATCAGATGGCGACCTTGCACGGATACAAGTGTGGCGACCTTGTCGTGCGCTATGCAGGCTTCCTGCCTCTGTCTCGGGAGTTCATGCTGGACGTAGGCTTCTTGGATCGTGGAGATCCAATCTTCAACTTCCGGAAACTCGAGTACATCGGCGAACCTCCACCAGAGCCGGACCCAGAACCGGGCTTCATTCGCATCCATGAGAAACAAGACGCCCGCTTCCTCGATGCCCTCCAGCAGGTCATGGCGTCGTCTGGAGCGGTGCGATGGTTGCCGGGCTACCCGGAATTCACCTGCGACATGCGCGTGCTACCGCGCAGTCATGGCCAGGATCGAGTAGGCAGTGGGTCCATCTTTCCGCAGGCCGGTCCCCGGTTTCCTTACGCCCATGCGCAGGAAATCGCCGACCGGACGCTGCGTCGTGTGAAGCACGGTGGGCCGCTCGACGATGATTACATCGAGATGGTCTTCGTCTTCGCTGCCTCGGACTGGGTCCAGGGTCCCGCCTTCATCACGAGACAGCTGCGATCCGAAGTGGCCAAGTTCATCAAGGAGTTGCACGACGAATGGAAGGCGCAGTGGCATCATCCAGAGGTTCAGAAGGTCTTCAACCCGCCGCCGCCGCGGCGGCGGCCGACTTGGTCATTTGCTGAGACTATTGTCGTCAATGATGCGGTTGCCATCGGACCTGATCGTTTCGACGGGGTTGGCGGGACCGCTTGGCTTGAAGGCGACACGCTCGACGCCATGGACGACAGTCAGTTCAGTTGGCAACTGCCGGCTAAGTCGCTGTCGCCGCAACTTGCCATGATCGACGAGCCGCATCTGTTTACCCGGGAAGGCCGAGGCGAGCGCAACATGCGGTGGCGAGGCCTGCAGGCTGTCATGCTACGACCAAATGGTGCCAGCGAATTCACGCTATCGCATTGCCATCCCCGCAACTTCAAGGCAGTCGGGCATCTCGTCATGATCGATCGTATCGAGGTCACTTCGGACCGCACGCAAGCCATGCTCGTAGGCCGGGTTGTGAACTCGCGTGCTGCCAAGATCGATGGCCCAACTATCAGCGCCTATATCGACAACTGGCAGTATGCCCGGCATCGCGTCCGCAAAGGCGGCATTTACCATGTCAGCCTTGCCATCTTGGCCCGCCAGATTCGCTATGTTCACGAGCGCCGGTGGTTGAATTTTCGCGCCAGTTCCATGCCGATCGAGTTCTGCCTGAAGCCGACCAGCGAAGGTCCAAAGCCCTTCGTCAAGCCCCATCAGGATCAGGGGTGGTTTTCGCCTATGAGCGCACGGCCTGACGATGTGGTGTTCAGCGGCAACCTTCACGACTGCTATGACAGCGCTGCGGAATATCTCGGTCAGACAGCCTGCCACGCGATTATCGAGGTTTTGCCGATACGGCCCAAAGGACTTGAGGTCGGGCTAACCTTCACTCAGGCGGCGATCACGGGCAACCGCGCGCCCTGGCGTGGCGACTGGGTTGAAGGCGTGGGCTGGCTGACTGCAAGTGTCGGTGAGTTTGAAGACCACCGATTCAATATAATTGATGAGGAGGACTAGCCAAGGCCAAGCATGCGTCTCTTCATCCAGGGGCCACCTCACGGACGGCTGCGTCTTGCACCGTGTAAGTCTAGGAGGCGTTGACAAATTCATGCATCCACAGCCGGATTGAGACGAGGTGTA
>JBMOGG010000131.1:0-8945 GCA_049318505.1 Sphingomonas sp. | reverse complement strand
AGCACATCCGACGTCAGCCGCACCGGCAGGCAATCCTCGCCTGCTGCCCAGACATCGAAATGATCCACGCCGTGCGCTTCGATGCGGATGTGGTGGATGTCGAAGCGGCCTGCGGGGCTGTCGATGGTTTCATGACCGAGGTCGCGGACGGTGGCGAAACCGGGCGGGACGGCGACCAGCTCCGGCCCCGAACCACCGTTTGCCAGCACCGACGACGCATAGGTCACGAAGGCAAAACTCTCCGGCGGCCCATCGTGCATCCGCAATCGCCCCGCGACCCAGGCGTCGCAATGCAGCGCGTGGGTCCCGAAGAACGCGACCGGGTTTGGCGTTTCCATGCGCTGGGCAAAGCGGCCCTTTTCGGCGGTCCAGCCTTCCGCTTCGGCCACCCGCCCGTCGAAGCGGAACCAGCTGGTCCCAACCAATTGCTCCGCGACCGTCAGGCGCAGGAACGCATCGCGCGGTCGCCAGTCGGCGTCGACAGTGATGACGACGTCGCGCAGCAGCCGGTCGTCGTCCATCTCGCAGTGCGCGCGCAGCGTTCGCATCCCTTCAGGCTGGACCGTGACCGCAAAATACTCGCGCCCCATCTCGCCGATGCCATTGGTCGAATAGACCATGCGCCCGCGATAGGCGCGGTGCCTCATGGTTTGGCTGCGATGCCCGCCAGCACGCGGTTGGGCAATTCGCTGTCGTCCCAGCCCATGCTCGACTTACCGATGCGGACGATGACCAGGCGTTCGCTCGGGATCACATAGACGCGCTGGCCGATCGCCCCGTCCATGAAAACGACATCATCGCGTGCAAAGGGCCTGGCACTCTTCATCGCGAGCGGCGACGACGAATTATACTTGCGCTCGGCGACATAGGGGCTGCCCAGCCACAGCTGCATCCCGAAATTCGGATTGGTCGCCGCCGGGGTCGCCATTGCCTTGACCCAGGCGGCGGGAACGATCTGACGCCCGGCCGCACGGCCCCGGTCGAGGATCAATTGCCCGATCCGCCCATAGTCGCGCGCCGTCGCCTGAAAACAGCACCATAATTTTGCCATGCCGCCCTCGCGGTCGAGCCACAGCGCGGCGTCGCCCGCCCCGATCGGCTGCCAGATGCGACGCGACAATAATGTCGCGAAACGCTGTCCCGTCGCGCGTTCGAGAATGATCCCGGCGAGCTGTGTGTTGACGTTGGCGTATTGAAAGCTCGTGCCGGGCGCGGCGACCGCCTTGAACGACAGGGCCGTAGCAACGACGTTCGGGCCGAACTGAAGTTGCATCGACTTGCCTGCTGGGTCGGGCGAAAAGCCGACGACTTCGAGCCCGCTCGACATCGTCAGCAACTGGCGCACCGTGATGCTCCCGCGCGGATCGCCTTTCCATTCAGTCAGCCAGCGGTCGACCCGCGCGTCGAGCGGGATGTTTGCCGTGCCGAGTGTCAGCGCGGCCACCCCCTTTGCCATCGACGCGGGGCTGAAGTGCGACTCTGCCGTGAACCCGGCCGCGTAACGCTCGTGAACGATCTTGCCGTCGCGCATCACGATAAAGGCAAAGCTGTTCTGCGCGTCGGCATAGGCCTGTGCCGCAGTCAGCGCGGCAGGATCGATCCCACCCGAATCCGTTGCCATCGCCAGCGCACGGGGCCGGCCCTTGACGGTTTCAGCCGGTGTATAGGCGTCGGCGCGTTCGACCGATTGGGCAGCCGGAAATGCCTTCATCCGCGCCGCCGCCGTCGTGACCGGGTCGTCCTGCGCGAACGCAGGGGGCGCAAACAGCAGGGCAGCGGCAAGGATCAGGCGTTTGGCGGACATAGAGCCTCCACAATGAGTTTGGCGAGCCGGGCCTGTTCGCCCTTCAGCGTTTCGGCGAACGCGCCGGTCGGCTGATAGTCGCGCACGGCATCGGCGACGGCGATGCCACGCTCTTCGAGCACCGCCTCAAGCACGCGTTGGCGGTCGTTCAGCACGGCGATTTCAGTTGCGAGCAGCAGCAACGCCCTTCCCAGATCGTCGACATTGGCGGCACTCAGCTTGACGCCGGTCGATTGCGCCTGGCTCATCCGCGCCGCAGCGCTTGGCGCTTCAGCCATGCGGCTTGGTGCCCGTGACGATCCACGGATAGGGCGCGCCGTCGATGCCGCGGCTTTCGACATCGATAAAGCCGGCGGCACGCGCCTCGGCGGACCAGTCCATCGACGCCGCCTCGCGCCACCACGGCTCACCGCCGTTGATCGCCAGCCAGTCGGCGCGCCACGACGCCATTTTGTCAACGGCGGCATAGGGCGTGACGTCGGACATCAGCATCGACCCGCCGGGTTCGAGCACGCGAAACGCCTCGGCAAAGGTCGCGCGGATTGCGGATGCAGGCATTTCGTGGAAGATGATGTAGCTCGCGACCAGATCAAAGCTGGCATCGGCAAAGCCGGTGTCCTCCGCCGCACGCTGGTGCAGATCCCATGCCCAGCCATTTTCATTGGCGACACGCTGCGCCTGGCGCAGCATCGGCACGCTGAGGTCGATCCCGGTGAGCTTGGCATCAGGGAAAGTCTGCGCCAGCGCGACGCTAAAATGTCCCGAGCTTGTCCCCATTTCGAGGATGCGCGTGTAATCCTGGCGCGGCAGCTCGGCCAGGACGCGGCGGCGCTGGGCAAAGATGTCGCCGGGGTACATTTTGGCGACATAATGCCGGTGGATCAGCTCGCCGTGGATGAACCCTTGTTGCGGGTGCCCATCCCAGCCGCCAGTGGTGCGGTGGAACCACACATCCTTGAAGTAATCGGGCTGGACGAAGTCGGGATCGACGGTCAGCGTTGCCGGACCCGTATTTTCCAGCCGGTCGAGTTCGGGTTCGAGCAGATCACGCGATTCGGCATAGGCCTCGCGCGCGACGCGGCCGTGGCCGACACTGGCGAATTCCATAAGCAGCCCAGATGTGGCCCAGGCCTTTGAGTGGGCAAGCGCGCGGTCGACCGACGCATGGCGCGCATCGAGATCGTCGGGCAGCGAGTTCGCGGTGACCTGCGCCTCGGCGAGTTCAGCGTTCCATGTCGCCATCAATGGCCGCGATTCGCCGGTCAGCGCAATGAGGAAGTCCATCGAAGCGCGCCCGCGTTGGCGAAGCTGGAAATCCATGACGATCCTTTCGACCTTGACTGACCCTAAGATGTGCCTCTTCGTACGGCGCTGCAACCAGCCTGCAACGCCACTTTATCCGCCCACCGGTTGAAATCGCGATAAAGTCGCGCCCGAGGGCAGGAGCATCGAATGTCAGGGTAACGGGGGGGATGAAAACGCCGATGGACAAGCTGCCATGGTCGCTGAAAGCCGGATGGGCAATGGGCGCGTTCGGCGTCGCCGTACTGATGAACGGCATCTCGGCGCTGATCCTGTTCTACATGACGACGGTGCTGAAGTTCGATCCGGCCATCGCTGGGTTCATCATCTTTCTGTCGAAAATCTATGACGCCGTCACCGACCCGTTCTCAGGCTGGCTGTCGGACCGGTCGAAGTCGCTGAAGGGCCGCCGACGCCCCTTCCTCTTCTGGGGCGCGGTCATTTCGTCGTTGTCGTTCCTGATGGTCTTTACGGTGCCGTTCACCGGCCCGTTCGAAACCGTCACCAGCGGTCCCGGCTTGATCGCGGCGGGCTATGTCCTGCTCGCTCTGCTGCTCTACACGACCGGATATTCGACGTTCAACGTCCCCTATATGGCGATGCCAGCCGAGATGACGCGCGGCTATCACGAACGCTCGTCGATCCACGGCTACCGTGTCGTGGTCGCGTCGGTCGGTGGGTTCCTCGTCCAGTCGGGTGGCGGCGCGCTGCTCGAAGTGATGGGCAAAGGGCGCGAGGGCTATGCGTGGATCGCGACGATCGGCGCGGGGGCGATTTTCGTCACGATGATGACAGCCTATTTCGCGACCGCCAAGGCACCGATGCTGCCGCAGACAGATGCGAAACTGAGCTTCAAGGAACAGGTGTCGGGGTTCCTGAACAACCGGCCTTTCCAGCTGGTACTCGGCGTCAAGCTCGCGCAGCTGATCGGCATCGCCTCGTCGTCGGGCGGGCTGGTATTCCTGCTTGCGACGGTGCTCGGTAAGCCGCTGACCTTGCTCGGCGTGATCGGTGGCGCGATGATTTTTGCCGTCTTCACGATGACCCCGCTGATGATCCGGCTGTCAAAACGGATCGGCAAACGCGAGACCTATATGCTCTCGGCCATCGTGACGGGCCTTACGGCGCTGTCTTGGGTCATCGCGACGCCTGCGGAGCCAGTCTGGGCGCTGGCGCTGCGCGGCTTTGCGACGGGGATTGCGTTTTCGGGCAACGTCCTGTTCGCGATGTCGATGCTGACCGACGCAATGGAGGCCGACGCGCACCTTACCGGGCTGCGCCGCGAGGGGATGTATTCGGCGCTCTACAGCTTCGTCGAAAAGCTCGCGTCGGCAATCGGTCCGCTGATCCTCGGTGGTGCGCTCAGCTATGCCGGGTTCAATCCCTCAGCCCCGCCAAAGGTCGCCGACGAGAATGTAAGGCAGGCCGTGCTGGTCGGCGTCGCCTATGTCCCCGCCGCCATGGCGGTGATCGCGGTCATCATCCTGTGGTTCTACCGGCTCGACGAAAAATCGCTCGGCGAGATGCGCGCGGCCAGCGCGACGGGTTAGGCAGCGAGGTCTATTTCGGTCCCTGCGCCGCTTGCAACCGCCGCGCGCCACACGGCGTGTGCGGCGACCAGATCCTGCGCGGTGACGCCCAGCGACTTGTAGACAGTTGTCTCGTCGGCCGATTGGCGGCCTGCGACCCGCCCGAGCAGTATCTCGCCAATCTCGCCGGCGATATGGCTTTCGCCGACAACCCCGGCGGCAATCGCGTCGAGCAATTCGCCGGCGGCGGCGAGCGCAGCAGGACGCGCATCGACAAAGAACCGCGACCGGCGCACGATGTCGCTGTCGGCCTCGGCACTCGTCGCCACTGCCGAGCCGACGAGGTTGATATGCGTGCCGGCACGGAGCGCGGCACCGCGCAATATCGGCGTCGTCGCCGATGTGGTCGTGCAGATCACATCGGCCTCGCTGACCGCTGCATCAAGCGCCGTCGCGACTTCGGCCCCGACCGCCTGCGCCAACACCGCTGCCCGCGCCAGATCGCGACCCCAAATGCTCACGCGCGCGAATTTCCGCACTTGACGCAAAGCGTCGATATGGCGGTGCGCCTGCTCGCCGCAGCCCAGCACCAGCAACGTTGCCGCATCAGCGCGCGCCAGCACATCGGTCGCCATCGCGCTTGTCGCTGCGGTCCGGATCGCGGTCAGGGTCGCGCCGTCGATCAGAGCGAGCGGCAGGCCATCGTTCGCGCCGAAGATCATTACCGCACCGACATGCGTGCCATGCCGGTCGCCAGGTGTGCGCGGGAATTTCGACACGATCTTGACGCCGAAACTCGCGGGCTCGGCGACATAGCCGGGCATGACCGCAAGCTTACCCGTCCCGCCGGGAACGGGCATGAACTGGCGCAGCGGCAGCACGGCATCGCCGGCCGAAACCTGCTGCATCGCATCGCGCATCAACCCGATGGCCCCGCGCATCGGCAGCAGCCGTTCGACGTCGGACGCGGTCAGGACGATCATTCGCGCGGCTTCGGCGGCACGAACCTCAACGCCGCCTGCACGTCGGTGACATTGTCGGGCCGGGCAAATGGCTCAGGCATCGGTTCGCCCGCCACGCGGGGCTTGCCGATGGCATGGAACCAGTGCTCCAGCCCCGGCGGCATGAACACCCAATATATCCGCATATCGATGTCGCCGGTATTGACGAGCAGATGCCGCGCATAGCGGCCAAACAGCACGGTATGGCCGGGACCGATGTCGTAGGTGTCGTCCTCAATCGTGCAGGTACCGGTGCCCTCGGCAATGAACAGCAGTTCGTGATTTGCCTGATGGCCATGCTCGCGCACGCTGCATCCAGGTGGCAGCACCTGAAGTCCTGCCGAGAACCCGTCATAGGGCGTTGTCGTCGGATCGACCGTCACCGTCACATAACCGCGCGACGGTTCGGGCTGCCAGTAGGACCGCCCCTCTTCGGGCGCGATCACCGCCGAGAATCGACCGAATTCGGGCGCGGTCATGCTAGGAACGCCTTCACCGGCGCGGCCCAGTCGTCGGGCACACAGTTGGGTGCAAAATGGCTACCGGTTGCCAGCACCTCAAGCCGCGCAACCGGAATGCGCGCTGCGAGTTCCTCCGACAGCGGCAGCGGCGTGATGCCGTCGTCGCGCGCGCAGATGACGAGCGTATCGCTGGCAATCCCGCCGACCCGGTCGCGCAGGTCGTGCGACGTAACCGCGTCCATCCGCTCGCACTCGATCTCGACCCCGGCGAACGCCGCCAGCCGCGCCTCGATTCCCGCCGCCATCGCCGCTTGGTTCGCGCAGGTCCACCAGCCGGGATTGCCCAGCAGATTGCCCTGCAGCATGTAATCGCGCGGGCCGAGTTCGCGCAGCACGCGGCGGCGCAGCGCGAACAGGTCGAGGAACCACGGCGTCGGGCCCGCCCAGCTCGCGCTCAGCACCAGCCGCGCGACACGGTCGGGATGGATCACTGCCAGATGCTGGGCGATCGCGCCGCCGAGCGAATGGCCGATGATGTCGATCCGGTCGATGCCGAGCGTATCGAGCAACCGCACTGCGTCGTCGGCAAGCACCTGAACCGTTGTCGTAATGTCCGACGGCAGGCTGTCGCCGGTCCTGCGATGATCGAAGCTGATGCAATCGCGCATCGGGAAGCGCGCAAACTGCGGCCCCCAGAAATCGGCGCGTCCGCCTAGCCCCACGAGGAACAGCAGCGGCGGCCCCGCTCCGCCCCGGACGACATGCAGGCCGTCGATATCCACGCTCAGCGGGTATCGACGCGCCAGGCGGTCAGCGCATGGGTCGGCGTCCAGCTCTTGCCGCCATCCGCCGAGCGTTCGCCCGTCTCGCGCCACTCGCCTGCGACGCTGCCATCGACCGTGAAGCGCAGCATGACCGGCCCTGCCGTCGTCCAGCGGAACACGGCCGGGCGGACCAGTTCGGCGGTTGCCGGGATCATCTCGCCGAACCCGAACGAGCGGAAGTCGTAGCGTTTGGCGCGGTCATCGAAGCTCACCACGGCAAATGATCCCCCGCCTGGCTTGGCCGCGTCCTCGCCATGACGCAGGCTGAGCCCCTCGACCGCGAGCAGGATGCCCCCCGATTTCGCCTCGACCGTCATCGTCTGGGTGTAGTCGTAGCGCGGCCCCTGCGGCGGTTGCCGCCAGCCGCGTCCGAGCCATTTGCCCTTCATAAATGCGATCTCGGCCATGGCCTTGGCCTGTGCGGGGATGTTAGCCATCCCCTGCGCGGTCGCGGGCGCGGCGACCAGCGCCAGTGCAAGGAGTGCCGCGCGGATCATGCCGCTTTGGTCGCGACGACCGACTGAAGGAAATTGTTCATCGGTTTGCCGCCGTCCGATACTTCGAACCCTGCCTCGCGCATCAGCACGCGGAAGTCCGAATAGACGAACCCGACCGAGTAAGGCTCGCAATTGTCGCGGCTGTCATAGTCGATCATGAACCGCATCGCCGGGGGCAGCGGCGTTGCGCCGTGGCTGGGAAATTCGAAGATCGAAAACTTGCCGCCAGGCCGCAGCACCCGGTGCACCTCGCACAAGACACCCTTCATGACCTCGACGGGCATTTCGTGGAAGAAGATGTAGCTCATCACCACATCCTGGCTGGCTTCGGCGAACGGCATCGCCTCGGCCAAAGCCTGGACATAGTCGACATCGCTGCCGAGCTGTGCCGATCGCATGTGCCCGTAGCGAAGTACCGGGAGCGCGACATCGAGGCCCACAACTTTCGCGTCGGGAAAGCGCCGCTTGAACTGGACCGTCGCCTGACCGACGCCGCAGCCGATCTCGAGGACATGCTCGACGCGCCCGTCATCGGGGATTGCGGTCAGATCGACGACTTCGGCATGCAGCGCGTCCTGGTCATTCCAGCCCTGATAAAAAATCTTGGTGCCATAGTGATAGACGATGCCGCTCAGCACATCGTCGGTATAGCCGCCGGGCTGGAGATGGATTTCGCGGCGTGCCCAGTCGGGCACATGGAAAGTGGGATCATAGCTGAGCGTCCCCGGCCCCTTCGTCTCCCAGTCCTTCAACAGCGCGTCATGCCCGGCCTCGTCGAACGCGAACGAGGCGCGCGTCCGTCGCCACATCATTTCCTGCGCGCTCCGCATGAAGCGTTGCCAAGTCTGCACGACGGGGACCTTGTTGAAATGGGCCTGCACGGTTTCGAGCGGCACATCGGGGGTTGGCGCGACCCCTTCGCGTTCCATGGCGGCGTGGCCCGCGCCGCACATGATGGGGAACATCTTCACCAGCGCCATGTCGCGAAAGCTCTCGACGAAATCGGTGTAGCTCTCGTCGGCAAGCGTGGCGGGACGCGGCAACACGCCAATGGCGCCGCGCGGGGAAAGGGCAGTCGCAATCATGCGGTCCTCCGTGAGAAGCTGGCAAAAACCTGGGTAATGAACGCTTCGCGCGCGGCTTTGCGCTGCGCCTTGACGGCGTCAGAGGGAACATGCGCCTCGATCAGCGCGGTGGCGTCGATGCCCTTGTCCGCCAAGACCGCTTCGAGGATCGTCAGCCGGTCCCGCGTCGTCCAGACTTCAGCGGCAAGCTCGATCAGGGCGTCGATGATGTTGTCGGTCACGACGTGATCAAAATACGCCTTGCCGGGACCGTTGATCTCGTTCCCGATTTGCGGCGCTGTTATGGCGGTCGGCATATCCATTACGTGGCCTCGTTCCTTCACCGGTGGGATAGACTGCGCCAGGGATGTCCTAACGCAAAGCCCCTAATTTTCACCGCTGTGCGGACAATCCTCGCATCGCCCCGGACGCGGAGGCAGGCTAAGCTTCTTCTTGGTTCGGG
>JBMOGG010000130.1:0-9020 GCA_049318505.1 Sphingomonas sp. | reverse complement strand
GATTTCCGCCATTTTCAAAACTGGCACGGTTTCTGCAAAGTCCCTCATGTCTCCGCTGCCCCCGACGGAGAGCAAGATAGAAACACCGTTCAAGGAGTTACCGCCATGTTCACTGCCACCGCCCCCAACTTGCGCGTTTGCGCCACTGCCTTCGCCGCATCGCTGCTCGGCACCGCGCTCGTCTTTGCCGTTCCCCAGGCGGCGCGCGCCGCCACGACCAACAGCGATTTCGTCAGCAATGTCGAAGCCCAGCTTGTTCGTGACAGCTTCGTGGCCGTTAAAGGCAAGGGCGTTGCCACGATCGCCGTCCGCATCGACGCCGATGGCAACATCCGCTCCGCCGAAATCGCCAAGACGAGTGGCCATCGTGCTCTCGACCTTGCGGCGCTCGCTTCGGCCAAGTCGGTTCACTACCCCAAGGGCAGCGATGCACGCACCGTCGCGGTCGTCCTGCGCTTCGGCGACGTGGCACAGCCGTCCAAGTCGGAAAGCGCCACGCTCGTCACTCGCTATGTGAATGCCAAGGGTGAGGCCCTGGCATCGCAGAACCCCTCCAGCCCCGTGGGCTGATCGGGTAGCCGGAGCGGGCCCACCCCCTGCTCGCTCCGGCAATCAATTCGAGCTAGATTACACGTCGCACATAGAAAGGCCGTTTCCATGGGTATTTTTTCCCGAACCCGCGACATCGTCGCCGCCAACTTTACCGACCTGCTCGACAAGGCCGAAGACCCGGCCAAGATGATCCGCATGATCATTCTCGAGATGGAGGAAACATTGGTCGAAGTCCGCGCGACCGCCGCGCGCACTATTGCTGACCAGAAGGAAATGCGCCGCCATATCGGCAAGCTCGGCGCGCTCGAAGCAGGCTGGGAAGAAAAGGCCGAACTCGCTTTGTCAAAGGGTCGCGAAGATCTGGCGAAGGCAGCGCTTGTCGAGAAGCAAAAGGCGACAGACATGTCGGAACGTCTGCAGGTGGAAATAGCCGTCCTCGATGATGCGCTGAAATCTTCCGAAGCCGATATCGCCAAGCTCCAGTCAAAGCTGCGCGATGCCCGCGCCCGTCAGTCGGCGATCGCGACCCGTATGCAAAGCGCCCACCAGAGCATTCGAGTCCGCGAAGCCTATTCGGGCGAACGTGTCCAGGACGCCTTCTCGCGGTTCGATATTCTCGAAAAGCGTGCCGACCTCGCAGAAGGCCGCGCCGAGGCCCTCGCCATGGGAGCAACCAAGACGCTCGAAGAGGAAATTGCCGAACTTCAGTCGTCTGAAAAGGTCGAGGCCGCGCTCGAAGCGCTGAAGGCCAAGGCCGCCGGAAAGGCGAACTAAGATGGAATTCGGAGAATTCATGGGTCTTGCCATCGTCATGGGCACGCTGTTCATCGGCTTTCCCTGGCTGATCTTCCATTATGTGACCAAGTGGAAGCAGGCCAAGGTTCTGACCGTCGATGACGAGAACCTGCTCGACGACATGCACGAGACCGCCCGTCGGCTCGAGGACCGCGTCATCACGATCGAGCGCATCCTCGCCGCTGACAATCCCAACTGGAAAAACCAGGGCTGAACTGCCCGATCAGGAGACAAACAATGTCTGCTCGCCGTACTTCTTTCTACCTCGACAAAAGCAACGCCAAGTGGCTCGGCGTCTGTGCGGGGATCGCCGATTATACCGGTCTCGACCTGACCGTGGTTCGCATTGTGACCGTGCTCGGAACCATCTTCGGCTCGGGAACACTGTTGATCGTGTACTTGATCATCGCATGGATGGCGCCGGTCCGACCGATGGGTCTTTATGACGACGCCGACGATGCCAAATTCTGGCAAGGTGTACGACAGTCGCCGACGCGCTCCACGCGCGACGTACGCTCCAAGTTCCGCGATCTCGATCGCCGGCTCGCCGATGTCGAGAGCTACTACACCAGCCGCAACTCGAGCCTGGCGAACGAAATCGACAGCCTGCGCTAAACTGCAGCACGAACAGGGAGAAGTGCAATGGACTTCCATGGACCCGTATTCATCCTAGCCATCATTGCAATGAGCACGGTGGGCTGGATTGTAACGACCTGGATACGCGCGAGGCATGGCTATCCGGTTGAGGGTGAATGGGGCGGAACGACCACCAAGGCCGACCCCCAGGCAGACCGCAAGTTCGAGCTGCTCGCCAACGAGAACCAGCGCCTGACCGGCCAGATCGACCGCCTGCAGGACAGAATCTCGGTTCTCGAGCGGATTGCCACAGACAAACACGCGCGACTTGCCGAAGAAATCGACAGCCTCCGTTAGAACGCCGAGCCTGAAAAGGAACTTACCGATGGCCGAAGCCGTAATCATCCCCTTCCTGCCCTACCTTCTGAGCGGCGGCATGCTGCTGGGCGCGTTCGGGATCGCGGGCTGGATCTATACAACGCATCTGCGCGTCAAGAATGGCTACCCGCTCGAAAACAGTTGGGGGAAGGCCTTACATCCCAAGACTGACCCTGAGGCGCAGGAGCGTATCAAGCTGCTTACCCAGGAAAACGCGCAACTTCGCGCCGAACTCGGCTCGATCAAAGACCGCCTCGCCAATGTCGAGCGCATCGTCACCGACGAAGCGCACGGGCTGAACCGCGAGATCGAGCAGCTCCGCGCGCGTCCGGCCAACTAGGGGATTGAATATGCATAATGTAGCAAGCTGGATCTGGGTACTCATCCCTCTGGCCGCGATCGGGATCGCCCCGTTCAAGATGTGGATCAGGGTAAAGGAGCGCCAGCTCGAACAGCAATCGACCATGACAGCCGAAAAGACTGCGCAATATGCGGCGCATACCGAACGACTCGAAGCTCGCATGCGCGTTCTCGAACGGATCATCACCGATAAGGGTGTCGATCTGGCCGACGAAATTGAGTCGCTGCGCGATGCGCCGCTGAACTGAAACCGAAATTCATTGGGGAGTAAAAACGATGAACCCGTTCGAAATGGTCGTGATGATCGTCGCTATCGTGATGATCGCCAGTGTCGTGAGGGCCCGCTACGGCGTCACCCGCGACAAGCACGGCAATGAAGTGCTGAATCGCCCCGACCCTGAATCGGGCCGTATGAAACAGGAAATCGCCCAGCTGAAAGAGCGCATTGCCGTGCTCGAACGGCTGGCGACCGATGATAACGGCGCACGGCAGCTCGATCGCGAGATCGAGAAGCTGCGCTAAAAGGAGCGACGACAATGGAAAGTCTGATGCTTTACCTCGGCATGGGGCTGACAGCACTGGCCGCAACTACCGTGCTTGGCCTGATTGGCCTCAAGGGCTTCACGGCCTGGCTCGACCTGAAGCGCGCTCAGATCGCGTCCGCCATGGGCGACGACGTGGCAGTTGCCACGCCGACAATCGGACAGCGGATCGATGTCGCTGACCTAAAGGAACGCGTGCGTCGTCTCGAAGCAATCGCGGCAGGGGTAGATATCTGAGACGCGTCGGCTAGAGCGCGGGACATGCCCCTGCCCGCGCTCGCCGATATTCGTGAAGAATATGAATTCCTAGACCCCGATGATCGCTATCGTTTGCTGATCGACCTGGGCCGCGACCTCGAGCCCATGCCCGAGGCTATCAAGACAGACACAACCCTGGTGCGTGGTTGTTCTGCAAGTGTCTGGGTTTATCCGACAAAGGAAGGCGACAAGCTCCACTTTCTCGCCGACTCCAACGCCGCCATTACCAAAGGGATCATCGCGCTGGTGCTCGCCACGGTGCAGGATCGTCCTGCGGCAGAAGTTGCTGCAACCGACATAGCCAAGGAATTGGCGCCTTTCGATCTCGGGCGCCAGCTCAGCTCGAATCGCACGCAGGGCATCCCCAACATGATCGCACTCATCCAGTCGACGGCAGCGCGGTTTCTGGTATAAATGACAGCCATGGGACTGTCGGTTTTCATCCTGCTGGCTGCGCAGCTGAGTGTAGCGGGAAAGCCGCTCGCCGCGCGCGACTTCCTCGACGGCCGGACAATTGCCGGCGGGACGGGAACGCCTGTCGTCCTCCTCACGCTCACGCCGGAGGCTCATAAACGGATCAGGAAGTTGGGACCACTGCCCAAAATCGTGCTAAACGGAAAGCCTGCAAATGCGCGGCTTAACGACAACACGATCGAACTTGATGGTCAGCCCAGCTTTGATGCTGCCGCCAAATTGGCGCGAGCGATCTCAGGAAAGGCGCCTCTACCCGACAGCCTCGAGGATTAAGCTCGAGACTTCCTCAGCCGGCGTGCCATTGGCAACAATGATCCACTCGCGCGGCCTGCGCGAATCATGCAAGGTAACCGCATTCTTTGGACAGACCCCGAGACAGCGTGTCTTGACCAGTTTGATGCGGTGAGGCTTCAGCGCGCGCTGCAACGGCTTGGTCACCTTGTCCTTGACGTTGGCGCGTTTGAAGCATTTTTCGCATGCCATCACGATCGCCACCGGTTTCGCCTTTGCAATCCCGATCACGTCGCGGTTCGCACGGCCTCGCGTCGTTCCTCCGCCGACCGAACGACGTCCCAAGCCGCCTGAATCTCGCGGAACCGCGTGGCCGCATCGGCATCGCCGGGTTTCAGATCCGGGTGATTGGCTTTGGCGAGGCCGCGCCAGGCCATACGAATGTCCTCGAAACTTGTATCGCTCGCAACGCCCAGCACATTGAGTGCGCGCATCTCGTCATTGCTTCGCGTTCCGTCACCCGGTCCTGCCCATTGCTGATAGGCACTGGTCTTCCAGCCCCCTGCCTCGGCTTGCTCCTGTGCTTCGCGCGCGGCGGCCTCTTCTGGGCTAAGCCCCTGAAAATAGTCCCAATTACGGTTATACTCTCCTGCGTGCGTCTCGCAAAAATACCAGCGGTCGGGACTGTTGGGCGCTTTGGGCGCAGGCTTGTCACCTTTCGCTTCGCAGCCGTGGCGATCGCACAGCCGCACCGTCGTCGCGGCCGTTTCCGATCCATATTCCCGCCAGCGCGGAAATCCCCAGTCGAGCGAACGTGTTGTGCGGCGCGGCATAAGCACCCCATCTAGGGCCTGAACGCTGCAAGTGCCAGTAACGAAGTGTGCCAGAAGGCCTGTAAGCCGGGTTCTGTCCACGCCCCCGCTACTTTCGTGCGACAGCGCTGTGCGACCATTCCTCTAGGACCGCCGTTACCGACAGCCTCAAGCAATCAACCCGGACGACGGAGCCGAGCAGGCCCATATGCCGTCCCTATTCGATCTTGCTCCCGGTGGGGTTTGCCCTGCCAGCTTTGTTGCCAAAGCCGCGGTGCGCTCTTGCCGCACCGTTTCGCCCTTGCCGCGCCGAAGTGCGGCGGTCTGTTTTCTGTGGCACTGTCCCTTGCCCCGGCTTTCGCCGCGACCGCCGGGCGTTACCCGGCACCGTTACTCTGTGGAGCCCGGACTTTCCTCGCGCGGCAAGCCGCCCGCGGTCGCCCGACCCTCTGGCACAACGACGCCTTAGTCGTCGCCCTGCGGCTTGGGAAGCAGCAACGCCAGCAAGATTGCGCGGCACTCACCATCGATTGTGCCATCCATGAGTTCGGGGCGGAACCGTCGCTGGAAAGCGACGACCGCAGCCAGGCGATCGGTGACGTCATAGCCGAAACGCTCAAGCGCAAGCAGGAAACCGGCATCCGTCCAGTTCGGGTCGATCAGGTTCTTGGTCGGGCGGGGCAAGGCAAGACGGAGCCTGGCAAGGCGAGACCAGGGAAACAACTCTCCCGGATCCTGCTTGCGCGTCGGCGCAATGTCTGAATGCCCGACGATATTGCCGCGCGTGATGCCGTACCGGGTCTGCAAATCTGCCATCAGCGGGATCAATGCGTCGATCTGCGCGTCGGGAAACGGGCGATAGCCAAATTCGTGACCGGGGTTAACGAGCTCGATGCCGATGCTGGCGGAATTCACGTCGTCGATCTGCCGCCAGTGCGACTTGCCGGCATGCCAGGCGCGATTCTCTTCGCCCACCAACCGCATCACTTGCCCGTCTTCGGCAATCAGATAGTGCGATGACACCTTGGCCGCTGGATCGGTCAGTCGTTCGACCGCGACAGCAGCGTCCGTCATCCCGGTATAATGCAGCACGATCATGGTGATCGGCGTCGTGCGCGCGTCGAAATTTGGCGATGGGGTGTCGATCACGCGCCGGGTCCGCCCCTGGCTTGGGTCGCGCTTGCCGTTCGCGTTGTCACAATCGCTACCCCCGCTATCGCTATCGTTCCGCCGAGCACCATAACGGGCGTGAGCGGATTGCCAAATACAACGCCGGACGCGACGACCCCAATGATGGGCGCACCCAATGTCACGGGGATGACCGTGGTCACCGGGTGGCGCTGCAGCAGCCACGCCATACCCCCCGAGCCGATCAGCGTGGACCCCAGCGCCGAGAATGCGATCCAAAGGAAAGCAATCGGTGGAACAGCGATAGCTCCCGTCATTGCCGCCGGCTCGAAGTAAAGCGCAAGCGGCGCGAGGACGATGACACCCCCCAGCCCTACCCAGGCATACATGGTGGGAATGCCGACGCCGACAAGCCGGCGCTGGAGCAACGACCCGGTGGCCCAGAGCAATGATGCAAGCACGGTAAGGGCAAGACCCGGCAGCTCCTTGGCCGCCGATGGATCGAACACGAGCACTGCACATCCCCCCATGGCGAGCATCATGCCGAAAACCCGGACGACCCCAATACGCTCGCCAAGGAAAATGATCGCGAGGATCAGCGAGAAGGGCGCGCCGAGCTGGCCTGCGATTGCCAGCGCCCCAATGTTTTCAGTGACAACGAGCGAAAGGTTGACGATGGCGAAGAAAGCGCCCCCGATGATGACCGAGAGCGCGAGCAAATCGCGCATCCGACCAGGAACAATACGCAACCAGGGCAGGCAGCACAGCAGCACCATCGCCTGACGTAGCAATGCTGCGGTAAACGGCGGTACCGCCGTCACGGACATCTTCACGAAGACGATGTTAAGCCCCCAGACGAGGTTGATCGCCAGCGCAACGGCCAGATCGCGCGGCCCGAATCGGCTGGGAACAGACATATGAACCGCTTAGCGGGTTGCGGCGCGTGCTGGCGACCGCGAAACTTCGGGAGCGGCCGCGTAGAGGCCGCGCATAGCGGGATGCGGCAAGAAGCGCTCGGTCTGGCCGAGCACGGTTTCTCCGGCGCCCAGCATCAGGATGCCGCCGGGCTTAAGGGCATCGGCAAGATGGTCGAACACATGGGTGCGGGCCAGTAAAGGAAAATACATCAATATGTTGCGACACAAGATCAGATCGAAACTGCCCGGGGCGGGCAGACGGACGTCATGCTCGGCCAAGCGAATGTCGCGGGTTTCTGCAACGAATTCGCTGGTCAGATCGTCCTTCATATCGCGCCAGTTTGCTTGGCCCGAGGTCTAGGTTGTGATGGTTAGCAAGCGCTTAGGAAGGATTGAGCGTGGCACCAAACAGCAGGAACCCAGCATCCGCAGGGGAAACCATCGCCGCTCCGCCGCTTTCGACCGCCAGTTGATGGACCAGCCATGCCGCCGCTGCGCGCGGCGTCAGGGCGTTTTCGCCCGTTTCTCCGTTGAGAGCGGTCCGCAGTTCGGGGTCAAGCACCAGGCGCGGCCCTTCAGCACGGACGACGATCTCGGTACGTCTGCCGGCAATCTCCACACCTATGTCGAGCCGACCACCCCTGACCAGCGCGTCGCCGGCAATGAGCACGATGTTGAGCAAAACCTTGATGGCGGTCTTCGACAGCGTGGCCTCTTCCACGAGCCAATTTATCTCGACCCGCCCATCGCTTCCAAAAAGGCCATCGATCGCAGCCTTGGCCTCGCGTGCGTCCACGGCGTCGCCGAAACCCCCAGCAGCGCCAAAGGCAAGGCGAAAGAACTTCAACTTGTTCGCCGACGCCCGCGCGCTTTCGTTGAGCAACTCGAGACAGCGTGCTCGCATTTCCGGGTCGGTTTCGTCGGCCAAAAGCTCAAGGCCGTTATTGAGGGCCCCGACCGGGCTCAGCAGGTCATGGCACAGCCGCGAACAGAGCAGGCTGGCGAAATCGACCGGCGCAATCGTCATAACTGTCAAACTCCGAAAGTTGTGACCGCTTTGGCCGACGTCACGACGTCACGCAAGCGCGGCCGTCCCGAACAAGCTCTACCGCATCGAAACGACCGTGGAGGGTCCCATGATCTACGGCGCGCCAGAGCCCAACCCTTTGCGCGGCGACAATCAGCCATAACGACCCATCGGGTAGCGCAGCGGCCGCATCGCGCGCCGACGGAACCGGCGGTCCTTCAGGATGCGAGTGATAGCAGCCGACGATGGCCGGACCGCCCTGCCGCGCCGACTTATGCGCATCGATCAGGGCTTTCGGGTCGATCTCAAACGCGCAGGTGGGGTCCGCCGCCACATTGGCGCAGCTTGTGTGTTCGAGGATGGTTTCCTGCACGCCGAACAGCAGGCCACACACCTCACGTCCATGGTCCAGATCCGCCTCGGCAATAATCGCATCGAGCACGGCGCTTGATATCGCTACCCGCATCGCCACATCCCTAGACAATGACAACGGGGGTTTCCACAATTTCGGTTACGATCGCTGACGAGTTTGCCGGTATGCGCCTCGACCGCGCTCTGGCGCTCTCAGTTCCAACCCTGTCGCGTGAACGGCTGAAAGCATTGATTTCCTCCGGGAACGTTCGTCACGGGGCAATGCTGGCACGCGATCCTGCCGTAAAAACAGAAGCCGGAGCTGCTTTCGACATCGACATTCCTGCGCCCAGCGCGATGCGTAATGAAGCCCAGAACATCGCCCTCGATATCGTTTTCGAAGACGACCACTTGTTGATCGTCGACAAACCGGCGGGCCTGGTCGTTCATCCGGCGGCAGGCAATCTCGACGGCACACTGGTCAACGCCCTGCTCCATCACTGCGCAGGCCGCCTGTCTGGGATTGGTGGCGTCGCACGACCCGGGATCGTGCACCGGATCGACAAGGACACATCGGGCCTGCTTGTCGTCGCCAAAACCGACCCTGCGCACGAGGGCC
>JBMOGG010000129.1:0-9054 GCA_049318505.1 Sphingomonas sp. | reverse complement strand
CGGACGCGCCCCGGTTGAGCGCGTTCAGCGCCCGCTGCAGGAAGGAAATCGCCACTGCCGGGCCCATGTTGACGCCGACGTCGAACAGCGCCGCCGCCACGGCAGGCGCAAGCTTGGCGAGACGATCAAAACCAGGCCGCGCCCAATAGATGTGGCGGTAGATTTTAACTGCCTTGCTGCGGGGGAGACGCGCATATCGCCGCGATAGCCATGGGCACCACCGCTTGGGTAACGCCCCACCTTGTGCCCCCCGCCCCGGACGGCCGGGTCGTCGCTATAGCCCCCTTGCGGTCGATAACCGCATCGATGAGTTTCTCGATATCCATATTTGGAACTTATTACGCTCTTGATTTTCTCAAAGAATAACCAAAACGGTTCTTTGTAGGGCAAGGCGTTTTGCAAGACGCACAAGCGGCGGTTGCCAATCCGGCGCGGCTTGCCTAAACGCGCGCCTTCGGTCGGGACGTAGCGCAGCCTGGTAGCGCATCACACTGGGGGTGTGGGGGTCGCAGGTTCGAATCCTGTCGTCCCGACCAAGTCCGCTGTGCGAAGGTTTAGTGCAGCTAAAGCAAGCAATGACAGCGGACCGGCCTCGCCAAGAGAGGACCGACGACGCGGCTTTGCCGCTTCGAGCCCAAGCTAACCCCCATCTGCACCCGCTCGCCAGCACTGCCGTAGGCGGTCACCTCAGGCTCTCCACTCTTGCCTTGCCCAGCACCCTATTGCCAGCACCCTATTGCCAGCACCCTATTGAACGTCGCCATGTGCGGCGTGGCAAAATAGGCGTCGATCGACGCCTGGTCGCGCCAGCGCTCGGCGATGTGGCGCATGTCGGGGTCGAGCACGTCGCGCGAAAAGCGTAAAGCCGAGCAGCCGTCCCCGGCGCGCGTGGCCCGGATCTGCGCTTCCATGTCGGCGCGCAGCCCATCGATCTCGCCGGGTCCCAGTTTTGCGCGGCTCATAACGATGACCATCGCCTTGGCTTTGCGTTCAGCGCACAAATTGGTCGCAGGGATCTGCAGCAGCCGCCGCACCATCCCATTGTCGTAACTCTCAATCTTCGTTGCGACAACGTTCGCTGCGCGCGCGTCGATGTCGAACGCGACCCTATGATTGCCGGTCAGGGGCGCCGATTGTGCCGTGCGCGTGCGCCAGCGTTCGGAGATGCACAACAGATTCGGATATGAGCAAGTCGTGGCTGAAGGCATAATGAGCGGCTCCGTGGAACGCGCGCGAAGCCGAAACCATGCGTGAAAACGGCCTCTGCAACCGCCCGATATCGGCATTGCGCACGCGTATGAAGCCCAAGACAAGCAACACCGTCGTTTGCTCCCCTAGCTCGTATCCCCTCGCACACACACGCCAACATCGGGTTGCTGGATCTGCGTCCGGTTGCGTGAGCGACGCCCCTCTGTTAGTCGCGCGCCTTCCCCGATTACAGGCTTAGCTCAGACCGATGTTCACGTCCCCCGCCTATGCGCAAGCCGCCGGTGCCGCTGCTGCGCCCGACGGCATGACCGCGATGATTGTCAACGTCGCGCCGCTCCTGCTCATCTTCGTCGTTTTCTGGTTCCTGATCTTTCGCCCGCAGCAACAGCGCGCCAAGGAGCACCGGCTGAAGCTCGAAGCCGTCAAAAAGGGCGATCAAGTCGTCACCGGCGGCGGGCTGATCGGCAAGGTGACCAAGGTCGATGCCGACTTGGTCGAAGTCGAAATCGCGCCAAACGTGCGTGTGAAGGCGGTCAAGACGTCGCTGGGCGATGTGGTCACCAACATGCCCGGCAAGGCAGCGAACGACTAGCATGCTGGACTTTCCGAAGTGGAAGATCTGGCTGGCCATCGCCACGACGGTGATTGGCGTCCTGTTGTCGGTGCCGAGCTTCTTTCCTGAAGCGACCGTCAAGAGATGGCCGTCCTGGGTGCCAAAGTACCAGATCGGGCTGGGGCTCGACCTGCGCGGCGGCAGCCGCTTGCTGCTCGAGGCAGAAACTGTCGATGTCGCTCGGCAACGCGTCGCCACGATGAGCGATACGGTGCGCGACGCGATGCGCCGTAACAGCCCGCGCATCGAAATCGGCGATATCGCGACCCAAGACGGCACCGTCTCGTTCTTTGTGCGTGATGCCGCACAGATCGATGCCGCAGTCGAGGCTGCACGCAAGTTATCGAGTCCGGTCGGCGTTACCGGTCAGCGCGACTGGGACGTCGCGGTCCGTGATTCGAACCGCATCGTGATGACGCCAACGCCCGCCGGGCTGAAACAAGCGCTCAATGACGCGCTTGACACGGCGCGCGAAGTTGTGGCCCGGCGTATCGATCCCAATGGCACGAGCGAAGCCGCGATCCGGCGCGAAGGCGACAACCGCATCGTTGTCGAGGTGCCGGGGCTTAAGGACCCGGAAGGTCTCAAAAATCTACTCGGCAAGACCGCCAAGCTCGAGTTCAAGCTGGTCGACCTGACCGCTGACCCGGTCGAGGTCGCCAAGGGCAATGCCCCGCCGGGGTCGCAGGCGCTGCCCTATCCGGGCAATCCGTCGGGGTCGCCGTTCATTGCGGTCCAGCGCCGGGTGCTGGTGTCGGGCGACGAGCTTACAAACGCGCAGCAGAGCTTCGACGCGCAATCGAACGCGCCGGTCGTCAATATCAACTTCGACAGCCAGGGCAGCCGCAAGTTCGCGCGCGTGACGCAGGAAAACACTGGCAAGCCGTTCGCGATGATCCTCGACGGTGTGGTCCTGTCGGCACCCAACATCAACGAGCCGATCCTGGGCGGATCCGCCCAGATATCGGGCAGTTTCACGGTCGAAAGCGCGAACCAGCTCGCAGTCCAGCTGCGCTCGGGTAAATTGCCGGTCGCGCTGCAGGTGGTCGAGGAAGCGACGATCAGCGCCGAACTGGGGCAGGATTCGATCAACAGCGGGCTGCTCGCAGGCGCGCTCGCCTCGGCGGCGCTCGTCGTCTACATGCTGCTGACCTATCTGCGCTTCGGCGTTTACACGACGATCGCGCTTGCAGTGAACGGCTTTATGGTCCTGGGCATTATGGCGCTGTTCGGCGCGGCGCTGACCCTGCCGGGCATCGCCGGTTTCGTGCTGACGATCGGCGCGGCAGTCGACGCGAACGTGCTGATCAACGAACGCATCCGCGAGGAAATCCGTCGCGGGCGTCAGGCGCTCCAGTCGATCGAGTTCGGCTATAAGGAAGCGTCGACTGCGATCTTCGACGCGAACCTGACGAACGTCATTTCGGCGGTGATCCTGTTCTGGTTTGGCTCGGGCCCGATCAAGGGGTTCGCGGTCGTGCTCGCCATTGGTATCGCGACATCGGTGTTCACCGGCGTCACGCTGACGCGGCTTTTGGTGATGGACTATATGCGCCGGAATCGGCCCAAGACGCTGAATTTGTGAGGCCCGCGCCATGCGTCCCCTGAAACTCGTTCCCGACAACACCAATATCGGCTTCCTGCGCTGGCGCTGGGTGGCGCTGACGATTTCGGTCGTGCTGCTGGTCGGCTCGATCGGCATCGTCGCGACAAAGGGGCTGAACTGGGGCGTCGATTTCGTCGGCGGGCAGCAGATGCGCATCACCTTCATGCAGCCGGTCGCCATCGGCGAGCTGCGCAACCGGATTGAGGCACTCGACGTCGGCGAAGTATCGATCCAGCAGCTGGGCGACGGCAAGTCGGTCAACATCCGTATTCCGCTCGAAGGCGCGGCAAACCCCATTGCCAAGTGCATCCGCTCCGATCCTGGCTCGCCGGCGGCGGAAGGGGCGAACCGCATCGCCTCGAAGGTGCGTGGCGAAATCGTGAGGGCCTATCCCGGTGTCAACGTCGGCTCGGTGTCGTCGGTATCGGGCAAGGTCGGTTGCGAACTGTTCTCGACCGGGTCGCTTGCGCTGGCGCTCGCGATGGCAGGCATCGCGATGTTCATCTGGATCCGCTTCGAATGGCAGTTCGGCGTGGGGGCATTGGTCACGCTGTTTCACGACGTCGTTATAACGCTTGGCTTTTTCTCGGTGACGGGACTGCAGTTCGACCTGAACGTAATCGCCGCGATTCTCACGATAACCGGCTATTCACTCAACGACACCATCGTCGTTTACGACCGCGTGCGCGAGAACATGCGAAAATACCGAAAGATGGAAATGGGCGCGCTGATCGATCTGTCGACCAACGAAACGCTGTCGCGTACCGCAACGACGTCGCTATCGCTGATCATAACGCTCGGCATCCTGCTATTCGTAGGGCCGGACACGATCTTCGGTTTCACGGCGGCGATGCTGCTCGGGATCGTCATCGGGACGTTTTCTTCGTTCTACATCTCGAACCCCGTGCTGCTCTGGCTCGACGTACGGGTCGACAGCTTCTTGAAAAAAGACGCAAAGTCTGGCGATGCTGAGCGTGTGACGCGGCGCGATGAGGGGCAGGTTTAGGTTCGCCCTGAACGCTGAACGAGGTCGGACAAGTGCGCATAAAGCGACGCCGTATTGGCCTCCCAGCTGAACCGGTCGACCGTGGCGGCCACCGCCTCCCGTCCAGGCGGACTTGCCAATAGCCCAGTTATTGCCAAGCCGATCTGCTCGGCATCGCGTGTCACCAGATATCCTGCCTCGGGCCGGTCGATCAGCTCGCTTGCGCCCCCCACGTCGCACGTCACGACCGGCGTCCCCGACGCCAGTGCCTCGACCCAAGCGTTGGCGAGGCCCTCCGATGCGCAAGGCAGCGCCATCACATCGGCGGCTGCCAGCCAGTCGGCGATCACGGTTTGAGGCAGCGCGCCCATAAAGCGCACGCGCTCGGCAACACCCAGCGCCTGCGCCCGTGATTTCAGCACATCCTCATCTTCGCCCTTTCCAATGAGGACCAGCGTGGCATCGGGCAAGGTGGGCAGGGCGTCGATGACGAAGGCCTGTCCCTTGCGCTCGATCAGCGCGCCGACGCTGACGATCAGTGGTCCCCGGATCGCGAGGGCCGCCTTTGCCGCCACCCGGTCGCGGACGCAAAACATGGCCTTGTCGATTCCCGTATAATGCACCGCAATCCGGTCTTCGGGCATACCGAGCGCCGTCATGTCCGCTTTCATCGCCGCCGAAACAGCCAGCATGCCATCGGCCGCTTTGCCCGCAGCGCTTATTTGGGCGGCGGTTGCCGGGTTGCTGCCCCAATAGTGGATATCGGCCCCGCGCGCCTTGATCGACACGGGCACGCCGAGTTCAGCGCCCAGCATTACGGCCGCCGGGCCATCGGGCCAGAAGAATTGCGCGTCGATGATGTCGAATCGGAATTGCTCGCGAATGCCCTTCAAGGGGCGCCGCAAGGCGCGCGCGAGCGCACGCGCGTCCCAGCCGCCCCTAACGCCGGGGATGTGACCAAAGGGCGTGCGATAGACGGCGAGCCCTTTCCATGTTTCGACATCGGGCAATTGGGCCAGGCTGCGATAACGCGGATGGAAACGCCCGAGCGGCGGAATACCCACCGGCGCCATCACCCGCAGCTCGACGTCAGGGTGGGCGGCAAGCCCCAGCGTCTGTCGCTCGACAAACGGCCCGAAGGTCGGCCGGGTTGAATCCGGAAACAGAGTCGAAAGGGTCAGGACGCGCAGCATGTCTGGCGGACTTAAGCCGAACATTGTGAAAATTGCACGTCAGCAACGGTCAGGTGAACAGATCAACCCTGTTTGCCAATGGATAGGCAAACAGCACATCCGCATGCGCATCGATCGCGATCTCGACCGCCCCGTCCGCCATCCAGCATTCGCCTGCCTCGAACGTGTCGCCATCGATGCTGCCGCTCCCCGACACGGGCACAAGCCATGCTGGTATGTTTTGGGGAAGTAAGACATGTCGCGCTCCGTCCCACGACCAGCGTTCGATCACGAATT
The DNA here is from genome assembly GCA_049318505.1 of Sphingomonas sp. GTDB lineage: Bacteria > Pseudomonadota > Alphaproteobacteria > Sphingomonadales > Sphingomonadaceae > Sphingomonas_O. The sequence continues at coordinate 3,172 of JBMOGG010000129.1, read as the reverse complement.
TGCCGCCTTCGCACAAAATCGCCCGGCCGTTGCCGATGTCGCCGATGATGGGTGGCGCGACATAGGGGACGGGATCGCTCACCGCGATTCCCTCTTTCAGGTGCAGTTCGCGGGGGCGGCCATAGTCGTAGAGGCGGTATGTAAGATCGACGTTCTGCTGGACCTCGATCAGTGTGATCCCTGCGCCGATGGCATGCACGGCTCCCGCGGCCGAATAGATCACGTCGCCCGCCTTGACCGGTCGCCAGTCCATCATGTCGACGATAGCGCCGTCGAGCGCCCCCGCCGTCAATGCCTCGCGGCTCGTCACTTCGCGCGTGCCCAGCGCAATCGTCGCGTCGGGTTCGGCTGCCAACACCAGCCACGCCTCGTCCTTGCCGCGCCGGTAGCCGGCTGCCTGCGCCGCGATGTCGTCAGGGTGGACCTGGATCGACAGCCGCTCGCTGGTGAATAGATATTTGACAAGCAATTCGGCGTCGGCGCCGGGCCCGGCATCGAACCAGATTTCGCCGACCGGCGCGCCGCCTTCCGGCACATTGCCGAACCCCGGCCAGAGTTCGTGCCGGCCCCAGGGCTTTTCGACGCGCAGGGTAGTGAGGCGATTGGCTGGCATGGCGATGAGCTCCGTTGGCCTTATTGGGCTTGCGCTTACGAGCAGGGACGCGGCTTCGACAAGCTCCGCCCGAACGGTTGCAAGCCGTGTCGGTTCCGCTTGGCGTCCCCAGCCAACCCCGCTAAGACCCTATCGATGCGTATGTCCCTCCGCCGTTCCGCCACCATTGCCGCGCTCGCCGCAATCGTCCTAACCGCCGGTTGCGCGACCAACCGCAAGAAGAGTGACATCGGCTATGTCGCCCGCGACGTCGACACGCTCTATTCGGCAGCTAAGGACCGGCTCGACCGGCGTCAGTACACCACGGCCGCGATCCTGTTCGACGAAGTCGAACGCCAGCACCCCTATTCGGCCTGGGCGCGGCGGGCGCAGCTGATGAGCGCTTTCAGTTATTACATGGCCCATGATTACCAGAAATCGATCGAATCGTCGCAGCGCTTCCTGTCAATTCACCCGGGCAACAAGGACGCGTCCTATGCCTATTATCTGATCGCGCTCGATTATTATGAGCAGATCAGCGACGTAACGCGCGATCAGAAGATAACGCAGCAGGCGCTCGATTCGATGAACGACATCATCCGGCGCTACCCCGACTCGCGTTATGCGGCTGACGCGCGGCTGAAGATCGACCTGATCCGCGATCACCTTGCCGGCAAGGAAATGGAAATCGGTCGCTTCTACCAGCGGCGTGGGCAATGGCTTGCAGCGGTGACGCGCTTCCGCAAGGTCGTCGACGAATATGACACGACGTCGCATACGCCCGAAGCGCTGCAGCGCCTGACCGAGAGTTATCTGGCGTTGGGCGTCCGCGAGGAAGCAAAGAAGGCAGCGGCGGTGCTCGGCAACAACTATCCGGGCAGCAAATGGTACCAGCGCGCCTTTGACCTCATGCAAAAGCATCCGGCCTGAGGCATCCCGCGACACTTCCCCTTTTGTTCTTCGCGAGGTAAGGCAAGCCATGCTCCTCGCGCTCTCCATCCGCGATGTCGTTCTGATCGAGGCGCTCGATCTTGATTTTGCTGGCGGGCTGACCGTCATCACGGGTGAGACGGGCGCGGGTAAATCGATCCTGCTCGATGCGCTCGGCCTGGCGCTGGGCGCGCGCGCCGCAAGCGGCCTCGTGCGGCAGAGCGCGTCTCAGGCCAGCGTGGCCGCCACTTTCGAGCGCGATGCCGCGACGGATGCGCTGCTTGCGGAAAACGGCATCGATCCCGAACCTGGTGAACCGCTGATCGTCCGCCGGACGGTCAAGTCAGATGGCGGCAGTCGCGCCTTCGTCAACGATGTCGCGGTTTCAGGCGCGTTGCTGCGCGTCTTGGGCGAGGGACTTGTGGAAATCCACGGCCAGCACGACGATCGAGGTCTGCTGTCGCCTGCCGGCCACCGCGCATTGCTCGATGCTTTTGCGCGGTCGGACGTGGCGCCTGTCCGCACCACCTTCGCCGCGATGCGTACTGCCGATGCCGCGCTTGTCGAGGCACAAGATGCGCTCGCCAATGCCGAAGCTGACCGCGACTGGCTTACCCATGCGGTTGCCGAGCTCGATGTACTGAGCCCAGAGGTGGGCGAGGAGGAAGCGCTTAGCGTCTCGCGCGCTGCGATGCAGAAGGGCGCAAAGATCGCCGGCGAGCTTGAAGCGATCGACTCGCTCGTTGCCGCCGCCGACGGAGGGCTGTCGAAGCTGCGCCAGGCAGCACGCGCGCTCGACCGGATCGCGGGTGACCACCCGCAATTGGCCGAGGCGCTCGGTGCCGTCGACCGCGCCATCATCGAGGGGGCTTTCGCCGAGGATTATCTGCGTGCGGCGTCCGAAGCATTGTCGTTCGACCCGGCCCGGCTGGAGGCCGAGGAAACGCGCCTGTTCGATCTGCGTGCCATGGCGCGCAAGCATCGGGTCCAGCCTGACGAACTCGCGACGCTAGCAGCCGCGCTGCGCGGGCGGCTGTTGGCGATCGAGGCGGGCGGCGAAGGGCTCGCCGGGCTGGAACGCGCGGCAAAGACCGCGCGCGCGGCATATCGCGCAGCCGCGGAGGCGCTGACCGCAGCGCGCACGGCGGCGGCCGCACGGCTGGATACAGCAGTTGCCGGCGAACTGGTACCGCTCAAACTCGACGCCGCGCGCTTTCGCACCGTGGTGGCAAGTGGTCCCGATAGCGCGGACGGCGCCGACCGGGTCGAATTCGAGGTCTCGACCAACCCCGGCGCGCCCTTTGGCCCGTTGCTCAAGATCGCGTCGGGGGGCGAACTCTCGCGCTTCATCCTCGCGCTCAAGGTCGCCCTTGCCGAGGAAGGGGCAGCCGCCACCATGATCTTCGATGAAATCGACCGCGGTGTTGGCGGTGCTGTCGCAAGCGCAATCGGCGAGCGCCTGTCGCGGCTGGCGGCAAAGACACAGCTGCTCGTCGTCACCCACTCCCCTCAGGTTGCGGCGCAGGGGCGCCATCACTTGCTGATCGCCAAGAACTCGGACGGTCTTGTCACCCGCACCAACCTGCGCACGCTCGACCCCGGCGAACGCCGCGAGGAAATCGCCCGGATGCTCTCCGGCGCCGAAGTGAC
>JBMOGG010000128.1:0-9152 GCA_049318505.1 Sphingomonas sp. | reverse complement strand
CGTCGAGGATACGCTGGGTTCCGCGCACGCAAAACCTCGCCGGGATCGCGCTTGACGCACAAAGGCGCTGAGCCACTTGACCCAAAGGCGAAGCAGTTGGCATGGGACGACATGACCCAGTTCGATCTCACCGACGACCAGCGCGCGATCCAGGACATGGCGCGCAAGTTCACCGCCGATGCCATCACGCCGCATGCGGCCGAATGGGATGAAAAACACCATTATCCGGTGGATGTGTGGAAGGCGGCGGGCGCGCTCGGCTTCGGCGCGATCTATGTGGCCGAGACGCGCGGCGGGATCGGCCTTGGCCGGCTGGAGGCGGCGCTGATCATGGAGGCAATGGCCTATGGCTGCCCTGCGACCTCGTCGTTCATCTCGATCCACAATATGGCGACCTGGATGATCGACTGTTTCGGCGGGGCGGAAATCAAGGATCGCTACCTTCCGCTGCTCGTCGGCATGGACAAGATCGCATCCTATTGCCTGACCGAGCCGGGGTCGGGCTCGGACGCCGCCGCGCTCAAGACCAGCGCACGCCTTGAGGGCGACCATTATGTCGTCAACGGCACCAAGCAATTCATCAGCGGCGCGGGCGTCAACGACATCTATGTGACGATGGTCCGCACCGGAGAGGCCGGGCCGAAAGGCGTGTCGTGCCTTGTCATCGAAAAGGACATGCCGGGCCTCAGCTTCGGTGCGCAGGAACGCAAGCTCGGCTGGAATGCCTCGCCGACCGCACAGGTGATTTTCGACAATGTGAAGGTGCCGGTGGCCAACCGCGTCGGCGCCGAGGGTGATGGCTTTCGCTTCGCGATGATGGGGCTCGACGGCGGCCGCATCAACATCGGTGCGGCGTCGCTCGGCGGGGCACAACGCTGCCTCGACGAGGCAATCGCCTATACCAAAGACCGCCAGCAGTTCGGCAAGCCCATTGCCGATTTCCAGAACACCCAGTTCATGCTCGCCGACATGGCAACCGATCTCGAGGCGGCACGCGCGCTGCTCTACATGGCAGCGGCCAAGGTGACCGCAAATGCACCCGACAAGTCGCGCTTCTCGGCGATGGCAAAGCGGCTCGCAACCGACACGGGCTCCAAAGTCGCAAACGACGCGCTGCAACTCTTCGGCGGCTATGGTTATCTGCAGGATTACCCCATCGAACGCTTCTGGCGCGACCTGCGCGTGCATTCGATCCTTGAGGGCACCAACCAGGTAATGCGCATGATCATTGGCCGCGAGCTCACGCGACAGTGAGTGGCTCTTCGCTCGCGATGGTCACGCCCGTCGTGCCGGACTATGATGAAGCCATCGCACATTATACCGGCGCCCTGGGATTCAAGCTTGTCCAAGACACAGAAATGTCGGCAGAAAAGCGATGGGTCGTGGTAGACCCCGGGAATGGCGCCAAACGGCTTTTGGCCAAGGCTCGCGGCGCCGAACAGGCCGCTGTAATCGGTCGTCAGGCGGCGGCCGCGTTGGTTTTTTTCTCGAAGTGCCGCGCACTGAGCCTTATGGTCGGGTAGCGGTTTTTGCAGATCTGTACGGCAACAAATGGGACCTGATTGGGCCAACACAAGGGATGGTATCGTGAACGACATCATTGTTCAAAGCGGCAACGGGCTCGGCCGCATTCGGCTCAACCGACCCAAGGCGATCCATGCGCTGACAACCGACATGTGCCTGGCGATCCTCGATGCGCTCGCGGAATTCGAAGCCGACGACGAGATCGAGGTCGTCGTGTTCGACCATGCCGCCTCGCCGGATGGCGACCCAAAGCTCAGCCGCGGGTTCTGCGCCGGCGGCGACATCCGGATGCTCGCGGAAAGCGGCAAGGGCGACGGCAGCCAAGCCCGCGCGTTCTTCCACGCCGAATACCGGATGAACCACCGGCTGTTCGCCTATGCCAAGGCGACGATCGCGGTGATGGACGGCATCACCATGGGCGGCGGCGTCGGTATCGCGCTGCCTTGTCGCTACCGGATCGCCACCGAGAACACGCGTTTTGCGATGCCCGAGACCGGCATCGGCCTGTTCCCCGACGTCGGCGGCGGCTGGTATCTGTCACGCCTGCCGGGCCAGCTCGGCAAGTTCCTGGCGCTGACCGGCGCGCGGCTCGACGGGGCGGACTGCCTCGCGCTGGGGCTGGCGACGCACTATCTGCAGGCGGCAGACGTGCCTGCGGCGATCGCGGCGCTCAACGACAGCACGGACATCTTTGCGACGCTGAAAGCGCACGGCACCGGCGCGCCGCTGGCCCGCATCGTCGAGAACCGCACGCACATCGACCGGCTGTTCGCGGGCGAAACTGTGGCCGACATCATGGCAGCACTGGAAGCTGACGGCGGCGACTGGGCGATGAAGGAACACGCGACCCTGCGTACCAAATCGCCGCTCTCGATGGCGGTTGCGCTGCGCCAGTTGCGCGAAGGCGGCTCAATGCCTGACTTTGCCGCCGAGATGCGCCAGGAATATGCCATCGGCGCGCGCGTCGTGCATACGCACGACTTCATCGAAGGCGTCCGCGCGCTGATCGTCGACAAGGACAATGCCCCGAACTGGGTGCCCAATGTCGACCCGAGGGAGGTCGATGCTATCTTCGCCCCAATGCCCGCCGGGCAGGAATGGACCCCGCAATGACCTATGAGACCATCCTCGTTGAAATCCGCGATGCGGTAACCCTCGTCACGCTCAACCGGCCGCAAGCGCTCAACGCGCTCAACAGCCAGATCCTTGCCGAGCTGACTGCCGCCTTTGCCGCCTATGACGCTGACCCTGGCCAGCGCTGCCTCGTCCTTACCGGCAGCGAAAAGGCGTTCGCCGCTGGCGCCGACATCAAGGAAATGTCCGACCAGTCGTTTGCGTCAATGTATGCGTCCAATTTCTTCGCAGGCTGGGAGCAGGTCACGGCCACGCGCAAACCCTGGATTGCCGCCGTCAATGGCTTTGCACTTGGCGGCGGGTGCGAGGTCGCGATGATGGCCGACTTTATCATCGCAGGCGACAACGCCAAGTTCGGCCAGCCCGAGATCAAGCTGGGTGTCACCCCCGGTATGGGCGGCTCGCAGCGGCTGACCCGCGCCATCGGCAAGGCGAAAGCCATGGAGATGTGCCTGACCGGCAGAATGATGGGGGCCGAGGAAGCCGAACGCAGCGGCCTTGTCGCGCGCGTCGTTCCCGCCGCCGAACTGGTCGATGAAGCGCTGAAGACCGCGTCGCTTGTCGCGGCCATGCCCCCACTTGCGACAATCGCGAACAAGGAAATGGTGAACGCGGCGTTTGAGACCACGCTGGCACAAGGCATAATTTTCGAGCGTCGGCTGTTCCACGGCCTGTTCGGCACTGAGGACCAGAGCGAAGGCATGGCGGCCTTCGTCGAGAAGCGGCCTGGTAACTGGACGGGGAAGTAACATGACCACCATCGCCTTCATCGGCCTCGGACATATGGGCGGCGGCATGGCCGCCAACCTGGCGAAGGCCGGGCACGACGTCCGCGCCTTCGACCTTTCGGCCGACGCACTTGGCCGGGCAGTTGCCGCTGGCTGTATTGCTGCTGCCAGCGCCGCCGAAGCGGTCGCCGACGCCGATGTCGTCGTCACAATGCTGCCTGCCGGCCGCCATGTCGCGCAAGTCTATGACGAGACGCTCCTCGGGGGCGCCAAGCCCAACACTCTATTGATCGACTGTTCGACCATCGATGTTGCGACCGCCCGCGATGTTGCGACAGGCGCCGAAGCCAGGGGCCTGATCGCAGTCGATGCCCCTGTTTCGGGCGGTATCGCAGCAGCCAATGCCGGTACGCTGACGTTCATGGTCGGCGGCAGCGCCGAGGCCTTTGCCCGTGCCGAGCCCATCCTTGCCGATATGGGCAAGGCCGTCATCCATGCCGGCAGCAATGGTGCCGGACAGGCGGCAAAGATCTGCAACAACATGATCCTGGGCGCGACGATGGCGGTCACGACCGAGGCGTTCAACCTGGCGGCGGCGCTTGGGCTAGACGCCCGGGCATTTTACGACATCGCGAGCGTTTCGTCAGGCCAGAGCTGGTCGCTCACCAGCTATTGCCCGGTCCCCGGCGTCGGCCCGGAAACGCCCGCCGACCGCAGTTATGAAGGCGGGTTCGCCGCCGCGCTGATGCTGAAGGATATGCGCCTGGCGCTCGATGCGGCGGGGAGCGCGGGCACGACCGTCCCTGTCGCCAGCATCGCCGCCGAGCGCTATCAGGCGCTGGCCGATGGTGGACAAGGCGGCAAGGATTTCTCTGCCATCATCAACCTGGAGAAAAACAGGGCATAGTTGCCGCGCGACCTATCGCAGGAAGCGCCCGGCGTAACGCTAGCCGTTTGTGGGAACGCACACCCTAAAGCAGGCGCCGTTCGCAGGGTTCCTCTCATAGACAATCTGTCCGCCGTTTGCCTCGACGATCGTACGACAGATCGAAAGGCCCACGCCAAGGCCGTCAGCCTTGGTCGAATTGAACGCGCCGAACAGATTCTCGACGATCTCGGGCGCAACACCGGGACCCGAGTCCGACACGCTGATGTGGACTTCCGGCCCCTCGAGGCGGGCCTTCAGAATAATCTCGCGGACAGGCATGTTGGCGACGGCCTCGACCGCATTGCGCAACAGGTTGATGAACACCTGTTCGAGCTGGATGCGGTCGACCCAGGCCGTGTCGACATCAGGATCGATTTCAACCCGATAGTCGATATCTTTGGCTTTGGCGTCGGCCATTGCCAGCAGGCTCGACCGCTCGATCAGGCGCGCCACATTTTCGGGTTGCCGGTTTCCGCTGCCCTTTGCGACCATCGAGCGCATACCATGGACGATTTCACTACTGCGCTGTGTTGCTGCCGCCGCCGAGATGAGCGCATCGGACACGCGCGGCAGCTTTGACATGTCGCCGCTGCGCATCAGCTGCTGGGCACCACTGACATAATTCGCCACTGCAGCAAGCGGCTGGCTCAACTCGTGCGCAAGCGTCGAAGCCAGGGAGTTCATCGCAGCAACGCGCGCAAAATGTGCGAGTTCGAGTTCCAGACGTTGAACGCGTTGCTCGGTCATGACCTGATCATGGATATCCTCCAAACTGCCATACCAGGCGATGATCGTGCCCTGCTCATTGCGGCGCGGCACAGCCCTCGACCGGAACCACCGATATGTGCCGTCCGCCGCGCGCAGGCGGTAACGCTGATCAATGGGTAAGCCTGCGGCGATCCTTTCTGCCGTCTCGCGCAGCGTGCCGACAAGGTCGTCGGGATGCATCAAGTCGCCCGTGTAGCTGTCCAGCCGCACGTCGGTCGAACGGCCAGTGAGGGCAAACCAGCGATCCCTCCAGGCCTCGCTGATCACGAATAGGCTGCCGTCGGCAGGGGCGGTCCAGGGGATCTGACCGTGGAGATCGATCGTTTGGCGATAGGCAGCGTCAATTTCCTGGGCGCGCTCCTCCGCGCGAACCAGGTCATCGATGTCCTCTATGGTGCCAAGCCACTGCCTTAACCGGCCATTTTCGTCATAGTCAGGCGCCACGCGGAATCGCATCCAGCGGGGGACACTATCCTTTCCAATAATCCGGTAGCGGCCATCGGGCATGGCGGACGTGCCGACAATATGTCGCGCTTCTTTGCGTGCTCGTTCATGGTCTTCGACATAAATGAGATCTGCAATATTGACGTCGAGATCCGCAGACACAGAGCGGCCAGTCAACGCTTCCCAGTCGACGATCCAGTGATCGCTGATCAGGCGGACCCTGAAGTCCGATGTCGCGATCACCGGAATTTGCCCGTTCAGCCGCAGGGTACGACGGAACGTCGCCTCATCGCGTGCGATCTTGTCAGCCGCCGCCGCAAGCGCTTCGATTGTGTCTGCGTGCCTGCCGATCTCGTCGCGCAGCGCGCCTTGCGCCAGCTTAACCTGGCTGAGGTCCATTATGTGGCTCACCAACCCCGTCGTCACGCCGTCGACAATCATAGGCAGGAAGGTGACGATCAAATGAAGCACGTCGCCGTTGGGACGGCACAGCAGCTGGGCCAAGTCCTGCCGTTCGCCTCTCAAAGCAGCGCGGGCCATCGGCTCGCAGTCCGCATACAGATCCGGCGCAACAATTTCCTGCATCGCAAGGCCGAGGATCTGGCCATGATCGATGTTAAATAATTGGCTGTGAGCCTTATTGGCGTACAGGCAATTGAGATCGAGGTCCCAGAAGGAAACGGGCGCCGAAAGCTCATCGATGAGCGTGCGCAGCAGGCCATCATCAAAGGCTATACCGGACATGCCAACCGCCGCGAGCACGCCGTCATGGTCTGGGCCGGGCTCGGATGCAGATCTGCGTTTGTGAATTTACGGACTTCCTGCCCTTGTTACCGCGGATGCGGAGTTCATGTAAACGCAAAAGCCACGCAACAAGTGTCTATGATTAATTCAAGTCGGCGCCATCGTCATCAACTATAATTGCCTGCGTCTTTGCTGCACTGCACGATTGACCGGCCCGGCGCTGGTTCAGCTGGCAACTGTCTCCCGCTCGATGTTCGCCAAGGTACGCAGGTGCCAGGCACCGCTTGCCGAGCATGGTCGCACTCGCCAGCTTGTCTGCCACGTCGACCGTGCACGTCATATGGCCATGCAATTTGAAGGTCCAATAGAGGGTCTAAAATCCCTCGGGCATGTCGATCGGCCCTACAGTTTGGCGGTAACGGGCGATGGCGTAACGGTCGGTCATACCGGCAATAAAGTCGCCGATATGGCGGCTGCGGGCAGGGTCGGCATCCGGCAGCGTTTCGCGCCATTCGTCCGGAAGGCGATCGGGCTTTTGCGCATAGGCGGTAAACAGCCCGGTGACGAGATCGCGGGCCCGCTCGGCCACCTCAAGCTGGCGCGGGTGGTGGTACAGATTGGCGTACATGAAGCGTTTCAGCGCGCGCTCGTCGTCGGCCATCGCAGCCGAAAACCCTGCGAGTGCCTGCCCCGCCGCGCGCACTTCGGCAACGCTGCCGACCCCGGCAGCTGCGACCCGCGCGCGTGTCTCATCGATGACATCGTTCACCATGACACCGATCTGTTGGCGGATCAGTTCGGCGCGCAGGCGACGCGGCGCAACATCGGGGTAGCGGCGCAACACCTCCGTCCATCCCCGCGCGACCATGGGCAATGCGACCAGGGCCTCGAAATCGAGCAAGCCCGCGCGCAGCCCATCGTCAATGTCATGATTGTCATAGGCAATGTCGTCAGCAACGGCTGCGACTTGTGCCTCCAGTCCGGGCAAGCTGTGCAGATCGAGGCCAAAGGCAGCGTCAACGCCGGCCAGCGCCCAGCCCGGTTGCGCGACGGGGCCATTGTGCTTGGCCAGCCCCTCCAGCGTTTCCCATGACAGATTGAGGCCGCGCCATCGCGGATAGGGCGAATCCACCTGCGTCAGCGCGCGCAGGGTGTGGCCGTTATGGTCAAAGCCGCCGACTTCGCGCAGCGCGTCCTTCAGCGCATCTTCCCCTGCATGACCGAACGGCGGATGGCCGATGTCATGGGCGAGGCAAAGCGCCTCTGTCAGGTCTTCGTTCAGCCCGAGCGCGCGGGCAATCGTGCGACCGATCTGGGCAACCTCCAGGCTGTGTGTCAGGCGAACACGGAAATGGTCGCCGTCGGGTGCCACGAACACCTGCGTCTTGTGGCGCAGCCGGCGAAAGCTGATCGAGTGGATGATGCGGTCGCGGTCGCGCTGGAAAGCCGTCCGCGGTCCCCTCGTTTCGCCTGTTACCTCGAAATGCGCGCGACCGCGACTGAGCGCGGGGTCGCTGGCAAGCACAGCAAGCGATCTCATTTGGCCGCGATCTTCTCGACTTCCTCGCCGGCACCGCTGGTGAAAGTCATGGCGCTGACACCGTTCTTTGCGAGCTTGCCCACCAGTTCACGCGCGGCCGCTGCCGACTTCAACGGACCAACGAGGATGCGGTTCGTCGCCTTATAAGACGCAGACCAGCCCGAAAGCCCTTTGAGCACGACCTCATTTTCCAAACGTATGCGCCTGAGCGTCAGGCCCAGGCCGCTGTTATTGCGTCCCGTTGCGATCTGGACCCAGATCCGCGCTGGATTTCGCTTGGCCGCTGCTTCTTTTTCCGCTTTCTCGCGCTTGGCAGCTTCCTCGGCTGCGGTTTGCGCGGCAAGCTGTGCCATCTTTTTCTTTGCCGCTGCCCGGGCCGCGCGCAGTTCGGCGGCGTTCGGCAAGGTCGCCGCCGACTCACTCTCCTGCTCCAGACCCTCCAGCAGGCCTGCCAGCCGCGAAGATGCGCTGGCAGCCGGGGCCGACGCGACAACGGCAGCTGGCGTCTTTGCGGCCGGAATTGACTGGGTCTCGAACGGCGGATCGGCCGGGGTCGTTGCAGGCAGCGTCGCGGCGCTCGGCACATTCTGCGTCTGCACCAGAGGACGCGCGCTGTCTGGTGGAGGCAGCGATGTGGCATCGACACGCGTCAGCTTGACAGCTTCACCCCTTGCCTCAGGGGGCATCCGCGCCGGATCGACAGGTCCCAGTCGTGCCCCGATGCGCCGGCTTCGGGCGGCCGCGGGCATGTCGGGCGCACCTCCCCCCAATGCGACGGCGGCTGGCGGCATGGCTGGCGTCGTCCCGGCCGTCGGCGCCACCGAAGGAGGGGCGGGATCAGAACCTGGTCGACGTCGCGGCGCAACCGAATCGGCTTGGGCAACGCGCATCGGCCGCAGGTCAACCGGACGCGGGCCGAGCGGCTCTCCCGCCGGGATGAGGCCACTGTCACCGGAGGCCACGGGTGCGCGCGATAACCCTTGGGCGGACACGAGCCCGGACGACGCAAGCTGCGACGGTGCGCCAAGGAACGGATCACCGGTCTGTACGGCCAGCTGTGTCCCGTCGGCAGGCACCGTCCCGAAATTCACGGCATGCGCCCGCTCGGCTGCGTTGAGCGTCGCCAGCCGCGTGAGCAGGGGCGACATCGCGTTGGCCATTGCGGGCACCATCAGCTGGCGGGCAACATTATTTGCCGCTGGCACATCGCCCGTCATCGCCATGATGAAAGCCCGCGCCCGCCAAGCCCCCTGGTCCTGTTTGCGCAGCAAAGGGTCGAGCATGGCCATCGCCCCTGCCCGGTCGCCCGAAATGCCGAGCGACAGCGCGTAGCGGCGCACCA
>JBMOGG010000127.1:0-9206 GCA_049318505.1 Sphingomonas sp. | reverse complement strand
GGCTGCCAACATCAAAGATCGAACGCCATCGTGGGAAGAGCGGTTCGCACAAGGCTGACAGCACCCGTTTGTGTATTGAGGCGCATTGCGCTGCCGGTCCACTGCTGACAGTTTCGTTTTACCGCGCCATCCACTCATCAAGCTTTGACCAGCGGCGGCGGCCCGCCTCATTTGTTACAGCTATTGCGATTGCTTTGCGTTGCCCCACCAGAACGACTAACTTCTTGCCCCGGGTGACGCCGGTGTAGAGCAGGTTACGCTGCAACATGGCGTAGTGCTGGGTCATCACCGGGATCACGACTGCCGGGTATTCTGACCCCTGGCTCTTGTGAATCGTGGCGGCGTAGGCCAGCACGAGTGCGTCGAGCTCCCCGAACAGGTAGCTGACCTCGCGGCCGTCGAAGTTGACGGTCAGTTCGCCTTCGACGGTATCCACCGCCTGAATGTAGCCGATGTCGCCGTTGAAAACGTCTTTGTCATAGTCGTTCTCGATCTGCATAACCTTGTCGCCGGGGGCGAAGGCCCAGCCAAAACGTTCGACCTTGGCCCCCGGGTTCGGATTCAAGGCGGCCTGAAGCTCGACATTCAGGGACCGCGCACCAACCCCGCCGCGGTTCATCGGGCACAGCACCTGAACATCGCGGATTGGATCAAGCCCAAATTTGCGCGGAATATGCTTGCCGACGAGATTGATGATCTTCGACACAGCATCTTCGGGATCGTCTGCTGGCACAAAGTACAAGTCCGTCTCGCCATCAACCTTGCCCAGATCGGGGATCCGACCCTGATTGATCATGTGAGCGGTGGTGATGATCCGGCTTTGCGCGGCCTGCCTGAACACCTCGGTCAGCCGCACAACCGGCACAGCTCCAGAGCTAATGATGTCGGCCAGCACTTGGCCCGGCCCCACTGAGGGAAGCTGGTCGATGTCGCCAACGATCAGCAGCGCTGCTGCGTCAGGTATTGCATTGACCAGTGACTGCATCAGCGAGACATCGACCATCGAGCTTTCGTCGACCACAAGCAGATCACATTCGAGCGGGTTTTCCTGATCCCGCTTGAACCCATATGCCTTGGGGTCAAATTCGAGGAGGCGGTGTATCGTCTTGGCCTCCATTCCGGTGGCTTCACTCATCCGCTTGGCGGCTCGGCCTGTCGGCGCACACAGGAGCAACTGGACCCCTTTGGCCGCGAGGATTAGCAAAATGGCATTGACGATCGTCGTCTTGCCCACACCCGGCCCGCCAGTGATCACCGTCATCTTTGACCCAAGGGCAAGGGCGATAGCCTCCCGCTGACTGGGGGCAAGCGTCAGCGCTGTGCGCTTTTCGATCCAAGGCAGGGCTTTGTCAGTATCTATCGCGGCCCACGGCAAAGCTCGTGTCAGTAGGGTTTTCAGCCGCTCTGCGATCTTTTTCTCGGCATGATAAAGTCCGCCGAGGAAGATGCATTCTCTCTCGCCCAGAGTATCTGCAATCACCGTACCGCCCACCAACTCTAATTCAAGCGCTGTGGTGATTAAGGCACGATCGACTTCCAGAAGCTTTTCAGCGAGATCTTTCAATTCGGCGACAGGCAGGCCGCAATGCCCCTGGCCCATGGCCTCTGTGAGCGCATAGGAAATCCCGGCGCAGAGCCGCACCATGGCGGTTTTCTCAATGCCCAACTTCTCAGCGATGGTGTCAGCAGTCCGAAAGCCGATGCCGCGGATATCACGCGCCAGACGATAAGGGTTGTCGCTCATAATCTGAACGGCCTCCACCCCATATGTTTTGAATATCCGCACGGCGCGGGCCGTGCCGACGGTATGGCTGTGCAGGAACACCATTATCTCGCGGATCACCTTTTGATCCGCCCAGGCAGAAGTGATTTTCGCCGCGCGCATCGGACCGATACCAGTCACTTCCCTGAGCCGCTCGGGGTTGGCTTCAATGACGTCGAACACGTCCTTGCCGAACATCTTGACGAGCCGCTTGGCGTAAGTCGGGCCAATCCCGCGGATCATCCCCGAACCGAGATATTTCTCGATGCCCTCGACCGAGGAAGGCTCTGAAGTTTTAAGGAACCGTGCCTTGAATTGAAGGCCATGATTGCGGTCGTTGGTCCATTCACCGGTGGCGGTGATCCACTCGCCGGCCGAAATCATCGCGGCGTAACCAGTTGTCGTTACCAGATCGCGGTGACCGCGCGCTTTAACTCGCAGGACGCAAAAGCCACTTTCCTCGCTGTGAAAGGTAACCCGTTCCACATTGCCAACCAGCACTTCAGAGGGTGATTGCGCAGGCTGGTTCATCGCAGGCGTCCGGACTCCCCGACTTCTTCTGCATCCTCGGTCGAAGCATGCACTTCTTCCCGGATGATCTTCTCGGTGATCTCGAGCAGGTGGGCGGTCAGGGCTTCGCTCAACTCCTCAAATTCAGGCCAGAGCACCGTGTTTACAAAGCCTGCGGGGGCTTTGATGATAATCGTCTGACGGTGCATCCGGGGGTAGCGGAATGGTCGGAGCCCATATCTGCGGCACAGCGCAATGAAGAGCTGGCGCGACCATGGGTCAGAAATCGAGAACCTGAACTCCTCTGACTTTTCGTTCTTGCTGGCGGTCTTGAACTGGCCACGAATGCGGTCAGCTGCCGCTCCCGCTGCGGCCTTCTCGCCCGGCGTTGTGGCGCCTGCATAGAGGGCTTCGATTTTGCGAAGTTTCTCGCGGAGGCGATCTTCTGAGTTCATGACGGATCAGTGTAATGCTGATTTCGGCGCGCCGATTCCAGTGCGTATCTGTCGACGGGCACGGACGCAGGACATTACCGCTGCATGACTCTCTACCTCCGTGGTCTTGGTAAGTTCCCGCACATGCTTGAAGGTCGTCTCAAGCTCGGTACGACTTTCAGCTTCGATATCGCGGGCAACGAGATCCTCGATGCCTGCCATGATGGCACGCAGTTCACCAAGATGCTCAAGTGCCTGATGGGCGCGTTCGGGAAGGTCTAACTGATCCTGCCCGTTGCACAGACCCTCCACGAAACCCTCGAGCTCTTGCCTGCGGACCTGCGCGAATAGGCCGAGGTTTTTGGGGGAAGGCTCAAGGTTCAGGCGCGCCAACCGAAATGGGGAAGACCGGCTGTCATGCTTGGTCAGGCTGTTCCAGAGGCCATTGATCAGAATGTTGAGGAGTTCGTTCAGTTCATCGATTGAATCGAATGGCGGCAACTCTCCGCCCCACAACTCATTCACGATTCGCAAGGGGGACAGGCCTAATATGGGTGCAGCGGTACCGCCGAGAAAGCGGGTGCGCACCTCATGATAGGGTACGGGGCATGCATATCGCTCCAGAAGAGCGCGAATGGTCTTTTCGGTCGGAGATTTGAACTTGGGTGCCATGCCAGATCCATAGCAAATGTGAGATCATCTGCGTTATCGCACCGAGCTCATCAAAGCCACAATAGTTCAGACTTCTGCTCCGCCCATGCCAAGTCCGCGATCGCGGCCATGTCTTTGACTGATATCACTGGGGCCACGCGCGCAACCAGCAGCTTTTCAGAACCACAGCTTGCACAATCATGGGCTGTTACCCATCGCGATTATCCTTGCACCAAAACCGGACGCCGCAAAGGATTCCTGACTAACAACTTATGTGCATGACATAACATATGGTTATGGAAAGTGGCCGATGGTCGTCTGCTTTCTTGACGCGATCGTGCCCCACCACGCGATATAAGTTTGTCGGCGTGGGCGCGACGATCTCCGGCGCTGGCCGGATTGATCATGCAGCTATTTCTGTCAGCATGACGATTGGATCATCGCTCAACTGCGCGACACTTTCCCGTGTGATGTAGCGGGCGCGCTGGACGGCCCATACGTCTTCTGCTCGAGGAGGATGGCGCCGACCAGGCGGATGATGGCGTCCTCTTTCGGAAAAGATGCCGACGATGTCGGTGCGCCGCTTAATGTCGCCGTTGAGGCGCTCGGGCGGATTCGTGCGGTGCAGCTTGGTGCGATGCTGCGGCGGGAAGCTCAAATAGGCGAGCAGGTCCCCCTTGGCGGTATCCATGAGCTTTGCCAGTTTGGGAACATTCGGCCGGAACGTTGCGGCTGCGGGGTCGAATTCAGCTGCCCAGTTTTACGCCGAGAAAACCCGGCATCGGCCCGTTCCAGCCATCATCCGGCTCGTCATCGTGTATCTGGCGCGCAGCTTGGCGTGGTGCAGTCGTCGCGCGCGGCGCACGCTCGGGCCGGGGCGCAGCTTCGGCCTTGGGCGCGGCTTCGGCCTTCGGCGCGGGACGGGGCTTGGGTTCGGCCCGTGCGCGGCTGGGCCGTTTCGGCTTGTCTGCGGCAGGCGCAGCGTCGTCGCGGGCTGCCGGTTTGGCAGCGCCACCGACGCGCTCGATCTTGGTGCCGGTCAGCTTTTCGATATTCGCAACCGCCTCGGCATCCTCGGGGGTTGCCAGCGTAAATGCCTTCCCCGTGGCACCCGCACGGCCAGTACGACCGATGCGGTGGACATAATCGTCCGGATGCCATGGCACGTCATAGTTGAAGACATGGCTCACGCCCTTCACGTCGAGACCGCGGGCGGCCACATCCGACGCGACAAGCACGGTGATGTCGCCCGTCTTGAACCGGTCGAGTTCGCGGATGCGTTCGCTCTGGTCCATGTCGCCCTGGATCTGGCCCGACTTGAACCCGACACGCGACAGGCTTTGCGCCAGCTCGCGTACCGTCGTCTTACGGTTCGAAAAGATGATCGCGCTGCTGACATCCTCGGCCCGCAGCAATTGGATCAGCGTGTCCTTCTTGTTGCGCGACGTGCACTCGACCAGCCCCGCCTCGATGTTGAGATTTGCAGACGCGGGACGCGCGACTTCGATCTGCTTTGGATTAGACAGGAACTTGTCAGCCAGCTTCTTGATCGGTCCCGGCATGGTCGCCGAAAACAGCAAGGTCTGTCGGTTGGCGGGCAGCTTGGTGCAGATTTCCTCGATGTCGGGAATAAACCCCATGTCGAGCATGCGGTCGGCCTCGTCGATCACCAGCAGGTTGCAATCATTGAGCATGATCTTGCCGCGCGCGAACAGGTCCATCAGGCGACCGGGCGTGGCGATGAGCACGTCGACGCCTTTTTCAAGCGCCTTGACCTGATCGCCCATC
Organism: Sphingomonas sp.; assembly: GCA_049318505.1. Taxonomy (GTDB): domain Bacteria; phylum Pseudomonadota; class Alphaproteobacteria; order Sphingomonadales; family Sphingomonadaceae; genus Sphingomonas_O. The sequence goes on along the minus strand of JBMOGG010000127.1, from coordinate 4,061 downwards.
TGAACGCCGCCGATGAGCAACGCCATCGAGAGCTTGTGGTACTTGCCGTATTTCTCGAAATTCTCCGCAACCTGTGCGGCGAGCTCGCGCGTCGGTTCGAGGATCAGGCTCCGCGGCATCCGCGCGCGGCTGCGCCCATTGCCCAATATGTCGATCATCGGCAGGACGAAGGCTGCGGTCTTGCCGGTACCCGTCTGCGCTATGCCGATCAGGTCGCGCATCATCAGGACGCTGGGGATGGCCTGCGACTGAATAGCGGTGGGCTCAGTATAGCCCGATTCGTCGATGGCGCGGAGGAGTTCGTCGGAGAGACCGAGGTCGGCAAAGCTCATGCTGACCGCCTGTGGCGCGAGAGCGTTTGAGTCAAGGAAAACAGCCTTTGAGCACGAACGCGCATGCCCGCGCCCTAACGGTCAGGCACAAGCAAACGAAAGCGCTTGACCCGGCATTGCTGCCCGGCACGGGTATGGAGCATGTCACGCCGCTGGCAGACCTTCCCGTCGGCGGTTGGGGCGATGTAGAAGCCCGCGTAATAGTCGAGCGCGGGACAATCATCGTCGAGCTGCGCGCGCAGCCTCATGCCTCCCCTCAGGAACAGGTCGACGGCGTCGTTCTGGCCGATTGACGCACCGGCCAACTGGTTCAGAACCACGCATTTTGGCCCTTTTATTTCTTTCAACCGGATCGGCCGAGGAGGCGGAGAGGGGGGATTCATGGCCGGCACGCGGATGATGATACGCTGCTGGATCATCATTTGCGCGACTTGCACGTCCTCAACCGCGCGCGACCCGGACGCGCCAGTGGCAGGGTGCAGCGCAGGCAGCCCGCTTGCCGTCATCGCAAGCAGGGCATAAGCAATTGGGGTCACGCGAGAGTATCCATCGTGCTCCGGGCGTTGGCGCTACAGGCTTGAACGGGCGATTAATCTTGGGAAACGCAGCTGTCGAGGCAGTGATTGAGGCTGTTGCAGAGCGATTTGGCGCGAAGACTGTGGCAACTTCGCCACAGGACATCGCGCCTTGGCTTACCGATTGGCGTGGTCGCTATCACGGGGCAGCAGCCGCGATCCTCTCGCCGGCGACGACCGAAGAAGTCGCTTTTGTCGTGGCTCTCGCCGCGCTCCACGGGGTGCCGCTCGTCCCGCAGGGCGGCAATACCGGCATGGTCGGGGGCGCAACGCCGCCTGCAGACGGATCGGCGCTGATCCTGTCGATGCGGCGGATGAACCGGATTCGCGGTATCGATGCGGCGGCGGGGCTTGCCGTTGTCGAGGCCGGCGTGGTGCTGCAGACACTGCACGAAGCGGTCGCCGAACACGCAATGCGCTTTCCGCTGACGTTGGGTGCGCGCGGATCCGCCACCATCGGCGGGCTTGTCTCGACCAATGCGGGCGGAACGCAGGTCCTGCGCTTTGGCACGATGCGCGCACTGGTCGCGGGCGTGGAGGCAGTGATGCCTGACGGCGGCATCTGGCACGGACTGGATGTGCTGAAGAAGGACAATCGCGGCTATGACCTGAACCAGTTGCTGGTCGGTGCCGAGGGGACGCTTGGCGTGGTGACTGCCGCGACGCTCAAGCTGTTCCCGGCTGTCCGCGACCGCGCCGTGGCCTGGATCGGGGTGGAGACCCCGGATGTTGCGCTGAGCCTGCTGCGTCGATTCGAAAGGGAGACGCACGGTATTGAGGGGTTTGAGATTGTCCCGGCGGACACATTGGGACTGGTTCTCAAGCATGTGCCGGCAACGCGCAGCCCGCTTCAGGGCACCCACCCTTGGCATGTGCTCGCTGAACTCGTTGCCGAGAAAGATGCCGCCGCCGAGCTCGAGTCGCTCGTTGAGTCTGGCTTTGAGGCGGGCATGATTCGCGATGCCACGATCGCGGCGAACGAAACGCAGGCAAATGATTTCTGGCATCTGCGCGATTCCATCTCTCAGGCAGAGCGCGCCGAAGGGCCGGCCATGCAGCACGATATCTCCGTGCCGGTGGATGCCATGCCTCGTTTCATGGTGGAGGCGGCCCGCACCGTAGACGCCGCCTTTCCTGGCACGGTGGCCAGCGCCTTTGGCCATCTGGGCGACGGTAATGTCCATTTTCACGTCCGCGCACCTGCTGGGGTCGAGGGGGAGAGTTGGCGCGCAGAGGTCGGCTACCGTGCGAGCACTCTTGTCCATGATCTTGTCGATGCAGCAGGCGGCTCGATTTCGGCCGAACACGGGATAGGCCAGATGAAGCGCGACGAGCTGGCACGTCTGTCGGACCCCGTTCGCATGGCCAGCTTGCGCGCGATCAAACAGGCGCTCGATCCAAAGGGCATCATGAACCCTGGGAAATTGCTGTGACCTTGCGCCAGCCGCGCTCTGCCCATAGGGACGCGCGCAACTTCACCTGATCTGCTTTGGAGAGACAATATGGCCAGCACGGCCCCCCAGAATGCCGGCCTGCCGCTGCTGTACCGCGACCTCATTCCGCTGTCGTCAATCGACCATGCGTCCTGGAAAGTGCGCAGTCTCGACAACCTGTCCTTTGCCAAGGGCGAACATGCCATCCCGGTCACCGTCGACGAGTTCGCGCTCGCGCAGCGCCACTATCCCATCATCTTTTCGGTGGGCGACAACCCTGTCCCGCTGGCGCTGATGGGCCTGAACGAAGGCGTCAACACGTTCATCGATGACGAGGGCAAGGTGACGGATGCGGTCTACTTGCCGGCCTATGTGCGCCGCTACCCCTTCCTGCTCGCAAGGCTTCGCCCCGAGGCGCAAGAACTGTCGCTGTGCTTTGATCCCACGCCCGGGATCATCGGTGAGTTTGATGAAGGTGAGGTGCTGTTTGCTGATGGCCAGCCGGCGGACGCCGTGACCCGCGTCCTAAGCTTTTGCCAGGAATTCGAGGAATCGGGCATGAAGACCAGCCAGTTCATGGCTGAACTCGCCGAGCACGGCCTGCTGATGGAAGGCGAAGTCTCCATTCAGCCCGATGGCGATAGCCAACCCTTTGTTTACCGCGGCTTCCAGATGGTCGATGAAGCCAAGCTGCGCGACCTGCGAGGCGATGTGCTGCGCAAGATGATGCAGTCGGGCATGCTGCCCCTGATCCACGCCCATCTGTTTTCGTTGCAGACGATGCGCGAAATCTTCGGCCGCCAGGTCTTCCAGGGCAAAACGGTCCTTCCCGCAGTCACCTGAGCCGGCAAACGCGGCAAATAAATCCGCTTAATGACAAGGATGCTGCCCTTGTAGCTTTAGGCGCATTGCACTATCTGTAGCGCAGCCGCTTGCGCGTTCCCCCTTTCGCGCGCGGCCGGTGCATTTACGGATGCACCTCCTCCCTGAACCTGGCCACCGCGTGTGAAAACACGCGGTGGTGCTTTATTCGGCGGCCAGAGGGAAGCTTTGCTGACCCGCGACCTTTTCCAGCCGTGCGGCCAAGATGCACAGCAGTTTTTGCATGGCAGGCAGTCCTTTGCCGGGGCCATCGAGTGCGGCGTCGAGATACAGCCGTCGGTCGAATTCGATCTGCAGTGCGGAGATGCCGTGCCACGGGCGTCCGTGTCGCTCGAGCATATGCGCGCCCGCATAGGGCGCGTTGATCGCGACCCGTAGGCCTGCTTCGCGAAAGCAGGCCGCTGTCATTTCGGTGATATCACGCGGTGCGCTTGCCCCGTGCCTGTTGCCCAAAACGACTTGCGCCGGTGCAGATCCCGGCAACGGTGGCATCGAATGGATATCGACCAGAATGGCGCTCCCATGTGTGTCACGCGCACTCGTCAGCGCCGCGTCGACGGCCGCATGCCACGGCCGGTGGATCGAAACGATCCGCGCGGCAAGGTCGGCCGTGCGCAGGGAATGGCGCCATAACGCGACATTTCCGAGTCGGTCGGGTACCAGCCCCAGGCCCCCGCGTGCCCGGTGCGAAGGCCGTGCAGCCGTGTCGCGCGCGCCGGACACCGACCGTGCTTGAAAGTCTGTCTCGGCACGATTGAGATCGACCATCAGGCGGGGCTGGCGTGCAACGAGCACCGGCCAGCCCGCGTGCACGACTTCCATGACAAGCAGATCGGCCA
>JBMOGG010000126.1:0-9242 GCA_049318505.1 Sphingomonas sp. | reverse complement strand
GGCCTGTTCGGCGGGGGCCTCCTCGGCAGCTCCTGCAGGCGCCGGCGCTTCCTCGGCAGGAGCTTCAACCGGCGCTTCCTCGGCTTCCACAACCGGCTCGGGCTCAGGTTCCACGACGGGCTCAGGCGTGGCGGCAGCAGCCGCAGCCGCAGCTTCTGCGGCTTCGGCCGCCTTCTTCTGCTGTTCTTCCAGACGCTCGGTTGCCTTTTCGCCGGGCTTGCCCTTTGTCGGGTTGCTGCGCGCGGCGCGCTCGCGGACACCGGCGGCATCGAGGAAGCGGGCAACACGGTCGGTCGGCTGCGCGCCAACGCTCAGCCAATGCTGGGCACGCTCGGTGTTCAGCACGACGCGGTTGGCGTCGTCCTTGGCGAGCAGCGGGTTGTAGCTGCCCAGACGCTCGATGAAATTGCCGTCACGCGGGCTACGCGCATCGGCAACGACGATACGGTAATAGGGGCGCTTCTTTGAGCCACCACGCGAGAGACGAATTGAAACTGCCATTATCTTACTTCCTTCGTTGATCCGGTTATTTCTTCTTCATGAAACCCGGCGGAAGCGACGGCATGCCTCCCGGCATAGCTCCGCCCATTCCACCCAGCATTGCTTCGAGGCCGCCGCCCATGCCCTTTGCGCCGCCCATCATCCCCATCAGCGCCTTCATGCCGCCCATCTTCTTGAGCTTTTTCATGGCACCGGCCATTTCCTGATGCATTTTCAGTAATTTGTTGACCTCTTGAACGGTCACGCCCGCGCCCTTGGCGATACGGATCTTCCGCTTGGCCTGAAGCAATTCGGGCTTGGCGCGTTCCTTGGGCGTCATCGATCCGATGATTGCGTCCATATGGACGAGCATCTTGTCGGTGCCTGGCGCCGAGGCCATTGCCGTTTGCGCCTTTTTGAGACCGGGGATCATGCCCGCAAGCGCGCCGAGGCCACCCATGTTCTGCATCTGCTTCAGCTGCATCCGAAGGTCGTTCATGTCGAACTGCCCCTTCGACATCTTGGCCGCCAGCTTTTCGGCGTCTTCGACCTCGATCGTCTGCGCCGCGCGCTCGACCAGCGAGACCACGTCCCCCATGCCGAGGATACGTCCGGCGACGCGGCTCGGGTGGAACAGCTCAAGCCCGTCAAGCTTTTCGCCCGTACCAACGAATTTGATCGGCTTGCCGGTAACGGCGCGCATCGAGAGCGCAGCACCGCCGCGCGCATCACCGTCCATACGGGTCAGCACGACGCCGGTCAGCGGCACCTGATCGGTGAAGCTCTTGGCAACGTTGACGGCGTCCTGACCGGTCAGGCTATCGACGACGAGCAGTGTCTCAGCCGGGGCCGACACCTCGCTGACGGCCTTCATCTCGTCCATCAGCGCCTGATCGACATGGAGACGGCCAGCGGTGTCGAGGATCAGGACGTCGTAACCCTGAAGTTTTGCGGCCGTCAGCGCACGCCGGGCGATATCGACCGGTTGCTGGCCAGCAACGATGGGCAAAGTTGATACGCCCGTCTGCGCGCCGAGGACAGCCAGTTGTTCCTGCGCCGCCGGCCGATTGACGTCGAGCGACGCCATCAGAACCTTTTTGCGGTCCTTCTCGGTCAGCCGCTTGGCGATCTTTGCCGAGGTCGTCGTCTTGCCCGACCCCTGCAGACCGACCATCATGATGATCGCGGGTGGCGTGACGTCGAGTTCAAGATCGGAGGCGTCCGATCCGAGCATCTCGGTCAGCGCATCGTTGACGATTTTGACGACCTGTTGTCCCGGCGTGACCGAGCGTAACACATTCTGTCCGACTGCCTTGTCGGTGATGCTGTCGACGAATGAACGGACGACCGGCAGCGCGACATCGGCCTCGAGCAGGGCAACGCGTACTTCGCGCATGGCAGCACGTACGTCTGCCTCGGTCAGAGCACCCCTGCCCTTCAACCGGTCGAAGACGCTCCCGAGGCGATCGCTCAGCGTGTCGAACAAGTGGCGTAAACTCCAAAGAACTCAACAAACGCAAAAAACGCCAGCGGACGAAACCTCGTCGACTAGCGGCACCGCACCAAGCGGCTCGATCGCAATGCGATGCGCAACCGTCTCTTATGCAAACCGGCGCGCAACGTCAATGTCCCGTAAGAACACGTTAGGTTTACAGCGTTTACAACTTGTTCACGCTCGCCTGCTAAGCTTGGTCGAAGCTGAGATAGGGACTGTTGGTGGGCGAAACCGGGATGACGAACGGGCGCACCGGCAATGCCAGGAACGATCTACTTACAGGTGGGATCGTTCTGGCGGCCATCGTCATGTTCGTCTGGAATGGCGAACAACTTGTCTCCAGCACGATCCGGATGCTCTATGGCGGTGCCAGTGGCGCAGACCGGACGCTCGTCGTCGCGATGGTGCTCAACATTGCGCTCATCCTGTTCGGATGGTGTCGTTACAACGATTTATCGAAAGAAGTGGTTGAACGTGCATCCGCTGAACAGCGCGCACAATCGCTCGCCGTCCGCGACGCGTTGACCGGCTTTTACAACCGTCGCGCGTTTCACGATCAGGGCACGGAATTGATGACCCTCGCGTTCCGGCGGCAAAAGGCCGTTGCGCTACTGATGCTCGACCTCGACCATTTCAAGAACGTCAACGATGTCCATGGACATGCGGTGGGAGATGTTCTGTTAAAGGCAATTGCCGCCCGAATTGCGACGATGTTGCCCCCTTCTGCGCTAACGGGGCGGCTTGGTGGCGATGAGTTTGCCTGTATTCTTGCCTTTGACCACAACTACCCCGATGTCGTGGAGCGAATTGCGCAGGCAATCGTTTCGGACCTCGCGCAGCCTATCGACGCCAGCGGCGTCGATGTCCGCGTTTCGGTCTCGTGCGGGATCGCGCGTTCGGACAGCGACTGCAGGTCGGTCGACTCGCTGATGCGGCGCGCTAATCTCGCCATATATGCGGCCAAACACCAAGGGCGGAACCGTCACAGCTGGTTCGACGCCTCGATGGAGCGTGAGCTTCAGGCGCGCAGCGAGTTAGAATACACCATGCGGCACGACATAACAGCGGGTAATTTCGTTCCCTTTTTCGAGCAGCAAATCGACCTGACGACGGGCCGACTGCGCGGCTTTGAAATGCTGGCGCGCTGGGAACACCCCCAACGCGGGCTGGTGTCCCCGGAAGTCTTCATTCCGATTGCCGAAGAAACAGGCATGATCGACGATCTGTCGTTTGCCGTCATGCGCACGGCACTTATCGAGGCACGTAATTGGGACTCGAGCCTGACGCTTTCGGTCAATATCTCGCCGGTCCAGCTCAAAGACCCCTGGCTCGCCCAAAAGATTGTCATGTTGCTGACCGAGACGGGTTTTCCTGCATCGCGTCTTGAAGTCGAAATAACTGAAACGTCGTTGTTCGAAAATCTTGCACTGGCGCAGTCTATTATTGGAAGTCTCAAAAATCAGGGCGTGAAGCTTGCCCTTGACGATTTTGGGACTGGTTATTCATCGCTTGCCCATTTGCGCGCGCTCCCCTTTGACCGGATCAAGATCGACAAGAGCTTTGTGATGTCGATCATCGATAACGCGGAGAGTGCAGCCATCGTCAACGCCATTTTGCGCCTGAGCGAAAGTCTGAACTTGCGGGTCACGGCCGAAGGTATCGAGAATGCCGCCATTGAGGAACGCCTCCAGCATATGGGCTGCCACAAGGGTCAGGGTTGGCTTTATGGTCGGCCAACTTCGATCAGGCAGACCCGCACCCTGCTTGCCGAACGCAACCTCCTGCCGAATGCCCGTTTGACGCGTGCTGCGCCCGCGCACATTACGCCTGACGAGCCCGTCTCAAGTGACGTGACCCCCGTTTCAGAGCCGTTGCGTCGATCGGCATAATGGACTTGGGGGCGATGCCTCCCTAGATGCCGGCGGCAATGCGTGACCGTTTTCACAAGATGCATGGACTGGGCAACGACTTCGTCGTCATCGATGCGCGCAATAACGCCGTAGCGATGACTGCGGCACGTGCCCGCGCGATTGCTGACCGACGCACCGGCATCGGCTGCGACCAGCTGATCTTGATCGAGCCGTCGCAGACGGCAGACGCGGTCATGCGCATTTGGAACAACGATGGCAGCCAAGCCGAAGCATGCGGCAATGCGCTGCGGGCGCTGGCCGTCCTGATCGGTGACGCTTCCCTCGAAACACAGGGCGGCCTCGTGCGCATCGCCCGCGCAGACACTGGCGCTACTGTCGAACTTGGGGCTCCAAAGTTCGACTGGTCGGCCATCCCGCTGGCCTATGCTATGGATACAGCTGCCATGCCGGTTGCATGGGAAGACTTGGCGACGCCCGCCGCCGTCAATGTGGGGAACCCCCATGTCGTGTTTTTCGTCGATGATCTCAGCGCCGTCGACCTCGAACGTCTTGGGCCATTGATCGAAACCGATGCGCTGTTTCCTGAGCGGATTAACGTCAACGTGGCCGAGATCATGGGGCAGCACTCGATCCGGTTGCGAACCTGGGAACGTGGTGCTGGCCTCACACGGGCCTGCGGCACAGGAGCTTGTGCCACTGCCATTGCTGCCATTCGTGCGCGCCGGGCCTCAGGGCCTGTCGAAGTGGAGATGACAGGGGGCACATTGACCATCGACTGGCACGAAGGCGCCGGCATCCGGATGGCTGGGCCCGCCACGCATGTCTTTACGGGCGACGCCGATTGGTCACGGTTCGACGCATGACGGTCGAGGTGCTCGATTTCGGATGCCGCCTGAACATCGCGGAAGGGGCCACCATCGGTCGGCTGCTCGACGGTCAGCCTGGAGATACGACGGTCATCAACGGCTGCGCTGTGACGGGGGAAGCTGTCCGCCAGACCGCACAAGCCGCGCGCCGCGCGCGTCGGGCACGGCCCGGTGCCCGGATCGTGGTCACTGGCTGCGCAGCACAGGTCGACCGGGACCGGTTTTCGGCCATGGCTGAGGTCGACCTTGTGCTGGGCAATCGCGAGAAACTGGTTGCCGAGAACTATGTCCGCTCTGGCGTCCATGTCGGCGACATCATGGTGCCCGTCCCGCATGACACCCCGGTGGTAAGCGGGCGGGGCCAGACGCGCAGTTTCGTCGAGATCCAGACCGGGTGCGACCATCGCTGCACATTCTGTATCATCCCCTATGGCCGGGGCGACAGTGCTTCGGTGCCGCCGTCAGCGGTGGTTGCGGCTATCGCCCGCGCTGTAGAGGAAGGGCAGCACGAAGTCGTCCTGACGGGAGTCGACCTGACAAGCTATCGCCCGTCGCTGGCGGGGCTCGTTTCCCTAATCTTGCGCGAGGTTCCTGCCCTGCCGCGCCTGCGCCTGTCATCGCTGGATCCGGCAGAAATCGACGAGGCCTTGTTCGATCTCATCGCCCGGGAGCCGCGGATCATGCCGCATGTCCATCTGTCATTGCAGTCGGGCGATCCGATGATCCTGAAGCGCATGAAGCGACGCCACACCCGCGCACAGGCCATTGCACTGGTCGACAGGCTGAAGGCGCTACGACCGGCAATCGCAATTGGGGCTGACCTCATTGCTGGCTTCCCGACCGAAAGCGACGCGATGCATTGCAGCAATGTGTCGATCGTTGACGCCTGCGACATCGTATTTGGCCATGTCTTCCCCTATTCACCGCGTGCACGGACACCTGCCGCACGCATGCCGCTGGTCGGTGCAGAGGTGGCGAAATCAAGGGCGCGTGAGCTGCGGGAAGTCTCGGCCAAGCGCCGCGCCACGTGGCTATCGGGTCTCGTCGGCTCTACGCAACAGGTGCTCGTCGAACGGAGCGAGCGGCGGGGCCATGCCGAAAATTTTGCCAATGTGGCCCTGACCACGCGGCAGGATGCGGGTAGCATCGTGGCGGTTCGTATCGTTGCGACCGATGGCGACATTCTGACCGGAGTACCCGTATGACCGAAACAAGCTGGGCGCGGCGGCTGTTTTCCGGCCTGCGCCGGACGTCCGAACGCGTGACCGAAAGCGTGACGACGCTGATCGGAATTGGCCAACTCGATGAAAAGACGCTGGATTCGGTAGAGGATGCGCTGATTGCTGCCGACCTCGGGTCGCCGACTGCCGGAAGGGTCCGCAAGGCCCTTGCTGCCAAGACATTCGAGCGCGGCATCGACGAGCCTGGCTTGCGTGCGGTGATTGCTAAAGAGGTCGCGGGCGTATTGGGACCAGTCGCCAAGCCGCTCGTTATCGACGCCTTTCCGCGCCCCCAGGTCATCCTGGTCATCGGCGTTAACGGATCGGGGAAGACGACGACGATCGCCAAGCTTGCCCATGTGTTCCTCGAACAGGACTATGGCGTGATGCTGGCGGCTGGCGATACGTTCCGGGCAGCGGCAATCGGGCAGCTGAAGGTCTGGGCGGAGCGGCTGGGCATTCCCATTGTTACAGGGCCCGAAGGCGGCGATGCCGCGGGCGTGGTTTTTGATGCGGTGAAGCAGGCGACGGAGACGGGCATTGATGTCCTCATCGTCGATACGGCGGGGCGTTTGCAAAACAAGCGCGAGCTCATGGACGAGCTCGCCAAGATCCGCCGCGTCCTCGGCCGCCTCAATCCGGCGGCGCCGCACAATGTCGTCCTCGTGCTCGACGCGACGACGGGCCAGAACGCCCTCAACCAGATCGAAGTCTTCAAGGAAGTGGCCGGCGTTACCGGGCTCGTCATGACCAAGCTCGATGGCACAGCACGCGGCGGCGTGCTCGTTGCCGCGGCCGAGAAATACGGGCTGCCAATCCATGCCGTGGGCGTAGGAGAGACGATCGACGACCTCCGCGCGTTCGATGCGCAGGAACTGGCCGATGCCATTGCAGGGGTACATAAGTGAGCGACGCAAAGCCAAAGGGCCCAGGTAATCTGGGCCTCATCCTCGACTATGGGCCGTTGATCGCGTTCTTTATCGGCTTCAAGATCTGGGGTGTCTTTGCCGGGACCGGCATCTTTATGGCAGCCATCGCCATCGCGCTCATCGTGTCGAAGTGGAAGCTTGGCCGGATTGCGCCGATGTTGTGGATTTCAGCTATTCTCATCATCGGCTTTGGCGCACTGACGATCTGGTTCCACGACCCCGGTTTCATCCAGACAAAACCGACCATCGTCTATGCGGGCCTGGGCGCCCTTCTCATCGGCGGGGTTCTCCTCGGGCGCCCCTTGCTGCGCGACGTTCTCGAAGTTGGTTTCGAAGGCTTGAACGATCGTGCCTGGCTTATCCTATCGCGCAATTGGGGCTTCTTCTTCTTTGCCATGGCACTGATAAATGAAGCGCTGCGCTACCTGTACAATTACCAAAACGGGGGCATGGACACCTATCTGTCCCTCAAGGTCTACGCCCTGATCCCTCTTTCGATCGTCTTCGGACTCGCACATGTGCCGTACATGTTGAAGAACGGGCTCGGCAGTGAACCGGCCGAGCCGCCGGTTTCCTAACCCTTCTGGTCGGCCCGGCTGGCACCCTTGCCGTCGAGGTTTTGCGCGGCGAAGTCCCAGTTGACAATATTGGTGAGGACGGCTTCGGCGAACTTGGGGCGGGCATTGCGGTAATCGATGTAATAGGCATGCTCCCACACATCGAGGGTCAGCAGCGGTGCTACGCCATGGGCAATCGGCGTGTCGGCATCGTGATAAGACGTGATCTTGAGCGTCGATCCGTCAAGGATGAGCCACGCCCAACCGCTGGCAAAATGGGCAACGGCTTCGGCGGCCAGCTTTTTGACAAGAGCATCGGTGGAACCGAAATCGCGGTTGATCATTTCGGCAAGCTTGCCCGCCGGGCTTTGCTTCGTCGGCGACAGGCACTGCCAGAAAAAACTGTGGTTCCAGATTTGTGCTGCCTGGTTGAACAGCTGTTTGTCTCCGGGTGCCGTGTGGTGCGTGATCAGTTCGACCAGCGACATACCCCCCAGTCCCTTCGCCGCGACGAGTTCATTGGTCTTGGTGACATAGGCCTGATGATGCTTGCCATGGTGAAAGTCGAGCGTTTCTGCGGACATGTGCGGCGCAAGCGCGTCACGGGCATAAGGCAGCGGCGGCAAAACAAACGGCATGGCAAAGCTCCAGGAATGAATTCGGGGCTGTAACGCTTGGTGACGCGTTAGGTCGCATCGCTCAAGCCGCTTTTTCTTCGCCCTCGCTCTCGAACAGTCCATGGCGTTTCATGGCGTGGCGGAGCTGGTCGTAACTTAGGCCAATTGTTTTGGCGGCGGCCCGCTGGTTATAGCGACATCGCTGCAGGGCATCAGCGAGGATTTCGCGCTCAAAAGCGGCCACGGCGCCCCGAAAGTCCCGCACCTCCGCCACATTGCGCCCCGGCGCAGATGCGGCAGGAGCGTGTTGGGTAGGCGACGGTACTTCGGCGCTGGCCTTGGCAGAAGGCTGAGGCGACCAGGGCGACACGAACGGATCGAAATCCACCTGATCGATCGGTCGTTCCTCATCCTGCCAACGATAGACCGCGCGCTCGATCGTATTGCGCAATTCCCGGACATTGCCGGGCCAGTCGTAACGTTCGAGCACTTCCCTTACGCCGGGTGAGAACCCGGGCCATTTGCGCCACTCGAGTTCGGATGCCATGCGACGCCCAAAATGCTCGGTCAGGACCGGGATATCACCGGCCCGTGCGCGCAATGGCGGAAGGGTCACGACTTCAAAAGCCAGACGGTCGAGAAGATCGGCCCGGAAGCGGCCCCTCTCAACGAGCGACGGCAGATGCTCGTTGGTCGCAGCGACAATGCGGACGTCGACGCGAAGCGGCTTGTTCGAGCCGATACGCGTGACTTCGCCATATTCGACGGCACGCAGCAGACGCTCCTGCGCGCCGGCCGACAAGGTAGCGAGTTCGTCAAGAAACAAGGTCCCGCCATCGGCTTCTTCAAACCGTCCCTCGCGGACACGGGTCGCCCCGGTGAAGGCCCCGGCCTCATGACCGAATAATTCCGCCTCGATGAGGGTTTCGGCAAGGGCTGCGCAATTCATGGTGATGAGGGGCCCTGCCCATCGCGGGCTGAGCCGGTGTAGGCGCTCGGCGATCAGCTCCTTGCCAGTGCCGCGCTCACCGATGACCAATACAGGGCGGTTCAGCGCAGCGGCACGGCTTGCCCGCTCGATCGAATCCAGAAAGGCGAATGACTCGCCGACGACCTGATTACTCCTGTCCATTACTGAGAGTTAGTGCAATTTCCCTACATTTGGCAAATTCATTTTGAGCGCAAGACAGAGAAACTTTGGATTTCC
>JBMOGG010000125.1:0-9277 GCA_049318505.1 Sphingomonas sp. | reverse complement strand
AATCCGTCGCGATGTGACGATCAGCGACTTGCAGTTCAGCACGCTGCAAAGCGCATTTGCCTTCACCTATGCGGGGGCAACTCTAGTCAGCGGCTGGTTTTCCGACCGAGGCAATCGACGTAACATCATCGTCTGCGGCGTTGCGGCTTGGACCGTCGGCACGGTCGTATTCGGCCTTTCCAGCAATCTGTCCGGGCTCTTGATCGGTCGGATTCTGGTCGGTTTGGGCGAGGCAGTATTGGTGCCTGCGGGCATATCGCTGCTCTGCGAATTCGTTTCGGTCGAGCGACGTGGACGGGCAATTGCGCTCACCTACTTCGGCGCGACGCTAGGCACGTCGCTTTCGTTCAGCGGGGGCGGCTGGATGCTTGCCCATGCTCAAAGCGGCGGTTTCGATAGCTTGCCAGTCATTGGCGAACTCTCCGATTGGCGGCGTGTCGTAATGCTGCTCGCGGTAAGCGGCCTCGTTCTGATACCGATCTTACTGACGTTTCGAGAGCCGCCGCGCGCCACACCCCCAGGGACGTCAAGAGCGCGATTCGGCGATCTGATGCAGTTGCGTGGAAAGCTCTGGCTCGTGCTGCTCGCAGGCAGCTCGATTGCAGTCGCCGACTTTGCTTACACCACTTGGCAGACGGCTCTGCTGACGCGCAGCTATGGCTGGGACGTAGCGAGCGCGGGCCAGGCATTGGGTCTCACTGCGCTTATAAGCGGCACGGCAGCGGCTTGGGCAGGAGGTTGGCTGGCCGATCGAATGCACGTACGCAATGGCCCGCGCGGGCGCGTCTTACTGCTACAGATTTGTGCAGTCGGACTGGCATTGTCGTCAGTTCTCATCCTCGTTCCGACAGGCGAAGGCGGCGTTATCGCCTTTGCCGTGTGGCAAGCGGTTGCGAACGTGGCCTACGTCGCTGTGGCGGTCACGCTGCAAGACCTCGTGACGGACCGGACGCGAGCGCTCGCCGCATCGATGGCCGTTTGCTTAAGCATCGGGCTTGGATTGGGCTTTGGTCCTTCCAGCATTGCCGCCTTGAATGACGGCATTGGGCAAGGTGGAAATGCACTGCCTTTCAGCCTGTTCGTATTCATCGGCCCGCTCGGCATTGTGACTTTCGTCTTGGCAACGGCGCTCGCAAGGTTGCTTTCGGCCAATTTGTCTAAATCCGAAAAATAGCTTGACGATTTTCCGAATCCAGCAATGATGTACGTTCAACGCAAAGGGAGGTGGGCATGCGCGGTTGGATTTTGGGAACGACAGCTGTCGGCATGACGCTGACATTTGCGACGCCAGCCTGGGCGCAGACCCCGGCCGAAGACACCGCGAACGAAATTATCGTTACCGCGCTGAAGCGCGAGCAGACGCTGCAAGACGTCCCGGCCTCAGTCACCGCGCTTGGACCGGACGATCTCGCGGCATCAGGCATCAGAAGCTCGTTCGACCTTCAGCAGCGTGTTGCCGGCCTCTCGATCTCTTTCGGCAATCGAGAAACTAATGTCGCAATACGCGGCATTTCGAACAACGTGCGCAGCGTCGGGTCGGACCCTTCCAACGCCGTCCATCTCGATGGCATCTATTTGCCCCAGTCGAGCATGATCTTGACCGACCTGTTCGACATCAGTCGCGTGGAAGTGCTGAAAGGGCCGCAAGGGACATTATACGGGCGCAATGCGACCGGTGGCGCGATCAACGTCATTTCGCGCGGGCCGGAAGAGGGAACGAGTGCAGAAGGATTGATCGGCGCCGGGTCGTTCGGCCTGCGCCGTGCGCAGCTGACGCTCAACCTCGGCAACGAGGCTGTCGCTGCACGTATCGCTGGCAGCTACGTGAAGGACAACGGCTATACGGCAAACATCCTGCGAAATACGCGGTTGGACGCTCAGGATTTTCGCGCGCTGCGCGCACAATTCGCGTTCAATCTTGCACCCGAGCTGAAATTGACGCTGCTCGCGCAAGTCACGCGTGACGACGGCACGGTCGGTTACGGCATTTCGACCGACCCGACGTTCCGGAAATTTCCCGACAACTTCTATGGCCTTGTTGTGCCTGCAGCGCTTCAGCGGACCGGTCCTCGGACAATCCGCCTGGATTCGCCCGTATTCAGCCGGCGTGATTCGACCGTGGTCGGTGCGACCGTCGACTGGACGCTTGGGAACATCGGCATAAAGTCGATTACTGGTTTCACGCGTTACGACGCCGCTGATGCACTTGATTATGACTTTACCGGCGACTTCAACGAGTTTTTCACGTCGACGACGAACGTCAACTCGTTCTCACAGGAGTTTCAAGTCAGCAATCGCGACAAGGGACCGTTCCAATGGACCTTTGGCCTGTTCTACTACGATGATGACGGCGCACAGGCGATCGACTGGGGGGTACCGACCCCGTTCGCGCGCGCCACATCTGCGAGCAAAGGCAAAGCAAAAGCTGTGTTCGGGCAAGCGACCTATAACTTCACCGATCAGTTCGCTGTGATGGTCGGGGCGCGATACAATGACGAGGACAAGTCGGGTCGCACGGTCAACCTGCTCGCCAACCCTGTTTCGACGGCGAATGTGGCCGCTAATTTCAAATCATTCACGCCGCAAGGTCAGATTCAGTTTCGCCCATCGAAAGACCTGCTATTCTATGCGGGCGTCACCAAGGGCTTTAAGAGCGGCGGCTTCAATCTGCTCGCAGCAGGTCCGCCGACACTCTATCAGCCGGAAGAAATCGTGGCCTATGAGGGAGGCGTTCGCGCGACGCTGTTCGATCGCCGCGCGACGATCAATGCGTCGGTATTCCGCTATGATTACACCAATCTCCAGCTGCGCACCTTGGTCTTCTCGGGCGCAGGTGGCGGCGCCGTCGCAACGGTCAGCAATGCCGAAGGTGCAAAGATCACCGGGGTCGAGTTGCAAACTGACTTTCGCCTAGGTGCTGGCTTTTCGTTTGATTTGGCAGGCACGTATCTCGACGCCAAATTCGGGCGTTATGTCTCACCCTCGAACAACCTCGTGCTGACCGGCACGCGTCTGCCGCTGGCACCAAAGGTTAGTGGCACGGCGGGCCTGGTGTTCCGAGGAAATCTGCTCGGTGGCGAGTTTCGCGCGCGCGGCGAGTATGTCTATCGAAGCAGCATCATCTTTCCGCTCACGCTCGATGCACCGCAGAATTTCGATCGAGCCTCGACGACGGTTAACGCGACGTTGCGTTGGACCGAACCCGGCAAGCGGTTTTACCTCGAAGCGGTCGGGCGCAACCTGGGCGATACACTGACGCGGGTTCAGCGCGCCGACGTCTTTTTCTCGGGCGTCTACGAAAGCTTTGCCCCGCCGCGCACCTTCGAGGCGCGCGTCGGCTTCGACTTCTAAAGGGAGCGGCCAGCGAGATGTTCGAGCTGTCGCTCGCCAAAGATCGCTGGCCGTTACGCGTCCCTTTTCGTACGGCGACAAGCTGCGATATTGATACCGAAACGCTGACAGTGACTATGACTTGGGACGGTGTGACCGGACGGGGCGAAGCGAGCGGCGTACATTATCACGGCGAAACTGCCGATAGCATGGCGGCGCAGATCGACGCAGTTCGCGACTTCTTATCTGCCGATCTGACTTTCGACGCTGTTTCTGCCCTACTGCCGCCTGGTGGCGCCCGCAATGCATTGGATTGCGCCCTATGGGATTGGACGGCACGGGCGGAGAACAGGCCCGTTTGGGCCTTAGCCGGGCTCACGCGGCCACAGCCGGTTCGCACGACGGTCACAATCGGGGCCGACACGCCCGAAGTTATGGCCGTCCAGGCAAGGCAATGGTCTGCATTCGGCGCGGTCAAGATCAAGCTGCTGGGCGATGACGGTGATGCTGAGCGCGTGCGCGCCGTGCGTGCTGCGCGGCCCGATGCTTGGCTCGCGGTCGATGGCAACCAGGGCTTCAATGTGCGATCGCTCGGCGCGTTAATGCCAACGTTGGTCAACGCGAAGGTGGTACTCATTGAGCAGCCACTTCCGATTGGTGACGATCATCTGCTGAACAGCTTTGACGTGCCGATCCCGTTTGCTGCCGACGAGAGCATCCAGACGGCTCAAGACCTTGCGGCGCTTGCGGCGGCTTATACGGTCATCAACATCAAACTCGACAAGACCGGGGGGCTGACTGGAGCCCTTGACTTGGCCGCACGCGCTCGTGCCGAAGGTCGTGAAGTCATGGTCGGCAATATGGTCGGAACATCGCTGGCAATGGCGCCAGCCTGGCTGGCAGGACAGGGTTCGAACGTTGTCGATCTCGATGGGCCGCTGCTATTGGCACGGGATCGGGCCTCCGCCGCCCGTTACGACGACGGACAAATCGAATGTCCATCCGAACTATGGGGAGGCGGCAGGTGAGCAAATCGTACGACTGCGACCTGTTGATCGCCGGGTCCGGCGCCTCCGGACTCGCCGCAGCCGTTACCGCCGCGCGCGCGGGGCGCAACGTCCTGCTGGTCGAAAAGGCGACCAAGTTCGGCGGCACGACGGTTTCGTCAGCGGGCGTCATCTGGATTCCCAATAGCAAGGCGGCACGTACGGCTGGTATCGAAGACGATGCGACGAACGTCATGACCTATCTTCGCGCACAGGGCGGGAATCGCCTCGATATCGACAAGGCTCAGGTCTACGTGGACTCTGCCCCCGATGTGCTCGATTGGTTCGAGGCAAATAGCTATTTGCGCTGCGCCCTCGCTGCCGCCTGGCCCGATTATCATCCGACCGACCCCGGCGGGTCAAAAGGCGGTCGCTCACTCGGCCCAGTGGCATTTGACGGACGGACGTTGGGTAAGCGGTTCGCTGAATTGCGACCTCCCATCGCGACAACGACGATTATGGGGGGCATGATTGTCGGACGGGAAGATCTTTTGCACTTTTACGGCATGCAACGCTCGTGGAAGTCGGCCGCAATCGTGGCCAGCCGTTTTTCGCGTTACGTCCGTGACCGCGTAACTCACACGCGCGGCACCAGGCTTTCCAACGGAAGTGCGTTGGTCGCGATGCTTGCGCGCACAGCGTTCGAACTCGGCGTCGATTTGCGCCTGTCGACGGCCATTTCCGATCTGATTGTCACCGACGGACGCGTCGTCGGGGCAAACCTCGAAGGTCCGGACGGTCGGTATGCGGTGCATGCTCGATACGGTGTCATTCTGGCCACTGGGGGATTTCCCGCAAACAAAGCCCTTCGTGCGCGTGTTGGAGATACGATCGGCACAGGCAGCACACACCGTAGCCTGGCACCCGACGAGAACGTCGGGGATGGCTATGTGCTTGCGAGCTCTATCGGCGGCAAAATGGTCGATGCCTTAGCGCATTCTGCTGCTTGGACGCCGGTATCACTGGTGCCGCAGCGCGATGGCTCGACGATGCCCTTTCCGCACTTCTTCGATCGAGGCAAAGCCGGCTACATTGCGGTTACGCGGGCCGGACAGCGCTTCATCAGCGAAGCGCGCTCATATCACGACTTTGTCCCCGCGTTGGTCGAGGCGTGCCGTGATGAGCCAGAGATAGCCTGTTACCTGATAGCCGACAGCGATGCCGTGCAACGGTACGGTTTGGGTGCTGCACCACCATGGCCGGGACGCCTCGCGCCACACGTGCGGTCGGGGTATATCGCTGAAGCATGGTCTCTTCCCGATTTGGCAGCCAAATGCGGTATTGATCCCGCCGGACTAGCGCGGACCGTCGCGCGTTTCAACGAACATGCAGTCGAAGGCATCGATCACGAATTCGGTAAAGGCACCGACGTTTATGAAAGGTTCAACGGCAGTGCAGGCATTGGACCCAATCCCTGCGTGCAACCCATTGTGCAGCCGCCCTTTTATGCTGTTCGCCTCGTGCCGGGCGATATCGGCACCTTTGCCGGGCTGAGGACTGACCGTAACGCTCGTGTCATCGATGCGCAGGGCGTTGCGATCGACGGGCTCTATGCGGTGGGCAACGACGCGGCGAGCTTCATGGGCGGCTCATATCCGGGTGCCGGAATTACGCTCGGGCCTGCACTGGTCTTCGGGCACCGCGCGGCGCGTCATGCGGTAGATGGCTGACTTTCGAAAAAATGTTCAGTGATAGCGACCCAGGCGGCGGCACCGATCGCGATGAGTCTATCGTCGAAATCGTAGCTCGGATTGTGCAAGGCGCAGGGGCCGACGGCATGTCCGGGTGCGCGCGCATCACCGTCGCCATTTCCGATCCAGAAATAAGCACCCGGTCGTGCTTCGAGCATGAAGGCGAAGTCTTCTGCCGTCATTGCCGGGGTGGCGCGCTCGACGGCAACATCGCCGAAGCGTTTGCTCAGCGCTTCGGCAACGAGCGCCGTCTCGGCTGCGCTGTTGAGCGTTGCTGCGCAGTTGCGCTCGAAGTCGAGCGTTACACTACACCCGTGCGCCATCGCCACACCTTCGGCGATCGTGCGCATCTGTGTTTCTATCGCATCGGTTCGCGCTGCACTGAAAGTGCGGACAGTCCCGCGCAGTGTGGCCCGATCGGGGATAATGTGGGGGCTCGACCCAGCTTCGAACATGCCGATGCTTAAGACCGCCGCTTCGTCGGCGGGTGTTGCGCGTGCGACGATGGCCTGCAGAGCCTGCACAAGCGCTGCACCCGCAAGAACAGGATCGACAGTCAAGTGCGGCAGCGCCGCATGCCCGCCCTTGCCCTCGATCGTCAGCGTAAATGTATTGCAAGCGGCCATCATCGGCCCCGGGGCGACTGCAAATTGCCCGACGCCAAGGCCCGGCCAATTGTGCGCCGCAAATACGGTCTCCACCGGCCAGCGGTCAAAGAGTCCATCGGCGATCATCACACGCGCACCGCGACCGCTTTCCTCACCTGGTTGGAAGATGAAAACCACTGTGCCGTCTAGCATCGCGTTTTCCGCCAGCACTTGTGCAGCGGCGACGAGCATCGCGACATGTCCGTCGTGCCCGCAGGCATGCATCCGCCCCGCGACTGTACTGGCATGCGCAAAGCGGTTGGCCTCGGTTAGCGGCAATGCATCCATGTCGGCACGCAAGCCGATCATGCGCTTCGAAGTGCCGCGCTTCAAAACACCCACGACGCCTGTGCCGCCGACGCCACGGTGAATCTCGATCCCCATTGATGCGAGGCGCGCGGCAATTAGATCCGCAGTGCGATGTTCGTCGAAGGCAAGTTCGGGATGCGCATGGATATCGCGACGGAGAGCGATGTGCGCGTCAAGGTTGATCGTTGAAAGCTCGGTGGTCATTGTTCGACCGGTATAGCAAATGGTGCCGGATCGGCGAACCGGCGAAGTGCATTGGTCGCCAGCCGCCCAGCGCCATCTTCCTCGTCGAGCCGCCCGGCGAACAAGACTGAACCGATCGACAGCACGGCACCACCTTTTGGCCCTTCGAAAAAGACCATGTCAGCCCGCAAGGGATCCGTCGCTGCAACCAGGGTGTGTGTCAGACGCTCTTCGTTCACGGGATAGAGGCCATCGTCAAAAGGCGCCGTTCGCGCGATGACTAGTGCGTGCGGCGGCGTGCCGAGTGCGGCATCGGCACGATCGAGTTCGTACCCACCAGCCGCACCGGTGGGGCCTTCACGCCCGATCTCGCCTTGGGCAACGCCTTCGAAGAGAAACGCCACCCGAGCGTCGCTTGCTGCTTCGGTTCGCACAAACGGGCGTGTCGGGGACATGTCGCCCTGCGCGCTGTAGCCGACGCCGACCAGGGCGTTCGGCGCTCGACCGAGCTGCCGCCAAGTACCGCCACGTAGTCCGTCAGCCTGATGGCAATACTCGCCGTGTGGCTCGGTCCAAATGCGGATGCCATTCTCTGCCCGGCGCACTTCCATAACGTGTGGCGCATCGGGCAATGTCGCGACACGCCAGTAAAATCCGTTGCCTCCCATGTAGATGATGCGTCCACCCCGGCTTGCGAATTCTTGAAGTGCATCGAGGGTTTCGCGGCTATGGTACTCAGGGTGGGCACCGGTAACAATCACGCGCGTGCCACCCAGCGCGTCGACGCCGTTCTGGTGCAGGTCATGGTCGGTGATCACGCCAAAGTCTTCGCTCGATCGGTTGAGCCATTCGAGGATACGCAGGTCGTCGTTAAGTAAAACCTGCCCGCCAATTGCTTCACCGAGAAAGCCGGGCTTGGCGTTGAGCAACGGTCGCTTGAGCGACACCTGGCCAACGCCCGACCCGTCGCGGTGTCGCGCGTAAAGTGATAGCCCGCAATGACGCATCGACGCAGCTTCGTCGGGATGGGTCTTTTCGATTTCCGCAGCCGATGGCGATGCCCAAAGGCTGTTTCCATAAGCCAGGTACGAAAAGGTTGACGCTAGGAAGAGAACTGCCGGGTCGTTGCCCGGTCGTACGAACAGCGGAACATGATGCGTGCCAGTATCGCCCATTAGCCGTATCGCGTAAATGCCGCTGGCAAGATCGACGGGCAGTTGCACGGTCCCAGAAATCGGCCAGTCGCAGTCATCCAGATCGTCGTCGTGCACGTGGATCGCCGCAAAATGCTCCGGCATTTTGGTCCAGTCGTGCGCTGTTCCGTCCCAGGCTGAATTGGTGACTCCGCGCCGGGGAGCTCCAACCAGCTTCATTGGCGTCGCTCGACCGCCGTGCCCGCGCACGGTTTGCCCTTCCATATTTTCCGCAAAGTCCCATCCGGCGACAATTTCTCCGGCCACTCTCAGCGTGGGTGACTCGATCTTGCCGTTAAACCCGCGTCCGATAATGAGGTCACCGGTGATGATCCGCCGACTGGTGTCGATGCGAGTTTGGGATGACTGCCGCGACCAGGCATTACTTCCGGTGGGTTCAAGGCGAACGACGACTCCGTGCTCGTCTCGCACGAGGGCAAGATGCCACCATGCGTTAGCTGCGATGGCGAGGCGTGCCTCGCCATCGCCAATGCTAATAAAAAGCTGTCCATCGAGCAGCCGAACGCGTCCCAGGTCGCCCCACTCCAGCAATGTACCACCATCGGTCAGCGTCGGCAGGAATGTTAGTGACCAACTCCAGTCCTCATTCTTGGTAACTGTTGGTCCGGTGTCGACCTGAGCCCAAGAGCCACGCACGATCGGGCGTTCAGCCAAGGTCAGCCACTGGCTGTCGCCAATTACCTCATAGCGGTATCCCGTCGGCAGACCTTTGCCGTCGAGGCCGCCGAGACGAAGGAGATCGAGCCTAATTGATCCTATACCGCTCGCGCGGACATCGACCTCTTCACCCGCTGCAAAGCTCCAGCGGTCGAGATAGGCGAGCGGCCCGCCCATGACGCTAGATCTGCGCTTCACCG
>JBMOGG010000124.1:0-9288 GCA_049318505.1 Sphingomonas sp. | reverse complement strand
ATTGGCACCCGCAAGACTGCGGGCCTTACCGATGCGATCAACGCTGTGTTCTCGCAGGTCCGTGCCGCGCTGAACGCAGCAGAGGGCGGCGCCGCGCTGTTCGGTGGATCGCAAACCGATGGGCCGCCCTTTCTGGTCAACACGGTCGCAGACGCGCTGACCACGCCAGCGTCTGCCGCGTTCGCCAATGACGGGGTCAAGGCATCAGCGCGTCTGGCGGACGGGCTCAATGTCGAATTCGGTGTGACCGCAAGCGAGATCGGCACTGGCCTTTACACGGCCTTCCAGACGCTCGCCAGTGCCGGACCGCTCGGCGGCACACCAACCGCGGCACAAATCGATATCCTCAGCCAGGCGGCAGGTCAGATCGACGCCGGCCTGTCGTCGCTGCGTGGGGTTAATGGAGAAAACGGCCGCAAACAGGCCCAAGCCGAAGCGCTAGGCTCGCGGGCATCCGACAGGGTAAACCTGCTGCAAGGCGTGATTTCGGGCTATGAAGATGCAGATCTTGGCCAGATTGCCACGGACCTGGCCCAGCAAAAGTCGGTGCTGCAGGCAAGCTACTCTGTGTTCTCGCAGCTCTCGGGTCTCAGCCTCGTCAACTTCCTGAAGTAATCGACCGCGATAAACTGCGAGCCGTGCGCCAATTCTGCGCGCTATTCCAATGCGCTTAACCGATCGGCGAGGTTGCCATAGGCGGAGAATCGACCAGGTCGGCAATTTCACCGGCAGGGCTGGCAGACGGAATTGCGGCCATCGCTGTGCTCATCATGGCCGGATCGATCTTACCAATCGAACCGGTTAGCGTGTTGAAGGTCGCTGCGCTGGGCAGTTTTGCGAAGGAAGCAACATAGCGATCGTGCAAGCGCGCCAGCTCTGCCTCCCGGCCGAGCATGGCCAGGGCGATCGCGTAACGCAGAATTTTGGCCTGCACGACTTCGGTCAATGGTTCAGCTGCGCCAAGTGACGTTTCGGTCACTTCGGCAAGCGCCTTCCAGTCGCGGCGCTTCCAGTAGAATTCGCTGCGGATGGCGTCGCCATCCGGCACGTCCTGCAGGACGGCCAGGGCCTCGTTCGCGCGGCCCAGCTTATCGAGCGCCACAGCTTCGACGCGATGGCGCGCCCATAGGATATCGTCAGGATAGGCGTTCCCTTCTGTCTCACGGATCGCATCGAGCGCGCGGCCGGGCTTGCCCGCCAGGATGAACAGCGACGCCACATGAGCTGAAAGGGGACCCTGCGCGACATCTTGTGTCCGAGTGAGAAGCTGGTACTCGAGGAGTTCGGCGGCACGTTCGTAAAGGCCGGATGCCTGCAGGCGGTCAGCGAACTGCGACACGAGCAGATCGCCGGCCGCCGCCGCGGGCGACAGGTCCCGATAATCCCAATAGAGACCGGCTACCTGATCGAGCGGCATGGGATTTTGGGGCGAAAGGATCGCCGTAAGGGTCGCCTGCAGATCGGTAAGCAACGTCGCGCGATGCGCGCCCCCGCCGAAATAGCGAAACAGCGTTGCCCCGGCCTCAAGCGCGCCGCGCATGTCCCGTGTCTCCTTCGAGACGTGGTAGGCGAGTCCAAGCGCGCGCTGTTCGATATCGCCGCCGCGCCAGACGAACCTGATCCGGCGTAGCCGCGCCATGGTATCGGCCGGAATGCGGCCCGTGCCGGCCTTGGCTTCCAGGAGGCTCAGCTCTGCATCGAGCCGCTGTCCATAGTCTCCCATTCTGGCGACCCGAGCAAGGAGCAGCTGCCCGGGGGCAATCTTGCCAAGCACGATGAGCGCGCGGCCGCGCAGCAGGTTCGCCGCGGGATCTTTCTCGGCCATGGTCCTGAGCAGTTCGATGACGAGCGCAGGGTTACCGGTTCGGGCAGCACTGGTCGCAACCGCCAGAAGGAACGGCGCCCGCTCCTTGCCATGTCTTTGATTGAGAGCGGGTATAGCGCAATTGACCTGGCGGAGCGCCAGTCGGTCCTCGCCACCCTGCGCCAGGGCACGCATGCGCCACGCGCAAGCTTCGGGATTGGTCACAAGCGCTTCACTCGACAGCGCGGCGATGGCGGCGGTTGGCCGATGAAGCTGTACCAGAGCCGCGCCTAGCGCGAGCTTAAAGCTTGGGACGAGCCCGATGTCGATTTCGTCCTGTTGCATGACCTCAAGCGCGCCCAGCGCTTCGGCCGCGCGGCCGCGACCGATGTGGCTGCGGGCATAGTCCCAACGCGCAGCTTGCCGCGTCGCCGGAGTTGCACCCATCAACGCCTCCAACGCCGCGTCGTGGCTTGGGCCCTTCCATCCAGCGGGCGAGTTAATCTCGTCCAACCCGGCAAACTGCGGCGCAAAGGGCACGACGGTGCTCGACCGGCGAAAGGGTGCAAACGATGCTTGAGCGGAGTTTGCGGTCACCTCTTCATTGGCGCCCGCTGGTGCCGGCGCATGCTGGGTGGCGGCCTCAGTCGCGGGAGCGGCGTTCTTGGGCTGTTCGACCGCGGGTGGGGCGCCTGTCGTCGTCGCTGCAATCGCCAGCAGCGCAATGACCGATCGCATCAGAGCACACCCAGCATGGGCAACAGCGACAGACCGGCCCCGCCAATCATGCAGCCGATCAAAAAAATCGCACCATAAAGCAGCCCCGACGAGGGCGGCGTGGTGGATGCCGCCCCAGCTGTTTTGCCATTGTTTTCTGGGTTTTGAACGTCACCTGACCGTCGGGCGGGGACGGCAAGCGGTGCGCCACTGACCAGCTTGACGCGGCCCGGCCTTTGATCGCGGCTCATTTTTGTCCCTTCTGCACTCGATATCCTCTATTATAGGAGAGCGGGGTGCGCGCGTGCGTCCTGCCCGGAGTTCCTGTGTCCAAAAAATCCCTCTTGAAGGCCGCGTCGCTGCTCGCCCTAGCCTCCACCGGCAGCGCCAATGCGTCGGACGGCGGACCGGGCGACCGGCCCGAACCGCAGTTCGTGCCGATGCCGATGATCGTCGTGCCCATCATCGGCTCCGACACAATCGAAGGGTCACTTCGATTCAAGCTGGTGCTTGCCGCAAAGGACGAAGCGGGCAAGGAACATCTCACCGAAACACTTCCTGTCCTGCGCGCCGTTTCGGTCGCGGGGGCAATGGAATTCGCCCGTCTCTTTGCCTCGGCCCAAAGGCCTGTTGATGTCGGCAGGCTGAGCACCGACCTTACCAAGGCGTTGAAAACAGCCGATGCGCAGGTCGATCGTGTTTTGATCGTCGAGGTTTCGGCCGTCACTTAAGCCCGATAATCAAAGCGCCGCACGCCGCACCGGTGCAGGTGCTGCAACGGGCACGGGCTTGGGTTTCAATGCTTCCTTGCGGGCGAGCGACATGCTGAGATCGGCGGCACCCTTTGGCGTCATGGCCGCCAGGATCATCGCCGTCGACCGGTCGCGCATTCGCTGGGCCACCTTCAACTGCACGTCCATGTCGAGCTGTTCGAAGACCAGCGCGGCCTTGGCAGGCTTCATGCTCTGATAGATGCGCGCAAGATTGTCGTACTGCACCTCTTTGGCAGCGGCAGGGCTGCCGGGTCCTGCGGGATCACCTGCTGCCTGCTGACGTGCGCGCAGTTCGGCCTTTAGGCGCTCCTCCGTTGCCCGCGCGGCTTGCTCGCGCATTTCGAGCGCGCGTCCACGACGCCGCGAGGCCGCTTCGCGTGTCGCCAGATCCTGATTGATCTCGGTTCCCAGCCGCGTTGCGGTAGCCTCGGGCGGAGGCGCCACGACGCTGACGGCATGGGCGACCGTCGACACCGCGGCCGCGACCGCTGTCAGCATCAGCAGCGAAGGCTTGCGGATCATGCGGCGGCCTTTAGCTGGCGGCGGGGGGCGGCATTTGCGGCCGGCTTTGACTTATATGCGGCTACCGCCAGCGTTTCCATCATCTTGCTCATGCTGGCGGGTTCCACGATGTGTTCGGCAACGGAATAGGCGGGCTGGCGGCGGGGGGCAGCCTTTGCGGTCGGCTTGGGCTTGGGCGTGGCCGCCCTGGGCGTCTCCGTTTTCTTGCTCTTGCTGACGGGTTCTACGATGCGTTGGGCAACGGGATCGGCGGGCTGGCGGCGGGGAGCGGCCTTTGCGACAGGCTTGGGCTTGGGCGTGGCTGCCTTGGGCGTCTCTATTTTCGTGCTCTTGCTGACGGGCTCTACGATACGTTGGGCAACGGGATCGGCTGACTGGCGGCGGGGGGTGGCCTTTGCGGTAGGCTTGGGCTTGGCCGCTGTCGGCTTCTTCATGTTTTTGCTCATGCTGACGGCCGCCATGATGCGTTCGGCAACTGAATCGGCGATGCCCGACATGACGGTCAGTTCCTCGCGCATGGCGGTGCCGCCCGCGATGACGCGCGCATTGGCGGCACATTCGGTCCGCAACGTTTCGCGCAGGTCCGCAAGCACGGTCCGTGCCCGAGCCGTCGAAGCGTCGAGTGCTGAAATGATGGCACCGAAATCGTCACTTTTCACCGCGCGCAGCGCCCGCATGAGTCGCACGCTCTGCACCAGCACGGCAATGCAGAACAGCATGGTGACGATGTTGCTTAGGGTTGCAAAGGTCATCGCTTGGTCTCCTTGAACATGTCGGTCACGAGCCGGACCGCGATATTGTTGCTGCGCTGACCGATCTGGGCCCGACCCAGCGGCACGCCGCCGCACTGGACTTCGAGGGCATCGTCGGGCGCCGTATGCAGTGCGATCGTCTGTCCCACCTTGAACGCGTCGATCTCTTCGAGCCGCAGCGTTCGTTCGCCCAGGACGACGTCGATCGAGACATCTGTCTTCAGCAATTCGGAGGCCATGTGCGCCTCCCAGATGTTTCTGCGGCCGACCTTGCGGCCCATGAAGCGCTGGAGAAGCTTTTCGCGCACCGGCTCCATCGTTGCATAGGGCAACAGGATGTTGAACCGGCCGCCGCGGCCTTCCATGTCGATGCGAAATGTCGCAACCGCCGCGATGTTCGTCGGCCCGGCGATGGCGGCAAAGCGCGGACTCGTCTCGATCCGCTCGAGCTGCATGCTGACAGGCGCTATGGGTTCGAAGGCGGCGGATAGCTCGGTCAGGGCAAGCTGGAGCATCTGCGAGACCAGGGTCGTCTCGATCGTCGTGAAGGCGCGCCCCTCGATCCGCATCGCATTGGTGCCGCGTCGGCCGCCAAGCAGCGCATCGACTACGGCATAGATCAGGCTCGATTCGACCGTGATGACGCCATAATTGTCCCATTCCGGAACAGCAAAGACGCCGATCATCGCCGGCATCTCGAGCCGGTCCATGAAATCGCCGAACCGGATCGAGGTCAGTTCGTCGAGGCTGACATCGATGGCGTCGGACGTGAGGTTGCGCATGCTGGAGGCAAAGGTGCGCACCATATGTTCACACACGACTTCGAGCATCGGCAGCCGCTCATGGCTGATGACGTTGGACTCGATGACGGCTTTCAGGCCGATTTTCCGGGTAACCGGTCCGGTATCCCCGAACAGGGCGTCGATGCCCGCCTGGTCGAATGCGTCGCCTCCCCCGTCGCCGCCAACGGTCGGCGGTTCGGGCGGGGCGAAATCCGTGATTTCGTCGCTCATTGCTGGATCAGATCTTGAATGAGAATATCCTTGATCTGGTGTCGCCCGACTGCCTGGGTCGCGCGCACCAGCATTTCTTCCTTGATGCGAAAGATGGCCGCCGACCCGCTCAGATCCTCGGGACGCAATTCGCGAAGGAAGGGCTGGAAGGCATCGACGATCAGCGGCAGCTTTTTCTTGAGCGCCTCCGCCTTGTCCGCGGTCACGGGAACCAGCGTAAAGCGGATCTTGAGGAAGCGGGCCGCGCCATCTGCCTCGCGCAGGTTCACGATCATGGGTGGTGCTTCGACGAAGCTGACTTCGCCCTCGCCATGCCCCCCGGCGTCGGCCTCTTCGACCGGCTCCCCGCCGCTGAGCATCATATAGGCCGCGCCGCCACTGACCAGCAGGAGCGCGACAACGGCACCGATTATGATCAGCATCTTCTTGCTAAAGCGCAGCTTTTTGGCCGCAGGCGCGGCTTCTGGGATGTCCTCAGCGACGATATCCAGCACGGCTTCTGACAATGGCTTGCCTTTCGTTCCACGGGTGCGTGAGAAAATGTCCCCGTCGCCCCAATTCATCTCATTCCCGTCTATTATAGGAGAGGCACCGGGCAATTTCTGCCTAGTGCCATCCGAATGAAGATTTATCTGGAGCGAACGAAATGGATGTCTCATCCTATGTTCTGTTGAGCCACGAACAGGCGCTGCGCCGACGGCTGGACGTCGCGGCGAACAATATGGCCAACAGCAGCACGGTCGGCTTCAAGCGCGAACAGCCGGTGTTCCACGAATATGTGGAGCAGGCGGGCGACGCGAGCGTGCCGACCGCCGGGAACACATCCTATGTGCTCGATTATGGCGCGGTGCACGATACGGCATTGGGGGCGTTCCAGTCGACTGGAAACCCGCTCGACGTCATGATCGACGGGCCGGGCTACCTGGGTGTGGAGGCGCCTGACGGAAGCACGGCCTATACGCGGGCCGGTTTCGTCAAGGTGCTTGGCTCGGGTGATCTCGCCACGGCAGGCGGACAGCGCCTGCTCGATGCCAATGGCAAGCCGATCAACGTGCCGCCCGAACAACAGACAAATCTCAGCATCGCAAAGGATGGCTCGGTCATGAGCGGCGCAGACGTGCTCGGCAGGCTCGCTGTTACCGTGTTTGCCGATGAGGGCGCCGTGTCGCCGCGGGGCGACGGCATGATGAGCGGGACAGGCGGTCGCGTGCTTGGCGCCGCTGAAACCAAGCTGACTGCCGGTGGCGTCGAAGGCTCCAATGTGCAGCCCATCGCCGAGACAACGGCCATGGTCGAGATCCTGCGTTCCTATCAGTCGAGCCAGCGCATGTCGCAGGCGCTCGACGACATGCGCAAGAATGCCATCGACCGGCTGGGCCGGGTTACCTGATCATTGTCAGTTTCCAGCTTCCTGATTTTTTACTGAAAGGATTCCCATGCGCTCTCTTTCGATCGCGGCTACCGGCATGCTGGCCCAGCAGACCAACGTGGATGTCATCTCGAACAACATCGCCAATATGAGCACCACCGCCTTCAAGCGGCAGCGCGCCGAGTTTCAGGACCTGCTCTATCAGCAGGTGTCCCGCGCCGGTGCCGCCTCGGGCAGCGATTCCAAGCTGCCGACCGGCATCCAGATCGGCGCGGGCGTGAAAACCGGGGGCGTCTATCGCATCTCCGAGCAGGGTGCGCTCTCGCAGACCGATAATCCCTATGACATTGCGATCCAGGGCCGGGGATTTTTCCAGATTACAATGCCCAGCGGTGAAACCGGCTATACCCGCGACGGCTCTTTCCAGTTGTCCGACCAGGGCGAACTGGTCACCGCCGATGGTTACCTGGTGCAGCCGGGCATCACCGTGCCGCAAGGCGTTGTTGCGGTGACGGTATCGAAGATTGGCGAAGTGCAGGTGACGATAGCCGGGACACCCGCCCCGCAAACGATCGGACAGTTGCAACTCGCGACCTTTGTCAACGAGGCCGGGCTCCAGGCCCTTGGCGGCAACAATTTCCTTGAAACGGCGGCATCGGGGCAGGCGACGATTGCCTCGCCCGGCGAGCCGGGTTTCGGGACGCTGACCCAGGGGTTCGTCGAGCAGTCGAACGTCAATCCGGTCAGCGAAATTACCGCGCTGATCACGGCCCAGCGCGCTTATGAAATGAACAGCCGGGTGGTGAAGACGGCGGACGAAATGCTCTCCACCACCAGCCAGTTGCGCTGACATGCGATCCGCATACGCCATCGCGGTCAGCTTCGGCCTGCTTGCCGCGCCGCTTTTCGCCCAGTCGACCCTGTCGTCCGCGCCGGCGGTGCAGATGGTCACCGTGCCTGTGCTCGATCATGCCGTCGCCAAGGGCGATTTGCTGGGGGCCACAGATTTCGTACCGAAGGAAATGACGCCCGCAGAAGCCCGTGGTGCGCCTGCGCTGAGAGACATTCTCGGCATGGAGGCGCAGCGCACGCTTTCCGCCGGGACCATTGTCCGCGCCTCGGACGTCATCCGTCCGCAGCTCGTTCGCCGCGGCGAACCGGTTACGATCACGTTGCGCGATGGCGGGCTGACGATCAGCACCGAAGGGCGTGCGCTCGGCAATGGCGCTGCAGGCGACTTCGTTCGCGTGGTCAGCCTGTCGACCAACCGGACGCTCGATGGCGTCGTCGAAGGCACGGGCGCGATCCGCGTTGTGGCCCACTGAACTTTACCCGGGAATTTATGATGAAGAAAATCGCAATCATGACAGTGCTTGCCGGAATGCTTTCGGGCTGTGGCACTGTCGGTCACCTGAAGGCCGTTGGCAAACCACCGAAGATGACTGCGATGGAGCAGACCCCCAGCCCCGTCGTGCAGTCCTCGCTTGGTCTCCAGGGCGCGACCAATCGCGCCGGGAGCGAAGCAGTGACCGTTGCGACGCCGCCACCGGCGCCCAACGCATCACTGTTTCGCACGGGGGCGGGGGCCTTCTTCCGCGACCAGCGCGCCGGTCGTGTGGGCGACATACTGACGATCAGGATCAATGTTGCCGACAAAGCGGCGGTCGACAACACGACCACGCGCAGCCGTGGCGGCAGCGAGAAGTCGGGCATTGCCTCGCTCCTCGGGCTTCAGACACCGCTCGCCAAGCTGACGGGCACCGATCCGTCGACCCTTGTCGACACCAATTCGACGTCGCAATCGAGCGGCGCCGGCAACACAAGCCGCAGCGAGACGATCAACATGACGATCGCCGCCACTGTCGTGGGCGTCATGCCCAACGGCAATCTCGTGATCCGGGGCAAGCAGGAAGTGCGGGTGAATTTCGAACTGCGCGAACTGGTCGTCTCCGGCATTGTCTGCCCCGAAGATATCGCGCGCGACAACAGCATCCGGCACAGCCAGATCGCCAAGGCCCGCATCAGCTATGGCGGACGCGGGCAGCTGACCGATGCGCAGCAGGCACGCTGGGGTCAGCAGATCTACGACGCACTGTTTCCATTCTGATTTTGTTGGCGAATTTATAGTAAAGGATAATTAACTATAAATAAAACCCGAACTTGATTTTGGTTGTTCAATAATCCTTCCCACAATGAAGGACGAGCCGGAATATTTCGGCACGTCGCGGGCCAGCGCTTCTGGCCCAGGCCGCAGAAGCGACCTTTTATCCAGAAGGAATGATCATGAGTTTTAACGTCAACACCAACACCGGCGCGATGGCAGCTCTCCAGAGCCTGA